>CAMZBS010000088.1 GCA_947304695.1 uncultured Prevotella sp.
GGCGTGGGCCGCTGTTCTAGCAATGGTCAGCCTTTCGGGCTTCTAAGCAAATGATGACACCCCCGGTAATACTTTCAGGTATACCGGGGGTGTCTTCATGGTGTGAAATCTTCTGAAACCCGCATAAAACTGCGTAAAGGCGAAGATTTCCACTTTCCACTTTCCACTTTTAGGTTTTCTTTTTTTGTGGTTGAAGTTGTCAGAACACTACTTTCCGTGACTCGGTTCTTCCGTCGGGCAACGTGGTGCGGACGATATAGAGGCCACGGGCAGGGGCTGACACCTGTTCACCGGAAAGGGTGAAATAAGATGTGCGGACAGGAACGGACACGGCCGCGCTGACGCTCTCAATGCCTGTGGAGCCACCGAAGTGATACTCGATGTAGAGAATGACACACTGCTGTTCGCCGGTGTTGGTGAAGGTGAACTTGTCGGGCACGCTCTCCAGCACGTAGGTAATGGCATTGGGGTTGTCGCGCGGGGCATCGAGGTCGATGGTGGCGGGAGCGGTGTCCTCGGTGTACTCCTGGCCTGCCACCTCGCGCCACCAACTGGTGCGGTTGGAGCTGTTGGTGCCGGTGATGCTGTAGAAGGTGACCTTTGTGGCCTTGGCCCCCTGGGGCATGAACACGGTGTTCTGGGCCCCGTTGGAGAGCTTGATGGCGGTGCGGTCGAGGATTTCGCCCTTGTAAGGTATCTTGAGCTTGGGGGTACCTGCGGAGCTGTAGGCTTTGGTAAGATTGCCGGTGCAAACGAGCGAGAAGCCATAGGCTTCGTCGTTGGCTGCGCCTTCCATCATGTTGTTCACACCGCTATTGTCGTAGCTCTTGGCCACCATGTTGCCCCAGGCCAGCAGGGCGGTCTTGGTCTCGCCTACAGGCTCTTCGGGGTTGGTCTGTCCCTGGTCGGGATTGGTCTCACCGCCCACGACGCGGAGCACGCCCTTGGTGTAAAGCTCTGAGGTGTCCCACGTCTGGCCTTCGCCGGGGATGGCGGGAAGTATTTCCTTGAACTTGCCAGTGATGGTGCCGCCTGAGAGATTGAAGATTTGAAATTCGGTGTCCTTATAGGGGGCTTCGTCCATTGCCTCGCCTTCGTTGATCATGAGCACAGCGTCGCTGCTCAGCGTGGTGACACCCTTCAGGGTGATGGTGTTCGACTTGGTGCGGTTGGCCAGCACGTTGAGCGCAGCCGTTCCGTTGAGCTTCAGGGTACTGTTGAAGGTCAGGCCGCGACCGTTGACGAGTGTGTCGCCTGCCTGCAAGGTGCCACCAGTATTGATGGTAGTAGCGGCGGCCAGCTGCCCTGTGCCTGCCAGCGTGGCTCCGGTGCGCACGGTGACGGCTCCGGTGCCGCTGTGGGTGCCGTTGACGATGAGTCGGCCCTTGGTCACGATGGTGGTGCCGCTGTAGACGTTGGCTCCCGTGAGACGCCAGTCGCCGGAACCTTGCTTCTCAATGGAGGTTGTACCGGGGTGGGAACCTGCCTGGTCGTTGTTGTTGATCACGCCACGGAAGGTCTCATCGGTATTGGCACCGCCTACGACCCAGGTGCCTGAGCCCTTGGCCTTGACATTGAAGCCTGCCAGGTAGGAACCGGCATCGCCGGAGAGACCGCCCAGATAGTAGGTGGACTCGTTCTTGGCTCCATTGATGGCCGTTCCGCTCATGAGGTGGATGGTGGCATTCTTGATGCCCGCGCCGTTGCGGATGGCAAACTGACGGTTGGAGCCGTGATTGCCTGCACTGGTGATGATGAGCTTTCCGGTGAAGTTGTCCCAGTTGCCTTCAATGTATTCACGCAGATAGGTCACTCCCCATTGCAGGGTGCCGCTGCCGCTGACGTTGCACTTGTTAGTGTTCCAGAAGTCGAAATAGAGTGTTGAGGTGGTTCCCTCCTGGGCCACGATGGGGAAGTTGAAGGTGACAGCGGCCTCGTTTTTGCCTACAGCTGAGAAGCTGCCGCCTGCCATGACAAGCTTTGAGGCGGTGCCAATGCCCTTGTCGGAGATTTCCTTCGTGGCCAACTTCACCTCGCCGCCCCGCAAAACGAGGTCGCCGTCGAACTTGAAGAAATCATCCTTATTGACCAGCAACTGGCCTTCGCCGCCAATCTCCAGATTGCCCTGGCCCTCAATGCTGCCGTTCATCGTGACCACGGCTGCCTTGCTGGCAATGTTCAGTTCGGTGTTGCTATAGAGCGTAGCCGAACGGTCGGTAGCCGTTGACGCACCGAGATACTTATAAGTACCACCGTCCATGACCCAGTTCTGTGCAAACTCCTGGCTCTTGCCCAGTCCGCTGGCCACGCCGCCGTTTTTCAGCGACGAGAACTCGAAGACACCATTGTGCAGGACTGTTGCTCCTTCGTACTGCTGGTCGGAGGCAATGGTCAGTGTGCCCTTGCCAGTCTTGTTCATCGAGGCCGAACCGCTAATATAGCCTGTGCCGCCAAGGGTGACATGGGCATCGGAGCGCACGACGACGGCAGTCTTCGGGGTGGTCTCCGTGAGGGTGATGGTCTCATCTTCGGTGGGATTGATCAACCACTGGCCGTCGCCGGTGCCCGTGAAGGCTTCGGCATCGATGATGTCGGTCTGTTCGGGACGGGTCTTTACGGTGAGTTCGGGGGTGTAGTCCGACTTCTTGTCAGCCTGGAAAGCGCAAACGCGTACAAGGTAAGCCTTAGCAGGTTCCAAGTTGGCATTCTCAATTAAGAAGGAGGTGGTATTGGCCTTTGTGCGGCCTACCTCCACGAAGGTGTTGCCCTGCTTCATCTCGACGATGAAGCCTTCCTCATTATCCGTATAGTCAGCCCACGTAAGGGTGAGGCTGGCGGGTGTGGCATCGGCCAGCTGCAACAGCTGGGGAGCGCGGAGGAAGAACTGGCGGTCGGCACGGGTAATGCCATTGATATAGTTCTCGATATTGGCATAGCCATTGGCACTGATGGTCATGGCATCGTCCTTCGACTTGTCACAGCCATTGGCTTCTTCCCAGGCATCGGGCATGCCGTCGCCGTCGGTGTCGTTGAGCTTCTCGCCATTGAACCAGCTCCATGCCGTGGGCACGCCGATGGGCAGTTCGTTCTCGTTGGTGATGAGCTTGCCACGGGTGCCGAAACTGAGCACCTCGTCGACCATGTAGCAGTCGGCCAGGTCACGGTAAGGCAGCGAAGCTCCCACCTCGGGCAGCAGTTTCTCTACCAGGTCACGAGCAGCCCACTTCTCCAGTTCGGGATAGGCGTAGGGAACGGCCTGACGATCGCCGCCGCCGTTGCCAGTGAACTCCGTAGGATTATACACACCGTCACGGTTCTTGTCCTGCCAGTTGTCAGCACCATAGAAATGGAAGTCGCTGTTGCCGCCCGTCAGGGCATCGCCGCCCACAGCGGGGCCGTTGATGAAGAGGTTGCCCTCAATGTTGACATAGCTACTGCCTTGAGAGTCGCCGCCCATGTTGTAGGCATAGTTCTTCCAGTTGTAGACCATGTTGTTCACATACTGGTTGACACCCTTCACCTTGAAGTTACGGGTAGAGTTGTCGACCAGCAGGATGCGGTAGAGCGTGATGTTGTCGGCCTGCATCAGTCCGCCAGCCGAGTGGGTCATCAGGCCCTGGCCCACGATGGAGTTCATGAGCGTGATGTTCTGAGGGGCCGTGCCCTTGTTGTCCCAGTTGATGGAGAAGTTCTCGTCCTGCCCCCAAGAGAAGGAGCAGTGGTCGAAGATCATGTTCTGGCCGTTGGCAATACCAGCGGCATCCTTGTCCTTGGTGCCCACGGCTCCCATGCGGAAGCGCATGTAGCGCACAATGATATTGTCGGCACCCGAGAACGACACACCGTCGCCATAGACGGTGACACCCTCACCGGGAGCCGTCTGTCCGGCCACATAGAGGTTCTTGGCAAACACGATGCGCGACGAGATGCGGATGACACCAGCAACGTCGAACACCACAATGCGGTTGGGCTGGCTCACGGCATCGCGGAGCGAACCCGTGCCGGAGTCGTTCAGATTGGTCACATGATACACCTTTCCAGTACGGCCGCCCGTGGCATAGCGGCCCCATCCCTGGGCTTCGGGGAAGGCCAGCTGCTGAGCACTGCCCACAACACTGCCCAGCAACAAGGCCAGGCCTAAGAGTAGTCTTTTGGTAGTTTTCATTATGTATTGTTGTTTGTAGTTGTCAGAATTTGCTCTGTCCGTTCAGTTATGTTGTTTCCCTGTGTTTCATTTTTTTGATTTGTCGGTGCAAAGATAGGAAATAATTATGAATTACAAATTATAAATTACAATAATTTCGTATCTTTGTACACAAAATCCCAATAACAATATGAAAAAAACATTTTTACTCCTGGCACTGGCTTTTAGCTCATGGGCATCAGCCGCCAGCCACACCCCCATCGAAACCTTCCCCATCAGCAGCGTCCGCTTAGGCGACAGCCAGTTTCTGCGCAACCAGCAGGCCGACATCTACTACCTTCTCGGACTCGACGCCGACAGGCTGCTGGCTCCCTACGTGAAAGGTGCAGGACTCACGCCCAAGGCCGCCAACTACACCAACTGGGAGAACACAGGACTCGACGGCCACATAGGCGGTCACTACCTCTCAGCCCTCAGCTACATGTATGCCGCCACGGGCAACAAGGAGATTGAAGCCCGTCTGGACTATTTCCTCAGCGAACTGAAACGCTGCCAGGATGCCCGCACCGACGGCTATCTGGGCGGTGTGCCCGACCCAGACAAGATATGGGATGAGATAGCACAAGGCAACATCCGAGCTAACTCCTTCGGACTGAACGACCGCTGGGTACCTCTTTATAATATACACAAGATCTACGCCGGACTGCGCGATGCCTATCTCATAGCTGGGCGCAAGCAGGCCAAGGACATGCTGGTGAAGCTCACCAACTGGATGATTCAGCTGACCAAGAATCTCAGCGACGACCAGATACAGCAGATGCTCATCAGCGAACAGGGAGGGCTGAACGAGACTTTTGCCGACGTGGCCGACATCACCGGCGACAAAAGCTACCTCGCACTGGCCCATCAGTTCAGCGACCAGAAGATGCTGCAACCGCTGCTCAAGGGCGAAGACAACCTCACGGGCAAGCATGCCAACACACAGATACCCAAGGTCATAGGCTATAAGCGCATTGCCGACCTCGAAGGACTCGCAGACTGGGACCGGGCCGCACAGTTCTTCTGGCAGGTGGTCATCAAGCAGCGCAGCGTCTCGATAGGCGGCAACAGCATGCGTGAGCACTTCAACCCCACCGACGACTTCAGCGGGCTGCTGGCATCGGAGCAAGGCCCCGAAAGCTGCAACACCTACAACATGCTGCGACTGACGAAGATGCTCTATCAGACTTCGGCCGACAAAGCCTACATGGACTACTACGAACGCGCACTCTACAACCACATCCTGTCCATTCTCAACCCCGTGCAGGGCGGCTTCGTGTACTTCACACCCATGCGCTCCGGCCACTACCGCGTCTACTCCCAGCCACAGACCTCCATGTGGTGCTGCGTGGGCACCGGACTGGAGAACCCTGCCCGCTACGGTGAGATGATCTATGCCCATGAAGGCCAGAACCTCATCGTCAACCTCTTCATTCCCTCCACCCTCAACTGGGACGACCTCACCGTCAAGCAGGAGAACCACTTCCCACAGGAGCCGTCTACCGACATCACCCTCCATCTGAAGAAGGCCCGCCAGTTCAGCGTCAGAATACGCATGCCGGAATGGACAAACGACATCAAGGCCGTAGTGAACGGCTCATCCGCTGACTCCCGCAACGAAGGCGGTTATCTGGTCATCACCCGCAAATGGCAGGACGGCGACCGCATACACATTGACCTGCCCATGCACCTCGCTGCCATGACCACACCCGACGGCAAGCCTCAGTACTCCTTCCTCTACGGCCCCATCGTCCTTGCCGCCAAGACCGGCACCGACCGACAGGACGGTCTCTTTGCCGATGACAGCCGTGGCGGCCACATTGCCAATGGCCCCAAGATTCCTGCCACCCAGATGCCAGCCATCATCGGCTCACCCGATGAGATTCTGTCCCACCTGGAGCCCGTCGACGGACGACCCATGCAGTTCCGTCTGAAAGGTGTCACACTGCCCCAGTTTGAGGGCATGACGCTGCAGCCTTTCTACCAGCTCTACGAGTGCCGCTACCAGATTTACTTCCCCCTCTACTCCCAGTCGCAATGGGACGAGCAGCAGGCCCGCATGGCTGCCGAAGAGAAGGCCCGCATGGAACTGGAGGCACAGACCACCGACAAGGTCTACTGCGGTGAGCAGCAGTCGGAAAGCGACCACTTCTTTGCCGGACAAGGTTCCTGGAACGGCAGCGACGAGGGCATTCACTGGCGCCGCACCCGCACAGCCTTCACCTATCAGATGAAGCCCGGCGAGGCCCGCACCCTCCGGCTGAAAGGATTCCCCGACCGTGAGGAGATAGCCGTGACCATCGACGGCCAGCCCTTGGGCACCCTGCGCTTCGACCACCAGGGCATAGCCACCCTGCCCCTTCCCGCCAATCTCAAGCCTGCTACCCCCATTACCCTCGGCATCGCTGCCGCACAAGGCCGACAGACACCCCGCATCAGCGAAGTGAGGCTCTGTAAGTAAGAAAACAGCTGACTTTCTATGACTTTTCAACTAAGCCTCAGTTATCCCGCAACTGAGGCTTAGTTATAACACAACTGAGGCTCAGTTACATGATGACTGAGCCTCAGTTGTTTTTGGTTGCGGAATTACTTCCTAAACAGGTGGGATTACTTCTTGAACAGATGGGGAATGAACTCGTGGAGACCACGACGCCAAGTGAGGAACTCATGACCTGTACCAGCACTCTCACTGCTGTCGACCTTGATGCCCAGAGCACGTAACTGCTCCACAATGGGGCCACTCTTGACGAAGTCCTCAGAACCCCAGTTCATGTACATGTAGTGAATCTTCTTGTTGAACTCGTCGGCATCGGCAAACACACCGTTGTAGGCAGTCTTCACGTCGAGACCGAAGATGGCACCGCTGAAGGTTCCCAGCCAGGCAAACTTGTCGAGGTTCTGAAGCACCACGTCGAAGGTCTGGTGACCACCCCATGAGAGACCTGCCATAGCACGGTTCTCACGGTCGCTCTTGGTACGGAAGTTCTGGTCGATGTAGGGGATGAGATCATTGTGAAGCACGGGATAGAACGAAGCACCGTACTCTGAGCGGCCTGCCTGGTTGTTGCCACCACGGAAGGGTTG
>CAMZBS010000089.1 GCA_947304695.1 uncultured Prevotella sp.
CTTCGTGCCTCTGTGTTGATGATAGGTTTACTTGATCACGACTTTCTTGCCATTAACAATATAAAGGCCCTTGGCTGGAGCAGTTACGGGGTGGCCCTGCAGGTTGAAGTACACTTTCGGTGCCTGCGAGTCCTTTCCGATGTTGGCGATGCCTGTTTCGTCACCATCGTAGGCGGGGTTCTCGGCCCAAATGATGTTCGACACGTTGCGTTCGCCACCTCCATAATAGATGCTCTGAACACCGATCTTCTTCCAGGTCTTAATTTCGTCTTCACTCTTGTAGACTTGTGCTGTGAAGTTTTCTTCTTCATAAATCATTTCGGGAGCTTCAAGCGTCCAGATTTCCCGCTGAAAATCTTCGGGAACTGTAATGGTCATAAGCGGGGGCAGGTTGCTCTCCTCCTTCTGTCCAATGGTAGTGCCATGCAGGTACCATTCCACAATTTCAATCGTTGACTTCTTGTTGCTCACCATCAGCTCATTCTGCAACTCATTGTAGTTCTTTTCGGCATTGTAGATCATGATGACGTCTTCTATCTTGCCAGTCTGGTAATTACCACCCACGAAGAAGTACTGTTGGGTGAAGAAGACATTGCCATCTAAGTCCTTGGTCTCATCTACACCGAAGTTCTGTCCTGTTGGGAAGATAACGATGCCGTCGCCAACGTTTGTGCCCTTTACCCAGGCTCGGGTACCACTGAATTAAGTCCCTGCAGATAGACGTCATTGTCTACGACGGCCACGTTGACGGTTCTTTCAAACTCCAAAGCATATCCGTCGACAACATGCTGTCCCACTAAAGGATATTCCTTCACCTCAGCACCTTCGGGCAGTTGAGCCAGCTCGGGAATCTTCTCCGTGCCGATGGTCATGCCAGACAAGTAGGGCGGCAGGATGCTCAGCTCTTCCGTGTTGGTGTTGCCAATGAGCATGTCGTATGTCATGTAGATGTCTTCGTCGGCATTGTATTCGAAGACGAGGTCCTTGAATTCCATGCTCTCGATGTCGAAGCTAGTCAGGAAGACATAATTACCATCGCTACAGCCCTGGCACTGCATGCGGGGAATGGTGACGGTGGTTCCGCTGATGACACCCTTGGCCCATCCGTAGGGACACTGTGGCAGAAGTCCCTGAATGTAGATGTCAGTGCCGTCGATGGCCACCTTGCTGAAACGCTCGCTGGTGTAATTGTAATAAGAATCATCGTGGGCCCAACCAGCATATTCGCCGTCGATAAACGCTGTATACCACAGGTCGGCAAACACGATGCCTTCACTGGTGATGGTGCCTACAAGGTTCTCCTTGCCAGTGTAGTTGAAGAGGTAGACATCGCCGTATTCCGTCACAGCCGCTTTCTGTCTGCAGGGAATGGTGATGGTGTTGGCCGTTGCATCGATGGTAGCGGTCACTGTTTCGTAGCCGTTGTTGATACCGATGATTTCCACCGTGTTTGCGGCATCATCAGTGGGTGTGATGGTCCACGATTCTGTAAAACGTTCCATTGCAGCAGGTTCAAGCTGAATGTCAGGCTCTTCCGAGGTGCCATAGTTCGTTTCCGTGAAGGCATAGTTCTTCACGATGTACGTTGTCGGCCCACTTCCCGTCAATACTGCTGGTGGGTTTAGGTTAATAAGATTCTCTGGGTTGCGTTTTGCCCACTTTACTTTGGCTTGCTGTGCAGGGGCCTTGAGGAGCTGGTGCGGAGTCCGTTCCTTTTTCTCAAGAGTGTGCTTTGTCATCTTTGCCGCCTTGGTGGCAAACTGTTCCGGCAGCAGGTTTGCTCCCATGCAGACGGGAGTCTGTGCCCATGACATTACGGCCATCTAGGCCGCCATCATCATTAGAGTAAACTTCTTCATAAACAATCTTTTTTGAGATAAAAAAAATTAAAAAGTCGGTGCAAAGGTACGAAAAATTTTAAATACGTTATTCTTATTCGTTCTTTAATTATATGTTTTTGTCTCTAATATTCCGGTTCCATGTGAATAGCCACATGGGTGTCTTGTCCGTAGTGCTGGCGCAGCAGGTCTTCTACGGCGGTGGCCTTCTCGTGTGCTTCGTGGAGCGTGATGCTGCCGTCCATGAGGATGTGAAGCTCAATAGCGTAGTGGTTGCCAATGCGACGGGTGCGCAGGTCGTGGGGCGTATCAATGCCAGGGACGGTTGCTACGAGTGACAGGATCTCTTCTTCTATGGCATCGGGCAGCGACTGTTCCGTCAGATCGCCAATGCCGCTGCGCAGCAGGTCGAAGGCCACTTTGACGATGATCACGCCCACGACAATCGATGTCAGTGGGTCGAGCACTGTCCATCGCTCACCTAAGAAGATGGCACCGCCAATGCCGATGGTTGTGCCCACTGATGAGAGTGCATCGCTGCGGTGGTGCCAGGCGTTGGCTTCCACGACCGAAGAGTCCAGTTGGCGGGCTTTGGTCATGGAATAACGGTAGACACCCTCCTTCAAAATGATAGATAGCAGGGCCGCCCACAAGGCCAGCATGCCTGGTGCTGCAATCTCTTCACCGTCAAACCATGCTGACACTTTCACACCACCATTATATATAATAAGGAGTGCCACACCCAGCAGTGCCAGTCCGATGATGGCGGTGGCCAGCGTCTCATACTTGCCGTGGCCGTAGTCGTGTGACTTGTCCTGCGGCATTGCACTGATGCGTACGAATACCAGTACTACGACATCGGTTATCAGGTCGCTGAGCGAGTGAACCGCGTCGGCCACCATGGCGGCACTGTGGCCCATGATACCTGCCACAAACTTGAACGCGAGCAGCACCACGTTTACTGCACCGCCTGCCAGCGTCACTTTGTATATCTCCTTGCTTCTGTCCATTGTTCTCATAGAAATGTAATGTGGTTGCAAAGTTACAACTTTTTTCATACAGAAGGTTTGCATGTGTGGATTATTTTGTTTAATTTTGCATGGCAAACAAAGAACATGGTAATGAAGATGCATTACAGCCTTAGAACAAGGCTCTGCCTTATGGTAGTCCTGTTACTGTCGGGTCAAGGACTGGCAGCACAGGAGAAGTATGAGTTTCCTGAAGCAGTCAAGCCCCTGATACACACCAACTGGGGACAGGAGAATCCCTTCAACCTGCTGTGTCCGAAAGTAAAGAAGGAGGACGGTAAGACGGGACACATGTTGGCTGGTTGTGGGCCGGTGGCCATGGCACAGATTGTGAACTACCACCGCTATCCTTCGATGAGTCCCGACGGGAAGTATACGTATGACTGGAATCTAATGTACCGCTCGGCTTTTCAGGGATTACCGAAAGAACAGCTGGTGGCTGTGGCAAAGCTCATCAGCGACTGCGGTGTGTCGTCATTTACAGACTACGGCGAGAAGGGCAGCAGTACTTCCATCTTGCTGATGATGGGTGCCTTGAAAAGGCTGCTCGGGTACAGCAATGAGATGGGGGTCTATGAGCGTGCGAAGTTTGACACCCCCGGACGTGACAGCCTGTTCCGTCAACTCATCTTCTCAGAACTGAAAGCAGGACGCCCTGTGATTTACCGGGGCTATAATAAAGACAAGGACAAAGATGCCGGACATCTGTTTATTATCGATGGTTGCAACAAGCGGAAGGTACATGTGAACTGGGGATGGGCCGGTAATCGCGACGGCTATTATGATTTGGACGACCTTGACGGATACAGCCGTGACCAGTGGTTGCTTGTAGATGTGGCCGACAGCAGTTACCATGCTGCTACGAAGGTGGTGGCAGTGAGTCAGCCTGGCACGCTGCAGACACTTCTCAGTCCGCAGGAGCAGTTGTCCACGCGCCACATCAGGCTGAGCGGACGGATGGACAGTTGCGACTTTGCCGTGCTGCGTAACATGATTCAGACGGGATTGCTGCGCACTGTCAACATGGAGGATGTGGAGATGGATACGCTTCCTGACTCGGCCTTTTTCGACTGTACCTATCTGTCGCACTTGGTAGCACCGCGCTCTTTGCAGGCTGTAGGTAAGTTTGCATTTTTCCGCTGCCGTACGCTGAATTATGTGGTTTTCGGTTCAAAACTGCGTGTGGTTGGTAATGCTGCATTCAGCGGATGCTCGAATCTGTTGGGCGTACGTTTTCCAGAAACACTGATGGCTATTGGCCACAATGCCTTTACGTCGTGTAATGCGCTGCTCAACGTGACACTGCCCGAAGGACTGGTGCTGGTGGGCAACTACGCATTCTCTTACTGCAAACACCTCTATTCCGTTAACCTGCCTAAGTCGTTGGCCAGTTTCGGAAAGGAAGTCTTTAAGGATTGCGACCGTTTGACCCGTGTACGCCTGCATCCCGACAATCCTAATTTCACGGTCGTAGACAAGCAACTTGTACCCCAAAAACAATGAAAATTGTTGTGTTTTGTTGCTTCTAAATGTTCAAAAAGTGATTCAAAGTTTTAAAAAAACGTAAAACTTGTATTTGTTTGGCTCTTGGGATACAAGAATATTTGTGTAAATGAAAAAAAATGTGTACCTTTGCAGCCGCAAAAGTGGTATTGCGCTGGTATGAATGCTATCAATACACTGAAAAAGAGCAACTTAGCCTTCAATGATGAAGCGGTTGGAGTTTCCTTTTGAAGTGGATTGTGCGCACAGGCAGCAAGATGACACTTCAAAAGGAAAAATTTTTATATACACAATTATTATTTAAATTCAAAAACTGAAATGCCAGGATTGATTGGAAAAAAAATCGGAATGACATCCGTTTTCAGTGCCGACGGTAAGAATGTGCCGTGCACTGTTATCGAAGCTGGTCCTTGTGTTGTCACTCAGGTGAAGTCTGTTGAGAAGGACGGTTACAAGGCCGTTCAGCTCGCCTTCGGTGAGAAGAAGGAGAAGAACACCACCAAAGCAATGATGGGTATCTTCAAGAAGGCTAACACAACACCAAAGGCCCACTTGGCCGAGTTCAAGTTTGACGAGGAGTACAACCTCGGTGACACAATCACCGTCGATCTGTTCGGCGATGCTGAGTTTGTCGACGTTGTTGGTACCTCGAAAGGTAAAGGTTTCCAGGGTGTTGTGAAGCGCCATGGATTCGGTGGTGTAGGTCAGGCTACTCACGGTCAGGACGACCGTGCCCGCAAGCCGGGTTCTATCGGTGCCTGCTCGTACCCCGCTAAGGTGTTTAAGGGCATGCGCATGGGCGGCCAGATGGGTGGCGACCGTGTGACGACCCAGAATCTCAGAGTGTTAAAGGTGATTCCGGAGCACAACCTGCTTCTCGTGAAGGGCAGCTGTGCCGGATGCAATGGTTCAACCGTATTAATTCAGAAGTAAGATGGAAGTTAGTGTATTGAACATCAACGGTCAGGAGACCGGAAGAAAGGTAACTCTGAATGAGGCTATCTTTGGCATTGAGCCTAATGACCACGTGATCTATCTCGACGTGAAGCAGTATTTGGCCAATCAGCGTCAGGGCAATGCAAAGTCGAAGGAGCGTAGCGAAATTTCGGGTTCCACCCGTAAGCTGGGTCGCCAGAAAGGTGGCGGCGGTGCTCGTCACGGTGACATCAATTCACCCCTGCTGCGTGGTGGTGGCCGCGTGTTCGGTCCTGTGCCCCGCGACTACAGCTTCAAGCTCAACAAGAAGGTGAAGCAGTTGGCCCGCCGTTCGGCTCTTACCTACAAGGCTCAGGAAAATGCAATATTGGTTGTCGAAGACTTCAACTTTGAAGCTCCTAAGACAAAAGAAATGGTAAAGATTGCTAAAAATCTGAAAGTCGAGGGAAAGAAGCTGCTCTTCGTTTTGCCGGATACGAATAAAAACGTATATTTGTCGGCTCGCAACTTACAGCGTACGGAAGTGATGGAAGCTGCATCAATCAACACCTACAAGGTATTGAATGCAGACGTTCTTGTGGTAACAGAGAAGTCGCTGGAGACCATCGACGGAATCTTAAACAAGTAATAAGGAGACATTAGATTATGGCATTTATTATAAAACCCCTGGTCACTGAGAAGATGACCAAGATTACGGAAAAGCGGCCCAACCGCTATGGTTTCGTAGTCCGTCCGGAGGCTAACAAGCTCGAAATTAAGAAAGAGGTCGAGACTCTCTACAACGTTACGGTAGAAGACGTTAATACGAACCGTTATGCCGGTAAGCGCTCCCAGCGCTATACGAAGGCAGGTCTCGTGAAGGGACAGAAGAACGCCTTCAAGAAGGCTATTGTCACACTCAAAGAGGGTGAAGAAATTGATTTTTACAGCAATATCGATTAATAAGAAATGGCAGTACGTAAATTAAAGCCCGTAACTCCGGGTCAAAGGCACAAGATTATTGGCACGTTCGAGGATATTACTGCATCCGTGCCAGAGAAGTCTCTCGTTTACGGTAAGCGTTCTACCGGCGGTCGAAACAACACCGGTAAGATGACCGTGCGCTATATGGGTGGCGGTCACAAGAAGAAGTATCGTCTGATCGACTTCAAACGAGAGAAAGATGGTGTTCCTGCTGTGGTGAAGACAATCGAGTACGATCCTAACCGTTCGGCTCGCATTGCACTTCTCTTCTATGCAGATGGTGAAAAACGTTACATTATTGCTCCTAATGGACTGCAGGTTGGTACGACTCTGATGTCTGGAGCTGAGGCTGCACCTGAGATTGGTAACAGTCTGCCGCTCGCCAACATCCCCGTGGGTACGGTGATTCACAACATTGAACTCCGTCCTGGTCAGGGTGCTCTGCTTGTTCGTTCGGCTGGTAATTTTGCTCAGTTGACTTCTCGTGAAGGAGCCTACTGCGTGATAAAGCTCCCCTCGGGTGAGACACGCAAGGTGCTTTCTGCTTGTAAGGCTACTGTTGGTGCTGTAGGTAACTCAGACCACGCTCTGGAGCAGTCTGGTAAGGCTGGTCGTTCGCGCTGGTTGGGCCGCCGTCCGCACAACCGTGGTGTTGTGATGAACCCGCACGATCACCCGATGGGTG
>CAMZBS010000090.1 GCA_947304695.1 uncultured Prevotella sp.
AATGGCCTTCACGCGGTCGTCGAACTTCTCGCCGTTGACTCCGACAATCTCGCCCTTCTCGAACTCAATCTTCAGCAGTGACTCGGGCTCTTTGGCGGTGACGTGCTTCAGATAAGCCTCCTCAGGCAGGCCCTGGGTGGGGTCGAGCAGTTCGCCACCGCAGATGCTGGTGCCCCAGATGCCCACGTTGTAGGAGTATTTCAGCTTGGTGAAGTCGGCAAAGAAGCCGTGCTCGTTCAGGAAGTCCACTTCCTCCTTGCGGGTCAGCTTCTTGTCGCGTGTCAGCGTGATGATCTCCACGCCGGGAGCCATCACGAGGAACGTCATGTCGAAGCGTATCTGGTCGTTGCCTGCACCCGTGGAACCGTGGGCAATGGCATCGGCACCAATCTCCTTGGCATAGCGGGCGATGGCGATGGCCTGGAAGATGCGCTCACTGCTCACCGAGATGGGATAGCAGTTGTTGCGCAGCACATTGCCGAAGATCATGTATTTCAGCGACTTGGCGTAGTACTCCTGCGTCACGTCGAGCGTCACATACTGTACGGCACCCAGCTTGTAGGCGTTCTCTTCGTTCTTCTTCAGCTGTTCGTCGCTGAAGCCGCCGGTATTGGCGCATGCGGCATAAACGTCGTAACCGTCCTGGGTCAGTTTCATCACGGTGTAGCTGGTGTCAAGTCCACCACTGAATGCTACTACAACTTTCTTCTTGCTCATATCTTTTATTTGTTTTTAGTTTTCATCAATTTCTTCCAAATGGCGGATGCGTGCCAGCACCTCTTCTGGAATCTTGGCTGGCAGTTGCTCGGTAGGGTCGAAGAGCATGCCAGTGCAAATGCAGTATTTACGGCCGGTGCGGTGAAGCACATCGACGTTGATGCAGCCTTCGCAGCCACGCCAGAAAGACTCGTCGTCGGTCAGTTCGGCAAACGTCACGGGCTTGTAGCCCAGCTCGGTGTTCATCTTCATCACCGCAGCACCGCTTGTCAGCGAGAATATCTTGGCATGCGGCCAGCGGGTGCGGGCCAGTGTGAAGGTCATGTCCTTGATGCGCTTGGCCAGTCCCAGACCACGGAAGTCGGGGTGAACAATGAGGCCCGATGTGGTGACATACTGCTTGTTGCCCCAGGTCTCGATATAGCTGAAACCGGCAAAGCGTCCGTCGCTCTTGCGAAGGGCAATCACGGCTTTAGCCTCGTTCATCTTGTTGGCCAGATATTCGTGGGTGCGCTTGGCAATACCAGTGCCGCGCACCTTGGCTGCCTCGGCAATGGTGTCGAGGATGGTGTCCACGTAGATTTCGTGCTCTGGGGCAGCCACCAATACTTCTATTTCTTCTTTCTCCATATTATAATATAAAGCGGTAGCTATTTTCTTTATTTAAGATTAGGCACTACTTTGGCCAGTTCGCTGATGACTTCCCGCTGGCTGACACCTTCCTTGATGACAACGAAAATGGTGTCGGCTCCGGCAATGGTTCCCAGCAGACAAGGCAGCGCGCTGTTGTCGATGTTCCAGGCAATGCTGCTGGCGTAGCCGGGACGGGTCTTGATGACAGCCATGTTGCCGGAGAAGTTGATGCTCATGAAACCGGGCATCTCCATCATCTCACGAACTGACGACGGGGTGGACACACGTTTATAGACCGACTCGTTGGGCAGTACATAAACGTAGTTGCCGCCCATGGTGGCGGCCTTGGCCACCTTCAGCTGTTTCAAGTCGCGGCTCAGCGTGGCCTGGGTCAGTTTGAAACCTTCCTTTTGCAGTGCGCTCAACAGTTCTTCCTGGCTTCCCAGTTGTTGGCTCGAAATGATGAGCCTCAATGCTTCCAGTCTGTTGTTCTTTACTTTCATCTTTTTCTTTACAAAGAATATTTATACAAAATTTGGGTGCAAAAGTACATTATTTCTTGCATATAACCAAAGATATGTATATGTTTTTGTTGGAAATATGCTAAAAACATGCTTTTCTGACAGAAAAAAGTGGCACCCATCGCTGCAATGCAATGGGTGCCACACCAAAATTAATGATGGAAAAGACTTATTTCACAATCACTTTCTTGCCGTCGATAACATAGAGTCCCTTTTGGGTCTTCTGTATCTTCTGGCCGTTCAGGTTGAAGATGGTCTTGCCTGCTTTGACAACCTCTACGCTCTTGATGCCGACAGAGGTGTTGAAGGCTGCTTCGGCTCCCTTCAGCGATGCCAGTGCAGCAGTCAGGGTTTCGGCAGAAGCTCCCTCGGTTCCGGCAGCGGCCTTGGCAGCATCAATGGCTGCAGACAGTTTGGCTTTGTCCTCCTCGGAACCACCTGTCAGCAACAGTGCTTCGGCAGCGGCAATCTCAGCCTCAAGAGCCTTCTTGGCGGTAGCGGGGGCATTCAGGGCATACTTCACGTTCTTGAACGACAGCCAGCTGATGTTGTTGTCGGCAGCCACGTTGAACTTGATTTTCAGCACGCCGTCCTCGGCAACAGTGCCTGTAGCAGTGAACTCCTTCAGGAAGAACTGGCTTGTGCCCACCTGATCACCAGCAGCCACGTCGACAGCCTCGCCGTCGTTAGCCTGGAATGTAATGCCGTAGGCAGGTGCCTCGGCACCATTCTTCATGCGAACACGTACCCAAGCCGTCACGTCGTATTCACCGGCAGGCAGGTTGGTCATCGTAGCGGTCAGCGTGCGCTCACCCAGTGAGTTGGCGTCGCCAGTCCAGTACTCGAAGAAAGGTACGGTGAAGTTGGTGCCGTCGTTCTCACCCTCAGTCGACCAGGTGTTGATATAGTAAGGAGCCGGGTCGATGAAGTCGGGATTGGTGTCCCATGCTGAGAGCAGGAAGTTGTCCACGATGTTGGCATCGTGCCAGCCAGTGGTCTTCTCGGGATTCTCCGTCTTGGCAGCCACCTCGTCGCTGAGCAGGCCAGCCTCGTAGTCAGCCGTTAAGCTGGTGTACGTGTTATTATAGTTGTTGAACTCGTCCTCAGTATAGACATTGGTGTTGTCCATCTGGTGCTTCATGGCATCCAGGGCTTCCTTGGCTTTAGCGTATGCAGCCACACTGTTGTTGGCAGTAGCGGTGGCCTTGATCAATGCATCCGCAGCAGCGGCCAATGCATCGGCATTGCTCTTGTCTACATTGGCGGCAATGACAGCGTCGAGAGCGGTCTTGACTTCAGCGTTCATCTTGCCTTCCACGGCCTTTGCCTCGGCGAGTGCCGTTTCGTAAATGGCTGCCAGATCTTCAAGGTCGAAATCCTTGATGAAGAACAGGCGGAAGTTGTCGACTTTGTACCAGTACTTATTCACGCCTTCGGCACCAATCGTAGCAGTGTTGTCAAGCACGTTGAACTCCAGTTCACCTTCAACGCCGACACCCTTGCCGCTTGGGCTGGCATCGATCTTCTTGCTCTTGCCGTTGGCATTCAGCTGCACCTGGTGGTCAGGATCGGTGGCGATGACGGCCTTCAGCTTGTAGAGACCGTTGGGAAGGTCGGTGACAGTCTGGCTGATAGCGTTACCGCTGCTCCAGATGTTGAAAATGTAGTTGCCGTCGCAGTTGGTCATGGTATAGGTACCATTGCTGTTCTCCTTGGCTCCGTGGTCATTGCTGGGGTCATAGGTCCAGCCAGTTGTTCCGTCTTCGAAGCTCGGGTTGACAATCTTGCTGGTCATGTCGGTACCCTCCTCTTCAGCAGGTTCTTCCTCAGCATCATCAATGCGAGTCAGTGTCCAGGGACCAATCACGGTATAGTCGCCAGCCTCGGGCTGAGCGGTTTTCACGATACCAATGGTCACAGGGCCGTCTTCTGCATTGTTGAACACCACTTCGTTCACATACTGACCGGCCTCGAACCATGCCGTAACAGCAGCACTCGAGTTGGGAACGTATTTGTCATTCACAATCGCAGAACCGTTGCCGTTAGCATAGTCGGTTTCAGAAGCACCGTCGTAGCGGTTCTGAACAGCAGCCTCAACGGTCTTCTTGCCAACGGTAGCATAAAGCTTAGCCAGCTTGGTCTCAGTGCCGGCAGCAATAGCGGCAGCCTCGACAGCTTCGTCACCACCGTAGCGATAAGCAGCCTGTGCGGTGAGCTTATACTTGCCTGCGGGCAGGTTCTCAATGGTCTGCTTGAAGTCGAACTGGGCGTTGTTGCCAGCCTTCACGATACCTGAGCCGTCAGTGCCCTTAGTGCCGGTTGCATCGAAGCCACCTTCACCCTTCAGGTCGGCGTTGACAATATAATTGGTATAATCGACAACCTCAGACTCAAGAGCCAGATGGCTGACGTAAAGCGCAGGCGTTTGAGCGTGAGGATTATTGGTTGTACCAGCAGCAATACCCAGACTGATGTCTACGGTTGCAGGCTCTGTAAGGGCGAAACGGATGGTGTGGGTTGTCCAGGGAGTGGCACCATACATCCATTCAGTTTTTTCGTCAACACAAACAGTTTCGGGTGTGATCACCTTAAACAGACTCTCATATTTATCGGCCCTTGTGCCGCTGTTGGTGTTCTCCACATCATAGGTCAGTTTGTAGTGGCCTGCGGGAAGCGTAGCCGTTGTCTGGGTCACTGCAGCATGTCCGCCCCAGCGCATTTCCAGACCAAGGGCATACTCGGTTGCGAGATGGGTCTCGTCAACGGTAGAGGCAGGGAAATCGCTTCTCACCTGATAAGTGCCGATAAGACCATTGCCGATCTCGAAGAATGAGTCGCTGTGGTCTTGCGTCCATCCATCGAGCGAAGCAAAGTCAGCATCAACGATGATGGGAGTGGGATCCACAACGGGAGCTTTCTCCTTGAACACCTCATATTTTGTGATGGCTTTGTCAAAGCGGTTCATTGCCCAAGTTTCATCGCCAGTCAGAACCAAAGTGCTTACTGCGGTTCCATATCCAGGATGGTAAGTGATAAGTGCATATTTTCCTTCAGGGTCGGCAATGCCGATGGTTCCCGTGGTTATAGCAGGTGATGATGCCTCTACGCCATCAGTTCCCAGTACGTGTACGGGATACATGGCACCAAGTCCCGTGAAAATCTGAAGTGTCTTTCCGGTTTCGTTGAACTCAACGGTCAGTCCTTCAAGAATGTCGGTTTCTGAAGCAGTCTCAGATGCGAAATTGTACCAATAGGCATCACGAGCTTCGGCAAATCCCTTACCAGCCCACTGATTGTTGCTACCTACTACTTTCTGTTCGTCATATTTCACCCAGTTGCTTGTAACGGTTGTGGGGTCAAGAGTCGTCACGTCGACCGAATTCAACTGCTCCATTTCTACGTTTTCAAATGTGTAGGTCGTAGAAGCGTAGCCTTCTGCCGAAGCGGTGAAAGTATATGTGCCACCTTCGGTAGCTTCGATAGGTCCGGTAACGGCTGCACCGGTGATGGCAGAGCCTTCGCCTGAAGGAACAAAGTCGTAGGTGATGGTTGCTGTGGGCTTCAGGAGAACGCCAGAGTTATCAATGCTTACGCTGAATGTCTTGCCATATCCTGCAGTAATATTAGTAAGACTGAGCTTGATGTCAGCCAGAGAAACAGAACCAGTGGTAACGTCTAATTTTACCTGCTCAGAAGTGGCTTCTCCGTTGGTAGTCCAAATCACGAGCTCACCGTCTTGTGTCACCGTAATCTGGGTCTCGGCTGCCGTTGAAGTCTGCTCTTCACCACCAGGAACAATATAGTGCAAGGTTTCACCGTCACCAATAGTTGCAGTATAGATGCGGTCGTTGCCGCTCACTTTTGTGAGTTCAATCGCTGGAATGTTGGCAATAGCTTCGTTGGTCAGATATGTCAGCTTCAGTTCGTCAATAGCATAGCAGCCCAAACTACTTACTTGAAGAGCTATTTTTGTTGGTGTGACATTGTTTTCTGAAACATTAACGTTGTCAATAACTGCATCACCACCATTGGCAGGCGCAACTGTAAGTTTTACGCCATCTTCTTTACTGCCTGTCATCGTGAACTTATACCAGAGGCTTGAGGTATTCAGTGCGTCAATGCTGGTTTCTTTTCCACGCGTGCTTTTGTTGCAGGGTGCGCATGCAATGGTTTTATCTAAAATGTTAATGGTGTTCTGGAAGTTCGCTATGTCTTCAAGTGAAACAAGTTCAGTCTCTCCTGCATATACTTTTGTATATCCATATCCGTTGGAACTGCCATTGCAACCGCTGTAGCCTGCCCAATAAAAGGTCAAAGTCCAGTTTTCCTCGCTTAAATCCTGGTCAGTAATTTCGATGTTGTTCCATCCACGGTCTGCACTTTTGAAATTACCGGACATAATTGCAAGGAATGTCGAATTCGTAACAACTGAGGTTTTCGTATAATACAAGGTGGCATTCTTGCCAGCGGTAACTGTGGGCGATGCCTCATCGTTGAAACTGTAGTTTGTTACAATCTTGTCCGCTGCCCAAGCATTCGATACGCCCAGTATCATCAGCAAACACAGGAACAATGATTTCAGTAGATGTTTTTTCATTTTCTTGATTAGTTAGTAATTCTCTTCTTACGCCTTCCGGGCAGTGAGCGCAGGATTAGATGGTAGTTTTTTGATTGTTTGTGTCAGGCTGCTGCCCTGTGTCCTTCCAGTCTTAGTGGTAAGGCCAGCTTGACCGTTCGTTTTGTTTTCTCTGTGTTCTTGAAATTTGAATTGTTTTTGGTTTTGTTTCGTTATATCTGTGCAAAAGTAATAAAAAATGATGTTGAATAGATAAGAAAGCCCTCCTTTTTAATATTTTTTTGCGAATCATTTGCTGATGAAAATAAGGTTTGTGAATCAGTTCGCGTGTAAATAGTCTCAAATGTCAGAAAATTCGCACCTTTTCTTAAAAGTGCCTTTTTACGCGCGCGTATATATAATAAAAGGTGTAACGTTGTTTGCCTTTTGATTCAAA
>CAMZBS010000091.1 GCA_947304695.1 uncultured Prevotella sp.
GCCTCCAGGCAGAGAAGCACCATGACGGTGGCTGAGGCAGCCAGCACAAACATGCCTGCACCGGCTGTCATACCGATGGCCGATGTGACCCACAGGCCAGCAGCCGTGGTGAGTCCCTTGACCACATGCTTCTGGAAGATGATGGTACCGGCACCGATGAAGCCGATGCCGCTGACTACTTGTGAGGCTACTCGGCTGGGATCGAGACGAACACCAGGTGTGCCAACAACGGAGTCGAAGCCGTGGGCAGAAAGAATCATGAAGAGTGCGCTGCCAAGTGCTACGAGGAAATGGGTGCGGAATCCTGCTTCCTTCGAACGGTATTCGCGTTCGAGTCCGATGGCTCCACCCAGCATGGCTGCAATGAAAATATTGAGGATAAATTCGGGTGTCATGATTGTTGTAGTGTTGTTTAAAACAAATACCGCTGAACTCACGTCCAGCGGTATCACTTTCGATTTAGTTCGTTGAGTGAGATTACTCGGCGGTAGCAGCCTCAGCAGCCTCCTCAGCACCCTCAACCACTTCCTCAGCGGCAGCGGCGGCACGAGCCTTCAGGGTGTCAACAGCAGCGGCGAACTTAGCGGCGATAGAATCAGCCTCCATGCCAGTGGTGTCACCAACGAGCTCCCAAGCGGCAGCAGAGTCGATAACCTCTTCCATAGCCTCAACGGGCTCTTCAACCTCAGCTTCCTGAGCGGGAGCCTGCTTCTGACCACAAGCTGCGAACAGGGCAGCTGCTGCGAACATAAATGCAATCTTTTTCATTTCTTTGCTTTTTTAAATCTGTAAAACAATCATTTGTTAATTAAAACGCTGCAAAGGTATACATTTTTTTGATACGACGATACATTTTTTTCGATTTTTTTTAGGCCGTTTTTGTAACTTTTTCGCAATGCGTTGAAAATCAGATGATTGTGAAATGTTAAAAATTGGTATCAAAATTACACTCAAGCGTTTTTTGGCATTTTCAGCCCTTTTTTCAATAATTTTGTGTACCTTTGCCGCGTCTTAAAATAACACCTATTTATATATATATGATAGACTCTTCGGCCTTTCAAGGCAAGACGGCTGCATACATGACGCTTGGGTGCAAGTTGAACTTCTCTGAGACATCTACTTTCGGCAAGATGCTTCAGGAGTTGGGAGTGAGGCTTGCAGCCAAAGACGAGCAGGCCGACTTGGTGCTTGTGAACACCTGTTCGGTGACTGATGTGGCTGACCATAAGTGCAGGCAGATGATTCACCGCATGGTTCGTCAGCATCCCAATGCTTTTGTGGTGGTGACGGGCTGCTATGCACAGTTGGAGGCCGAGACGGTGTCGAAGATAGAGGGTGTTGACTTGGTGCTTGGCTCCAACGAGAAAGCCAGTCTTGTGCAGTTCCTGTCAGATGCATGGTCGGGTGGGGCAAGCATGCAGAGTGGCCTCCTACAGCCGGGTAAGAAGTTCTATTCTGTGAAGACGAAGGACATCAAGACCTTTGCGCCCAGCTGTTCGCGCGGCAACCGCACACGCTATTTTCTGAAGGTGCAGGACGGCTGCGACTATTTCTGCACCTACTGCACCATTCCCTACGCCCGTGGCTTCAGTCGCAATCCCGACATTGCCTCGCTGGTCAGTCAGGCCAGGCAGGCAGCTGCCGAGGGCGGCAAGGAGATTGTGCTGACGGGCGTGAACATAGGTGACTTCGGGAAGACCACCGGTGAACAGTTTCTGGACTTAGTAAAGGCCCTCGACCGTGTGGAGGACATACGCCGCTACCGCATCAGCAGTCTTGAACCCGACTTGCTGAGCGACGAGCTGATAGCCTATTGTGCCAGTAGCCGGGCTTTCATGCCTCATTTCCATATTCCCCTGCAAAGCGGCAGCGACACGGTGCTGCAGCTGATGCACCGCCATTACGACACGCAGCTGTTTGCCGATAAGATTATGAAGATTAAGCAGTTGATGCCCGATGCCTTCATTGGCGTTGATGTGATGGTGGGTTGCCGTGGCGAGACGGAAGCATGCTTTGAAGAGACGTTCCGTTTTCTGGAGGCTCTGCCTGTGACCCAGTTGCATGTGTTCCCCTATTCTGAGCGTCCCGGTACTGCTGCGCTGCGCATTCCCCATGTGGTTGCCGAGCAGGACAAGAAGCTGCGGAGCAAGCGTCTGCTGGAGCTGTCAGACGAAAAGACACAGGCTTTCTATGCCAGCTTTGTGGGTCAGACGGCTGAAGTGCTCTTTGAGAAGGCAGGCCGTGGCCGTGCCATGCATGGCTTTACGCCGAACTACATCCGTGTGGAGCTGCCGCCATCGGAAGCCCGTGAGGAATATGACAACCAGCTTATCTCCGTGGTGCTCGACGGCTTCAACCGCGACAAGACAGCCCTGCGCATCCAAAAACTCCTAACTCCCAATTCTTAATTCCTAACTCCTAACTATGGAAAAGCTTGCCATTGTCATACTGAACTGGAACGGGGCCAAGATGCTCCGGGAATATATGCCCAGCGTGTTGCGATACTCGCGCGACGAAGCTGTGGTCTACGTGGCCGACAATGCCTCGACCGACGACAGCCTGGAACTGCTCAGGGAGCATTTTCCCGAGTGCCGTCTTATTGTGCTGGATAAGAACTGGGGCTTTGCCGACGGCTACAACAAGGCCCTTGCGCAGATAGAGGCTGAGTACTATCTGTTGCTGAACTCCGACATTGAGGTGACCCACCACTGGCTGACACCGCTGATTGAGTTCATGGACGCTCATCCCGACGTGGCTGCCTGCCAGCCTAAGCTGCTTTCCATCTTCGACCGCGACAGCTTTGAGTATGCCGGTGCCTGCGGGGGCTTCATTGACCGCTATGGCTATCCGTTCTGCCGTGGACGCATTTTCGAGACGGTGGAGCGCGATGATGGTCAGTACGACGATGTTGCTGACATTCTTTGGGCTACTGGTGCTGCTCTCCTCGTGCGTGCGTGCGATTATAAAGAGGTGGGTGGACTCGACGGGCGGTTCTTTGCCCACAACGAGGAGATTGACTTGTGCTGGCGGCTCCGTATCCGTGGGCGCAGGATTGTCTGTCTACCTGAGAGTCAGGTCTACCATGTGGGTGGTGGCACGCTTCCTAAGAGCAATCCGATGAAGACCTACCTGAACTTCCGCAACAACCTGACGATGCTCTACAAGTGTCTGCCCGACGAGGAGTTGGCTCATGTGATGCACATGCGCTGGTTCCTGGACTATCTGGCTGCCTGGCAGATGCTGATCCTGAAGCGCAACGTTGGCGACTTCAAGGCTGTTTACCGTGCGCGCCGTGCTTTCAGCCAGTGGAAGAAGGATTTCGAGGCCGATCGCAAGGCTATCCAGGCCAGCCGTGTGGGGAAGGAGCTGCCTGAACGCAGGCCGTTCTCGCTGCTTTGGCAGTATTATGCCAAAGGGCGCAAGCTGTTCTCGCAGCTGCCGTAAACGGGGTTTTTTGAGAAGAATCAGTTGAAGAAGTTCCATGAAACGCCCAGATGGAACACTGAGCGGTTCAGCGGGTAGTGGGGAGCGAGGAAAGCCTGCCTGTTGAACGAGTTTGCTGCCACGTTGTTTATCATGACGAAGAAGCGGGCATGCTTCAGATGCAGGTTGGCATAGACGTCGATGATGGGGAAGTTGCCCAGTTCAACGCGGCTGCTGCCGTTCTCCTGCACGGCAAACTGTCCCAGCTGGGGCAGGTAGTCGGGGGCGTAGTACTTGGTGAAATAAGTGGCCGAACCGCCCAGCTCTACTCTCAGCACGTGGGCGATGGTGAATTTCAGATAGAGATTGGAGAAGACGTTGAGTGCAGGCAGGGGCAGCACATCCTTGTCGGACGATGTCTGGTAGGTGACCACGTTTTCCCAGTGCAGTGGGCCCAGCTGCAGCTGCTGTTCAAGCTGCGCCATGAGCACGTTCAGGTTCTTCTTGCATTGGTTCAGGCTTGCTGTGAGGTTGGTGCGCTTGTCGTCGTTGACGTCGTAGCTCATGCCGAAATAAGTGTAGTTCTGCATTTCCTCGATGGCTATGCGCAGGCGGGTGCGCGTCTTGTCGTAGGCGAAGCGTCCTTCCACCCTTGTGCGTGTGGTCTTGCTCAGGTCGTTGTTGTCCCACCAGAGGTGCTTTGAATGGTAGTGGCGCTCATAGAAGGTGGGGTTCAGCCGGTGGAACCATGCCGAGGCAGCCAGGCGTACGGTGTCGCCGAAGAGCGGAAAGTTCAGGTCGGTCTGGAAGTCCAGCTTCAGTTGTCCTAAGTCTTCTCCTGCCACCCAGGTCTCGGCTGTGAGCAGGTAGTGGAGTGTTTTTCCCTGTGTCTTCGACAGCCGTCCTCCTATGCTCACGTTGTGTTCCGTCCATCGTCCCATCCTCACGGTGCCGTCGTCGTCGGTGAGGGGCATGTCGAAGCGTCTCAGTTCGTGAGTGGCGAATGCCTTGATGCCAGCCTGTGCCCATTTGTTGAAGCCTTCGAGCAGTGCCAGTCCCAGCGTGTTCTTCAGCATGAAGTGCTTGGTCTGGTCGTAGATGGAGTCGCCTGTGTGTCCGCTTGTGCCTTCGTTGTAGTAGGTGTTGGCGTAGTAGTTGGCGGGCGACTCATAGGCTTGGAATATGCGGTCATAGTTGCCCAGTTCCATGGTGTGGATGAAGCTGGTCACGGGCACGAACTCCTGCTTCATGAGTCTGGCCAGCGAGTCGGCCTGTGTCAGCGGAGCTGTCAGCGAGTCGGCCTGTGCTTCCTGTGCTTTTTCCTGTTTGGCCTGCTCGGCAAACTCGCGTGCTTTGATTTCCTCGTCGGTCATCCTTACCTGTCGGAAGAATCCGAGGCTGTAGCGGTGGGTAAGGAAGAGGCGCTGTGAATTGTTGCGGTTCCAGTTGCGTTGCAGCAGGGTGGGTATCTCGTTGTCGTTGTAGCTTTCGCTGAAGAGTTCGGGGTGGGTGATATAGTCGTCGTTGGTCACGCCTCCGTTTTCGGCTGCCTTCTGGTGCTGTGTCTGCAGCAGGGCGTGCAGCTGGTAGCGGTCGCCCAGGTAGCTGCCGTAGACGGCCGTGTTGAAGTGGGATGTGCTTTGGTTCTGGTAGTAGCCGCGAGCGTAGGCATAGTCAAGGTCGAAGCCCAGTCCTACACGCTTTCCTGCGTTCACCGCGAAGCGTGCGTCCAGGTGGTCTTCGCCGTTGGTCTTGTCGCCGCAGTTGTCGTAGCTCAGGTTGGTGATGGGCGAGAGTGTGTTGGTGAAGTGCAACTCGTCGGGCTGCCTGAAGGTCTGGCTGTAGGGTTGCTCAAAGATAAACTGGTCAGTTTCGGGCCGGTCGGCGAAGATGCGCGACAGGCGTGCCGTGTAGTTCGAGCCTGTGGTGTTGTACTGCCCGTAGCGGCCTTTGGCCAGTGTGCCTTGCGGATAGAGGTGGGGTAGGGTGTCAGGCTGAGTGCGGGTGATGTCGCCCAGCTTGCGGTCTACTGTCCACACATAGAGTCCCTTGGGTATGACTTTGTTTTTCTTGGTGGTGTCGTTGTTGTGGGGGTTGAAGTTCTGGCTTCTCCCGTTGGAATCGTACTGGCTGTAGTTGCCTTCGTCGTCGTAGCCGGTGACGGTCTGTGCCTGTAGCGCCGTGCTGGCCGTGAGGGCAAGCAGCAGCACTGCGGCTTTCAGCAGCCTTGGGGTGAGTAGTCTTTCAGTCTTCACGCTCGCTCTTCACTTTTTCAGCATGCGCAGGGTTGACTCTGCCATCTTCACCACCATGGCTCCCAGCACGACGAAGATGCCTGTGCGCTTGTCGCCCCACACATAGCAGATGACTCCGATGATGGCAGCCAGCATGAAAATGATGTTCAGGACCTGTCGGGTCCAGAACATCATGTCTCTCTCGTCGTTCTCAATTCTCATTTCGTCAGTAACTGGCTGAACTTGTTGAAGATATAGTCCTTTCGGTCAATGGTTTTGCGGCGGAATTTGCCGCTGACGCGCGCCAGCTTGTTCTGCTTCTTGTTCAGTCCGTAGCGGTCGGTAATCCATTCTTCGGCCTGATAGGTCACAGCATCTCGCTCTTCTTCGTAGAGGTAGTAGATGCGCGTCATCTTCAGGTTCAGCTCGCCGTCGCTGATGGTAGCCAGCAGGTTGTAGAACAGGCGTGTGCGGTCGAGCACCAGGGGCTTGTTCTTGAATACCAGCCACTCCTGGTAGCTGCCTGCTATCTGGCCGTGGCCTTCGGGGTCTTCGCTGATGATGCGGCTCTGCTCCAGCTGGTTGGCCTCCTTGGTCATCTTCTTCAGCTCTGTGGCTACGATGTCGTAGATCTGTGCCTTTGTCTTGCCGGGGGCTTTGATGGTGGTTTCAAACAGCACCTTGCCGTTCACCTCGGGCACGGCTCCTGCCAGGTATTTCTGGTCTACGGTGCCTTTCACCTCTTTTTGCTCGGTCTGTTCCCAAGTGTTGTCTTGTGCTGTTGCTGCCGTCATGGTCAGCATGGCCAGCATGGCTATTGCTAATCTTTTCATTTTCTTTCTTTCCTTCTGTGTTTGTTTGTGATTGCAAAATTACGAAGAAAAATTGAGCTGTGCAACAATCGGGGTGTTAAAACCCTTGTTTATTAACAGATGTTTGCAGTGCCAAAGTCATCGTCTCTTTCATCGTCTCGCGCGTAATTTAAAATTTAAAAATAAAAAAATTATTTAATTTGCCCCTATAGGGGGGCAAATAAATTTAAATTTAATTTTAAATATTGCTGTCCGACAAAAATAGGAATTGATTAATATTCTTTTGAAACTGCCTTTA
>CAMZBS010000092.1 GCA_947304695.1 uncultured Prevotella sp.
CCGTCCAGTCCTTCGGGATGAAGGTGTAGTTGGCGTCGGCAGAAGAAGCCACCTCGACCACTTCGCCAAAGAGCTTGGCTTCCTTCATGGCCTTCTTGGCCCACACACCAGTGTTCAGGTAGGCAGCCTTCTTAATGAGGAAGTTGTAGGGAATCATGCAGAACTCGAGCGAAGCACCACCGCCAAGGAAGATCACCGAGTAGCCTTCGGGCACGCTGAGCAGCTCCTTCACCAGAGCCACAGCCTCGTCGACCACAGGCTGAAAATCCTTTGCACGATGGCTGATCTCCATCAGGGAGAGACCCGAGCCATTGAAGTCTAAACACTGTTTGGCAGTAGCTTCAATCACCTCGCGGGGAAGCATTGAAGGGCCTGCGTTAAAGTTGTACTTCTTCATAACTGTTTTTGAAATGTTTATTGGGTTTATTTACAATTTCGATTTTTGCGGTGCGAAATTACAACATTTTCGCGAAACGGGCAAATATTTTGGCACAAATTAATGTATTTGATACAATTTACTGACATATTGCAACCTCCACGTGTCATTTCCGAGAAGTCAGCGCACCGGCTCAACCACCGTTTTAATGCCTTTGATCTTCTGTCCCTGCACGTTGCGAAGCACCTGCGGAGCCTTCTTTCGGTCTACGGCCACGTAAGCATAGCGGTCGCTCACGTCGATGCGCCCAATCTCCGACGGCTCCAATCCACCCGTCTTACACAGGAAGCCTACAATGTCACCCTTTGAGATCTTATCCTTCTTGCCCTTACCTATATAGAGGGTAGCCATGCGGGGAAGGGGAAGTCCCGTAGAGGATAAGTTGTCAGCAAGACTATACGTCTTCCCCCCAAGGGGGGATGAGAGGGGAGGCTGGGCCTCTTCCGGCCCCACCAGAAAGAATGTTCTGCCCATCTGATCCCAGCGGGCAGTACGGCCCACACGGTGAACCAGTGCCTCTTCGTTCTGGGGCAGGTGGTAGTGAATGATATTGTCTATCTTGGGAATGTCGAGACCGCGCGAGGCCAGGTCGGTGGCCACCAGTACCGTGGCCGAACCGTTCGAGAACTTATATAGGGCATCCTCGCGCTGTCGCTGTTCCAGTCCGCCGTGGAAGGCACTGGTGACGAAGCCCTGCTGCCGCAAGTAGGCATCGACACGCTCCACCGCGTCGCGATAGTTCAGGAACACGATACTCTGTCCTTCGCCCAGCTGCAAGAGCAGCTTGTACAGCGTGTCGAGCTTGTCCTTCTGCGGACATTTCACCTCGTAGACCTCTACCCTGTCCGACACGGGTTCCTCTTCCACCAGATAATCCAGGCGGGTCGTATGCCCCATCTCCACGAACTCGGGCAGCTGTTCAGCATCGGTGGCCGAGAGCAGGAAACGGCGCTTCAAGGCTGGGAGCTTACCCAGCAGGCGTGACATCTCGTCGTGGAAGCCCATCTCCAGACACTTGTCGAACTCGTCGATGATTATATATTTAATAAGGTGTGCGTCGATGTTGCCTTTGTCCAGATGGTCGTTCAGTCGGCCTGGCGTGCCGAACACCACCTGCGGGCGCACCTGTCTTAGTACCTTGTGCTCGTCCATGGCCGTGCGGCCTCCGTAGCAAGCCTGACCGCGCACTCCGGCACCCATCTGCTTCAACACTGTAGCCGACTGCAGGGCCAGTTCCCTTCCCGGCACGACGACCAGTGCCTGCACCTCGTCCTGAGCAGCATCAACCAGCTGCACCAGCGGCAGCAGATAGGCCAGCGTCTTGCCCGACCCGGTAGGCGAAAGCACCACCACGTCACCACGCCCATGCAGAATGGCCTCCAGAGCCTCCTGCTGCATCGCGTTCAGCTGGGCTATGCCCAGTTTCTCCATCATCTTATTCATGTTCATAGTGTTGGCTACCGTTTTGCGGTTGTTGTTGCCATCGTCGCATCTTTTTATCTGGTTCTGGGCTGCAAAGTTAGTGCAAATCGGGCATAATTCCAAATTTCTTCCTCGGAAATAGCATCCCTTTTTCTCCAATTCCCCTGTTATTTAAAAAAAATGTGTACCTTTGCACGCAATTATCAATTAAAGATGAAAACAAAAACAGTCATACTTCTCACTGCGACAGTCGCCCTCCTGATGGCCTCATGCATCAAGGACGAGGCCGCCAACACCGAGTGCGACATCGAGAGTGCATGGGTGGAGGGCTGGAACCTTACCAAGCACTTCTATGACGCGGCCGACATGCGGAAGGACAACATCAGCACCGGCAATACGGAGATTTTGTTCTCCGTACGCTCGCTCTCATCGCTGCCCAAACAGATTCCCGTTTACTTCAAGATCACCCCCGGAGCCCGCATCATCCCGGCCAGCGGATCGACGCACAACTTCACCAGGGGCCCCGTGACCTACACTGTGGTCTCGGAGGACGGACAGTGGAAGCGCACCTACAAGGTGGGGTTCAGCGACCTCACGCAGCCCATCACCAAACTAAGCTTTGAACATGTAGAGACAAAGGCCAATGGCAACAGTTCCTACCATCACTTCTACGAGTACGATGCCGACAGCATCCGCCGCGACATCTGGGATTCGGGCAACCAGGGAGTCTTGCTGATGAAGAGCAGTGCCCAGCCCGAAGACATGCCCACCTACTCCACCCCCGACGGCTACCAGGGCAAGGCTGTATGCCTGAACACCCAGGCCATAGGCGACCTGGGCCGATGGGTGGGCAAGCCCATAGCCGCAGGCAACCTGTTCTGGGGCAAGTTCGTACTGGAGAACGTGCTAACCAACACACTGAGGAGCACACAGTTCGGCATTGGTTTCAACAAGAAGCCCCTCAGGGTGACGGGCTTCTACAAGTACAAGCCCGGTCCCGTGTTCACCAACCAGAAGATGGAGACCGTCCCCGACCGTACCGACGAGGCCAGCATCTATGCCGTGTTCTACCGCAACAAGGACGACAAAGGACAGCCCTACTACCTCTACGGCGACGAGGTAGAGACCGACGAACAGCTCTTGGCCAACCCGCAGGTCTACAAGATAGCCCGCGTGGCCACACTGCCCCCCACCGACGAGTGGACACCGTTCGAGATGGTGTTCCGGGGCAGGGATGCCGACGATGCCGTGGTGGCCCAGCAGGGTTTCAACCTGACGTTGGTATTCTCGTCGAGCAAGTATGGCGATAAGTTCGAGGGTGCCGTCGGCAGCACGCTCTACATCGACGAGGTGGAAATAGAATGTGAAGAATAAAAAACAGGAGGAACGCACAGATGAAGAAAAGCATTAGGTGTTGGCTGTTCGGTGTTAGCTGTTGGGTGTTGGCTTTTAGCAGTTGGCCATCGGGTCTTCGCGCCGCGACATGGGCCGATAGTATTCAGCTGACAGCCCGCGCCGGTTACAGCATAGGTGGAACGGCGCCCCTGCCCCTGCCCGAGACCATACGCAGTATTGACGGCTACCAGCTCACGCCCTCGTTCCTGGTGGGCATCGGTACTCAGCTATCGCTCAGCAGGCACTGGGGCATCGCCGCCGGACTGCACTTCGAGAACAAGGGCATGAAGGGCGACGTCACCACCAAGGCATACTATATGGAGGTGGTAAAGGGCGACTCAAAGATTGAGGGTGTCTTCACCGGCCACGTCAGCCAGAAGGTGACCCAGTGGATGCTCACCGTGCCCGTCCAGGCAGCCCTGCAACTCAGCCCACGGGTGACGCTGCGCTGCGGCCCCTACGTCTCGCTGCTGCTCAGCAAGGAGTTCAGCGGCATTGCCTCCGACGGCTATCTGCGACAGGGCAACCCCACCGGTGCCAAGATCCTGATGGGGTCGAAGGAAGGTGAATGGGCCACCTACGAGTTCAGCGACGACCTGCGCACGTTTCAGGCAGGCATCGGGGCCGGTGCCGACTGGCAAGTCTACAAATCATTCGGCCTTTCTGTTGACCTCAACTGGGGTCTCACAGGCATCTTCCCCTCCGACTTCAAGACCGTGGAGCAGACCCTCTACCCCATCTACGGCACCATAGGTATCTTCTATCGCATCAAATAAACGACGGAAAACGACATGAAGAGAATCATTACCACACTCGCCGCCATAGTCAGCAGCACCATCACGCTACTGGCACAGACCATCAGCCATCAGGAGGCCATGGAGCGCGCCCTGCGCTATCTGGACAACAGCCGCCCTACGGCAGCGGCAAGGAGCATGACAGCCGCCCTCAGCAACGGCAGCACAAGGTTCACACCGGCACCCGTCGAAGCCACCAGCGTCTACGCTTTCAACCGCGAAGGCGGCGGCTTCATCATTGTCTCGGCCGACAGCCGCACGCTGCCAGTGCTGGGCTACAGCACCACGGGCAGCATCAGCTGGAACAAGATGCCCCCCAACATGCGGGCCTGGCTGAAGCAGTACGACGAGGCCACAGCCACGCTGGGCGACCGCACCAACCTGACCGACGGCAATGTGGTGGGTCCTGACGGGCAGCCCCTGAGCACAGCGCGCGCCGACTGGGCACCCATTCCGCCGCTCATCACCTCATGCTGGGGGCAGGACGCCCCCTACTGGGGGATGACCCCTTACTACGAAGGAGGCAACCCCACGCTCCAAGGCGGGCAGTGCCTGACCGGCTGTACGGCCACATCCATGGCCCAGGTAATGAACTACTACAAGTGGCCCAAGGAGCTGCCCAACGGACTGCCCGGCTACTACTGTAGGACAAGTTCCTATCAGGACGTGAAGGACGGCTGGCCCATCGACGCGCTGCCGCCCGTGACCTTCGACTGGGACAACATGCTCGACATCTACCGCGTGTACAACCCCGAGACGGACCAGAAAGACGTCGTGGGCAACGAGACCCAGCATCGCGCCGTGGCCACCCTGATGCGCTACTGCGGTCAGGCAGCGGAAAGCATGTATTCACCTGATTTCACGGGGTCTACAAGCGAACTCGCATGCAAGGCGTTCAACGACTATCTGGACTATCCCGCCGCCGTACACTTGGCTCGCACCCAGCAATACACCATCGACGAGTGGGAAGGCATCATCTACAGCGAACTCGAAGCCGGTCGGCCTGTACAATACGCTGCTTCATCCAACGATGGCGGCCACAGCTTCATCTGCGACGGATATGACACCGACGGGCTGTTCCACATGAACTGGGGATGGGACGGCGAATTCGACGGTTTCTTCTCACTGTCGGTGCTGAACCCATGCGAAGACCAAGGCGACGCAAGTATATTGTTTAACGTAAACCAAAGAGCCATCATCCATCTGGATCCCGCCATGGAGCCACAGCCTGTACCCGAAGGCTCACTGGCAGTATCGCCCCCTCTCTGCCAAAATAAGGATATGGCAATTGAGAACCGGAACACAGTCAAATTCTTCTTTCTCTACGACGGTCAGGATGCAGCCGTCACCGGTGAAGACAACACCTTCAAAGCTGCTGCCGACAACGCCCTCGGAACCATCGGCGACGACGGAGTGCCCACACCGCGCTTCATGGGCGATCCCACCGACACTATCATCTTCAAGACAAACGTGTTGTCGGTGGAGATAGACAGCACCGCCTTCCAGCCCGGCGACTCGCTCACGCTCTACCCCATGCTCCGCTTCCACAAGCCTGGAGCCGTGTGGCAGACCGTTCCGCCCCTCACGTCGCACGTAGTGGCAGGACGCACCGACGAGGGCCGCTTCTTCATCACCACCCACGGCCATCCCCTCTGGATGACATGCTCAGGCATCACCATCTCCAAAGGCACAGGACGACTGGGCAATTCAACCGACCTGACCGTCACCGTCAGCAATCATTCTGAAAGTGAATTTTCGGGTTTCTTGACACTCGTCCCCCTTTACTACGGCCACATCGACCCCGCCGACATCACACCCGAGACGCCCCACTCCAAAGGCAAAGGCATGTTCAGCGGAGTCTTCCTGAAAGGCGGGCAACAGGCAGAGGCAGACTTCAACTTCGTGCCCCAGCAGGGTGGAATCATCCTATTTTATCTATATGCAAACGGCATCTTCATCAGCGACACCCTCTGCCTCAACCTGACAGACGACATGATCGACATCTATGACCCCTACCTGCAGAACAACAGCCATCCTGCCTTCGAGGACGGCCAGTGGGTCTACAACGTTGAACTGGCCGACCGCCCCGGCACTGGCATGCCCTTCTGGAGACCCGCCACGGGCATCTACCTCGAGTTGGCCTGCAAATACGAGAGCGAGCCCAGCCAGTACACCAGCATCGACGTGACCGACTACCTCACGGCACTGCCTTGGCATTGCGGCAGCGGCAACTACAAGTTCACCCAACAGCTGCCCCTCAGTGTCAGCCGCGAGGGCAGCTACCTCGCAGTATCCTACATGATGCACTGGCTCGACGAGACCCAGACGCGCTACCAGACAAGCACATGGAGCACCAGGGACACCATTCATGTTGACCACTCTGCAGGCATCACCGACCTTCAGGCCACCCGCCCGGCCACAGCCCATCCCTACTATGATCTCCAGGGCCGTCCCCTCGACGGTCTGCCCCGCCAGAAGGGTCTCTACATCAGGCAGGGCAGGAAGCAGCTCGTCAGATGAATTACTTACAAGACACCTTCAATCCACAGACAACTAAAACGACAACAATATGATAGCAAACATTAGATAATATAAGAGAAGAAATGAAAGAACTGAATTTTTTTGATGAGACATTCTACTGGGGCCCCTCTGGCAGGCGG
>CAMZBS010000093.1 GCA_947304695.1 uncultured Prevotella sp.
CAATCTGCTCTATCATCTTGCCCATCTTTCCGTAGCCGATTAAAGCTATTTTCATTACGTTTCTTGTATTAATACGGTGCAAAGATACTCATTTTCAGGCTAACAAGGCCCTTTTTTACACTTTTTAGTGCTGATTGACGGCATTTTTATGTACCTTTGCGCCCATGAACTTCAACACCCACACGCTGCCTTCCGGGCTGCGAATCATTCATTTCCCGTCGCCTTCCCAGGTTGTTTACTGCGGTCTGGCTGTGCATGCCGGTACGCGGCATGAGGCTCCCGGACAGGAAGGCCTGGCTCATTTCTGCGAACATCTCACCTTCAAAGGCACACGTCGCCGGACATCCGTACAGATTATCAATGCGCTGGAAGGTGTGGGCGGTGAACTCAATGCCTTCACAGGCAAGGAGGACACTGTGTTCTATGCAGCCACCACGCGCCAACACTTGCGTCGAACAGTCGACGTGCTGTGCGACATGGTGTTTGCAAGCGAGTATCCCGAACAGGAAATAGAGAAGGAGTGCGAAGTGGTGTGCGACGAGATTGAGAGCTATGAGGACACGCCTGCCGAACTGATTTTCGACGAGTTTGAGAACATCCTGTTCGAAGGTCACCCATTGGGACACAATATCTTAGGCACAGCCGAGCGGGTACGCAGCTACCGCCAGAAGGACGCACGGCAGTTCACTGGCCAGTACTACCGTCCTGAAAACGCCGTATTCTTTGTCTCAGGCGACGTTGATTTCAAAAAGCTCACGGCTATTCTCGAGAAATGTGGAGTCTCTGAACGAACTGTACTTAGCCCAGGAACGACCACCACAGAACTTCCGCGCCAGGCAAGACAAAGCTTCATTGAAATGCCTTTGCAGCCCACCCTCATCCGTCGCAAGCGTTCTACGCATCAGGCCCACGTCATGATTGGCGCACGAACGTTTGCCGCAACCGATCCAAAGCGGTGGTCGCTCTATCTGCTGAACAATATTCTTGGTGGTCCGGGCATGAACTCCCGGCTGAATCTCTCGCTTCGCGAACGACGCGGACTGGTCTATACCGTTGAAAGCACCATGGCCACCTACAGCGACATGGGGCTGTGGGCCATTTACTTCGGGTGCGACCAAAGCGACGTGACACGCTGCCGAAGGCTGGCCGAACGGGAACTGTGCCGACTAGCCGAACGCCCACTGAGCGAGTCACAGCTGCGCCAAGCCAAGCAACAATTGCGCGGACAGCTGGCCATTGCAGCCGACAACCGCGAACAGTTCACGCTCGACCTGGTGAAAAGCTACCTGCACGAAGGTCGCGTCCGAGATCTGGACAGTGTGCTGCGTCACGTCGATGCGCTCACAGCCAAGCAATTGCAGCAAGTAGCCCAGGAGCTGTTTGACGTGCAGAAAACGACCACCTTGATTTATGAATAACCGTGCCTAATTGTCAAACAGATTAGGCTCCATGATGTTCCCACTGTAAGGATTGCGCCCGAAGTGACGGTATGCCAGTTCGGTGACCATGCGGCCACGGGGCGTGCGCTTGATAAATCCCTCCATGATGAGGAAGGGTTCGTAGACTTCCTCGACCGTACCCGAATCTTCGCCGATGGCTGTTGCAATCGTTGTGATGCCCACTGGGCCGCCACGGAACTTGTCGATGATGGTGAGCAGAATCTTGTTGTCGATCTCGTCGAGTCCGTATTGGTCAATGTTCAAGGCCGTCAGTGCAACCTCCGTAATCTTCGAATCAATGCGACCCGTGCCCTTCACCTGAGCAAAGTCGCGCACGCGGCGCAGCAGTGCATTGGCAATACGGGGCGTTCCGCGCGACCGCCGTGCAATAATCAGGGCGGCATCTTCGGTGATGGGCACGTCGAGAATGCCGCTGCTGCGCTCCACGATGGATGCCAGCGTCTCCGGGGCGTAGTATTCCAGGTGCATGTTGATGCCGAAACGGGCCCTGAGCGGAGCCGTGAGCAGACCGCTACGAGTGGTGGCTCCTACCAGCGTAAAGGGATTAAGATCTATCTGTATGGAACGGGCTGAGGGCCCTTTGTCGATCATGATGTCAATACGATAATCCTCCATGGCCGAGTACAGATACTCTTCCACAACCGGCGACAGACGGTGTATCTCGTCAATGAACAGCACATCGCGCGGCTCCAATGAGGTGAGTATGCCCGCCAAGTCGCCCGGCTTATCGAGCACGGGGCCACTGGTGAGCTTGAAACCCACGCCCAGTTCGTTGGCAATGATGTTCGACAGTGTGGTCTTTCCCAGTCCGGGAGGGCCGTGCAGCAGCGTGTGGTCAAGCGGTTCGCCACGATACTTGGCCGCCTCGACGAACACCTCCAGGTTCTCCACCACCTTTTTCTGACCACTGAAGTCACGGAAGCTCAGCGGACGCAGCGCGTTCTCGAAGTCCTTTTCGCCCTGACCGGTGCCATAGCGTTCCTGCCTGATGTCAAAGTTTTCCTCCATATTTTAGGGTTTACGGGCGCAAAGTTAATCATTTATTTTTGAAATTCAAACTAAATGCTTACCTTTGCACGAAATTACTAACATTTTTATTCTCTATGAAAACGAATCTACTGACACTGGCATTGCTGGTAGCCAACATATCAATGGCCCAGCAACACAAGGAAATCACATTGACAAACGACTGGCAGTTCTCACGCGACAAGCAGCAGTGGGAGAGCGTCTGCGTGCCCCATGACTGGGCCATCAGCGGGCCGTTCGACAAGAAATGGGACCTACAGGTGGTGGCCATCGAGCAGAACGGCGAGAAAGAGGCTACCGAGAAGAGCGGTCGCAGCGGCTCACTGCCCTGGATTGGCGAGGGCCATTACCGCCGCACCATTACAATACCTAATGACTTCAAGGGCCACGCCGAACTGTTGTTCGACGGTGCCATGGCCGAACCCACAGTGAGCGTCAACGGCCAGAAGGCCGGTTACTGGGCCTACGGCTATAACGCTTTCCGGGTGGACATCACCAATCATGTGAAGCCTGGGGCCAACCTTGTGGAAGTGGACCTTGTGAATGTGGAGGAAAGTTCGCGTTGGTATCCCGGGGCCGGACTCTACCGCCCCGTCACGCTGGTGCTCACGGGCGAGAACTTCCTGCACACCTGGGACACCTTTATCTATACGCAGGACATTAGCAACGGCAAGGCCACACTCTGCGTGCAGACTGCTACCGACCAGCCCAGCGACGGGCTGCTGGCCGTAGAGGTGGAGTTGCGCGACCGTCAGGGGCACATTGTGGATCACCGCCACGTCGACGTGACCACACGCACGGCCCAGACACAGCTCACCGTGGAGAAACCGCAGCTGTGGACGCCCGAGACACCTTATTTATATAAGGCGCACGTGAAACTGATGCACAACGGGCAGCTCCTCGACGAGCTGGTGCAGCCTGTGGGCGTGCGCACGGTCAGCGTGTCGAAAGAGGGCGGTTTCCAGTTGAACGGCCAGACCCGCAAGCTGAAGGGCGTCTGCCTGCACCACGACCTGGGCCCGCTGGGTGCTGCCGTGAACAAGGCTGCGCTCATCCGTCAGGTCAAGACGTTGAAGGCCATGGGCTGCGATGCCATTCGCACGGCTCACAACATGCCGTCGCAAATGCAGATGCAAGTGTGCGACTCACTGGGCATGATGGTCATGGCCGAGTCGTTCGACATGTGGATCTACCCCAAGTGCAAGAACGGCTATGCCCGTTTCTTCAAGGAATGGGGCGACCGCGACATGGAGACGCTGGTGCGGGCCCACCGCAACCACCCGTCGATCGTGATGTGGTCGATAGGCAACGAGATTCCCGAACAGGGCAGCAAGGACGGCCCCGCCATTGCACGCCGACTGCAGGACATCTGCCACCGGCTGGATCCCACGCGCCCCGTGACCCAGGGCATGGACCGTGCCGAGGAGGCACTGCGTAGCGGCTTTGCCCAAGTGATGGACGTGCCAGGCTTCAACTACCGCGTGCATAAATACGAAAAGAACCTCAGCCAACTGCCGAAGGGCTTCCTCTTAGGGTCTGAGACAGCCTCGACGGTGTCGTCGCGAGGCGTGTATAAGTTCCCAGTGAAGCCCGACGACAACTCACGCTACGCCTCCTGGTCCAAGGACTACGACCCCACGGCCATCAAGACAGCCGACGGCCAGTGCTCCGGCTACGACGTGGAGTACTGTTCGTGGTCCAACCTGCCCGACGACGACTGGCGCTGGCAGGACGACAGGGCCTGGGTCATCGGCGAGTTTGTCTGGACGGGCTACGACTATCTGGGCGAACCGTCGCCCTACGACGAATACTGGCCCTCGCGCAGCTCTTACTTCGGCATCTGCGACCTTGCAGGCCTGCCCAAGGACCGCTACTTCCTGTACCGGTCGAAGTGGAACACCAGTGAGCACACCATCCACCTGCTGCCCCACTGGTCGTGGGGTGCCACGAAGAAAGAGCGCGGCAACCGCATCGGTCAGGTCACGCCCGTCTACTGCTACACCGACTATCCCGAGGCTGAGTTGTTCCTCAATGGCAAGAGCCAGGGCCGCATCAGGAAGTGGAACGGCGAGACCGGCGAGTGGGACGAGCAAAAGAAACAGTGGAACAACGAGCACCGGCTGGACCGCTACCGCCTGCGCTGGAACGACGTGAAGTACGAACCGGGCGAACTGCGCGTGGTGGTCTACGACGAGAAGGGTCAGAACCGTGGCGAGCAGGTGCTCCGCACGGCTGGCAAGCCCGCCCAGCTGCAGCTCGACACATGGACACAGCACGACGGCACAACGCCCCAGCTGAAGGCCGACGGCGAAGATCTGGCCTTCGTCACCGTCTCGCTGCAAGACAAGGACGGCAACTTCGTGCCCACAGCCACCGACCAGCTGCGCTTCGAGGTTACCGGAGCCGGCACGTTCCGTGCCTGCTGCAACGGCGATGCCACATCACTGGAGCCGTTCACCCAGCCCACCATGCGTCTCTTTGCAGGCCAGCTGGTAGTGGTGGTACAGGCCGCCCGCCAGTCCGGCACGCTCACGCTGAAGGTCACCGACGACCAGCTGGGCATCTCCCGTGAGGTCGCCATCCGTGTGGAATAGTCCAAGGAAGCACCGTTTTGTCAAAATAATTCATAGAAAAAAGCACTCTCCCGACAGGTACTTCTAGACGGAAGAAAGCACAAAAAGCAGCACTTTCATGGTCAGTGGCCTGCTGCCAAAGAGGCAGCAGGCCACTGACTGCATGGAAGTAAGGCGTAGACGCATCGAAACCTAGGCTTAACCGCGCTTAAACTAAGCCTCTTTTTCATCGAAACCAAGCCTCATTTAGGGCAAAAACGCCTGTTTTCGGGGTGCTAAAAAGCCACTGAAATCGCAATCCTTTGACTGTCAACCACTTGCAGAAACGCCCATAACTCGCTCATTTGCGACCGACTGACCACTTGCTGAATTCTGAGCGAATCTCAGAGGGGTCGTTGTAAAGATTTTTCATAATAGTCTCATGGCCTGCTCTCGACATCACGATGCTTTGCTCAGTAGCCTAAAAGCCAAAAAGCAAAAGTTATTTTATTCCCATTCTATGGACAATATCTCAACATCACGGTCACTTTCGTCAAATTTGATAACATGAGTTATCTCTCCATTCTCTACTACGTAATCCATTGTATAAACTCTACGACGAACATAATATTTTGATGGTAAATATTTCGGCATCTTACCCCATGCTCCAAGTGGCATAAAATCGCCATTAAGAGACGATTCATATACACCATAAAACGGCCAATCCTGAATCCAGTTCTTTGGCCAAGGAATGTCAGAATAGACTATTGTAATATCGCCTGATATTTGAAACATGTATCCATCAGACCAAGCAAATTGTAATTGTCTTTTCCTATGCTCTCCAATTTCAGACTTAAGATAACCGTCAATATCGTAAGAAAAATCGTATTCATTGTCATAATAAATTGTTTTGACAACAACACCATTTGAAAGAAAATAGGTGGTGTAATCACCCGACCAAACTATACTATCATTTCGTAATTCAACAACTTTGGAAATAATCTTATTATCTACATAAGAATAAGAATAAGTGTATGTTTCTCCTTTACTTTGATAATAATATAAATAATATATTTTTTTTACAACCCTCCCTTGTGAATCATATTCATACTTAATATCATAACCATCAGATGATGATATTTTCGCAATACGCTTTGAAGTAATATTTATACTACTGTTATTACCATTGTTGTTGCCTTTATTGTCTTTGTCGTCTTCATCATCATTTCCACATGATACAAGACTAACACATACAAATGTCAACATCAACAAGGATAGAAAACTAAAAATGGATTTTTTCATTTTAATATGAATAAAAAAGGCGTAACCATTCGATGCTTATCAAATCTCTGGTACCGCCAAGTAACCATAAACAACAACAAGCACAGAAGAGTCCACGCCTATCACGCGTGAACTTTCAACAGCTTGTCCTTGTTGTTTCGAAGTATTGGCGGTTTCGAGATTTAAGAACAAGAGCAAAAGCCCAATATCAATTTCAAAGTGTCAAACAGAAACGCTAATCTGTTAGTAAATTGTTTGATTTTTCTCTGTACCCACACGAAGCTGTGCTTCAATGATTAGGTGGTTAGCGTTGTTTTTCTGTTTCTATGTCATCGGCAAATT
>CAMZBS010000094.1 GCA_947304695.1 uncultured Prevotella sp.
TGCACTTTTTTCCATAATCGGTTGTTACTTTTATTTTTGTGTATAGAAATGAATAATCGCTTTCAGCACGCAAAATTACTCATTTCCTACGAAAAAAACGCATGTTTTGCACTTTTTTGCATTTACATCACTGTCTCAAGTCTTGAAAACATCATTTTCCGGCCTCAAAATCGACAGGGTCGAGGCATGAAGAAACAATGAAAAAAACGTCAATTAAGTTTTTTTTTGATACATCTGCTTGTCAATTCAAATATTTTCCTTAATTTTGGCATTGCAAACATAATAAAATTAATCAACATGGCAAACAAGAAAACACTGAAACACGCGATTAACCTCGTCTGTGAAGAGCTTTTCACCGAATGCGTGGCCGCCTCACTCTATGGCAACGATGCCAATAAGGACAACTCAGAAGCCCTGCTGCTCTCTATTGTGAAAATGCAGAAAGACTTCATCTGCCGTGTATCGCACCCCGAACCAGGCATGCATCCCAATCTCTACTATAAAAAGCTGAGAGAGGACTTTGCCGCACAGGTCAGCGAGATTGTCGACCAAATCAACAATCTGTAAAAAACAATGATCATGTGGAAGAAATTTTGCAACTGGCTGCTATACAAACGGATGGGATGGACCACTGACGTGACAGAGGCACATCCCGACAAGTACATCATCTGTCTGGCCCCGCACACCAGCAACTGGGACTTCCTCATCGGCCAGCTCTACAACGGTGCAGAAAGCCTGCGTTCCAACTTCCTTATGAAGAAGGAATGGTTTTTCTGGCCACTGGGTCCAATCTTCCGCAAGATGGGTGGTATTCCCGTGTACCGTCAGAAGAAGATGCGGATGACCGACGCTATGGCCCAGGCTGCCCGCGAGGCCGACCAGTTCCGGCTGTGCATCACGCCTGAAGGCACCCGGTCAAGGACGGAGGAATGGAAAAAGGGATTCTACTACATCGCGCAAGGTGCCGACATTCCCATTTTGCTATATGGTGTGGACTATGAGCGCAAACTGATACAATGCACCAAGACCATCATTCCCTCGGGTGACGTGGAGGCCGACATGCGCCAGATCAAGCTGTACTTCAAGGATTATCGGGGCAAGAAGCCCGGAAATTTCACCATCGGAAACGTATGACTGCCATCAGGACTCGTATCTTGCTTCTTTTGCTGATGGCGGCAACCACTGTCATAGCCCAGCCCACCAGCTGGGGACACACCGAATATCAAGGCAAGCCGTGGGTTGAGAACACGTCGCGCCCCTACCTCATCAGCCAGGGGCTCAACGGTCGCCACCTATCCGTCTGGGCCAGTCATGGCCGTTACTACGACCACAACACCCTATCCTGGCAGTGGCAGCGGCCTGGCCTGTACACCACCTGCGAAGACCTTTTCACCCAGACCATCGTTGTGCCCTTCCTCATTCCCATGCTTGAGAATGCCGGAGCCGTGGTATTCACGCCTCGCGAACGTGACTGGCAGCGCCATGAGGTCATCGTCGACAACGATCAGACCCATTCGCTCGTCAGCTACCGGGAGCGCAACTACCGCCACGGGTGGACACAGGCCCCACATCCGGGATTCGCCTTGCACAACGGCAACTACCAGGACGGTGAGAACCCCTTCACGGCAGGAACAGCCCGCATGGTGGAAAGTACCAAGAGCAAGACCCGCCAGAGCACGGTGACCTATCAGCCCGACATTCCTGAAGAAGGCCGCTATGCCGTCTATGTGAGCTATCAGACGCTCAAAGGCAGCATAGACGATGCCCACTACACCGTTTATCATAAAGGCGAGAAGACCGACTTCCACGTCAATCAGCAGATGGGCGGTGGCACCTGGGTCTATCTGGGCAGCTTCGACTTCGACAAAGGCTCTTCACCATACAACTGCGTGGTGTTAACAAATCAGAGTCAGCACAGCGGCGGCATCGTGACATCTGACGCCGTACGCTTCGGCGGTGGCATGGGCAACATAGAGCGAGGAGGCCGCACCAGTGGCCTGCCGCGCTGTCTGGAAGGTGCCCGCTACGCCGCACAATGGGCTGGCATGCCCTATTCGGTCTATTCACCACGCAATGGCGACAACGACTATACTGACGACATCCACAGCCGTTCGCGCATGCTCAACGAACTATGCGGTGGTTCCGTATATGCTCCTGACTCCGCAGGGCGCGGTGTTCCCATCGAACTATCACTGGCCGTACATAGCGATGCCGGCTACAACAAGCCCTTCGGCGAAGGGGTCTACGGAACGCTGGGCATCTGCACCACTCAGTTTGGCGACTCGCTCCTGGGTGCTGGTCACTCACGGCTCATGTCGAAGGAACTGGCCCAACAACTGGTCAAGGACGTGAACCGAGACCTTCGGGGAGCCTACGGCACATGGATGCAGCGCGACATTTACGACCGCAACTACGCCGAGACCCGCATGCCCGTGGTGCCGTCGGCCATCCTTGAGACGCTGTCACACCAGAGTTTCACCGACATGCGGTTCGGACTGGATCCGAACTTCCGTTTCACGCTGGCGCGATCCATCTATAAAACCCTGCTGCGCTACATCAGTAAGAAGCACGGGAAGGACTATGCCATCACGCCGCTGACGCCCCAGAACTTCCGCATAGAATTTACGGAGAACGGGAAGGGCGAGGTACGGCTGAGCTGGACACCCACTGCCGATACTCAGGAGCCGTCGGCACAGGCCACAGGATTCCTGCTCTACACGGCCGAGAACTATGGTGACTTCGACAATGGCATGTTTGTACGTGGAACGGCTGTCACACTGCGCCTGCTGCCAGGCAAACTCTACCACTTCCGCGTGGCAGCTACGAACAAGGGCGGACAGAGTTTCCCGTCGGCCACGCTTTCAGCCTGCTATCAGGACAAAGATGCTCCCACCATATTGATTGTCGACGGATTCCACCGTCTGTCCTCACCGGCTGTAACCGAACAGGGATTCGATCTCGACGAAGACCCCGGTGTCAGCTATGGACGCACTTGCGGCATCCTGGGACGCCAGCATGGCTTTGACCTCAGCCGCATTGGCATATTGGATTCCACCGGACTGGGCTACACCACCGACGAACTGGCGGGCCGCTTCATTGCAGGAAACGACATGAACCACGTCCGCACGCATGCCGATGCCATCTTCGGAGGACAGGCTTATAACATCGTCAGCTGTTCATCGGAAGCCATCGGGCGCATGCCGCTCTTCCAGTACGACCTCGTCGACCTGGTACTGGGCATGGAGCGCGACGACGGCCACAGCCTGAAGGTCTACAAGGCATTCCCCACCGAGCTGAGACTGGCACTGAGCCAGTATGCCGCTCAGGGCGGACGTCTGCTCGTGAGTGGAGCCTACGTCACCTCCGACATGGCCCAGGCCGACGAACAGCTTTTCCTGAGGAATGTGCTGAAATGCCAGGCTGCAGGCACCACGCGGGAGCCCACCGGCACGGTATCGGGACTGGGAACCACGTTCAACATCTACCGCCAACTCAACGAGTACCATTATGCCGCCACCCGTACCGACGTGCTGCAACCAACCGACGGAGCCTTCAGCGCGATGGCCTATGCCGATGGCAATGCTGCCGCCACAGCCTACCGTGGAGGCGACTTCCGGGTGTTCACGATGGGCTTTCCCTTCGAGTGCATCCAGCAGACCAGCGTGCGTCTGTCACTTATGCAAGGAATACTGAATTACTTATTAAAATAACAAACTTTACCGCTATGACAAAAATCCAAGCTAACCCATCGGGAACCAGAACCATCGAGATCAGTGAAGAGCATCTCGAGACCATCGACCAGTACCAGCTCTTCCGTGACCTCATCGATTCAAACGGCTATGTCGACGAACAAGTGCTCGACAAGCTGAAGCTGAATATCCGCTCCCTGCTCGAGTCGGATGCCGGAAAAGACAAGCACCTGCTGGACCTCTGCTTAGATGTGGTCTATCATCAGAACATGAAAGCCTACGGACTGCAACAGCTGGTGCTGCTGTTCATCAACTGGAAGAACCGAGGCAACGACGAACTGGGCATGACCACAAGGGCTTTCCAGGGAACACCGTTTAATTAGGCCAGCAACCAAATGCCAACACCCAGACTGACCGACTTTCTTCCTACTACGAAGAAGGAGCTGGAGCTGCGAGGATGGGATGACGGCGTTGACGTCATCCTGTTTTCGGGCGATGCCTATGTGGACCATCCGTCGTTCGGAGCTGCGGTCATTGGCCGCACACTCGAAGCGGCAGGCTATCGCGTGGCCATTGTGCCACAGCCCGACTGGCACGGCGACTTCCGTGACTTCAAGAAGTTGGGGCGCCCACGGCTGTTCTTCGGCATCGCTCCTGGATGTATGGACTCTATGGTCAACAAGTACACTGCCGCACGCCGCTTGCGTTCCGAGGATGCCTATTCGCCCGACGGTCGTCACGACATGCGTCCGGAATATCCCACCATTGTCTATTCCAACATCCTTCACCAGCTCTTTCCCGACGTACCCATCATCCTGGGCGGCATCGAGGCTTCGCTGCGCCGCCTCACCCACTACGACTACTGGCAGGACTCACTGCGCAAGTGCATCCTTTGCGATGCCCATGCCGACCTTATTATATATGGCATGGGCGAGAAGCCTATCATCGAACTGGCACGCCGCCTCGACGACGGAGAACGCATCAGCGACATCAAGGACATTCCGCAGACGGTCTTCCTGTGCCGCAAGGACGACATTCCCCGTGGCATCACGACCGACGACATCGTGCTGCATCCGCATGAGGAATGCCTGAGAAACAAGCGTTCGCAGGCCGAGAACTTCCGTCACATTGAAGAGCAGTCGAACATGATGCATGCCCACCGCCTGTTACAGGGGGTTGACGGACGCTTTGTAGTGGTCAATCCCCCCTACCCGCCCATGACAACGGAAGAGCTCGATGCCTCCTTCGACCTGCCCTACACGCGGCTGCCGCACCCCAAATACAAGGATAAGCGCATCCCGGCCTTCGACATGATTAAGCACTCGGTCAACATTCATCGGGGCTGTTTCGGCGGATGTGCCTTCTGTACCATCTCAGCCCATCAGGGCAAGTTCATTGCCTGCCGTTCCAAGGAGAGCATATTAAAAGAGGTGAAACAAATCATACAGATGCCCGACTTCAAAGGATATCTGAGCGACTTGGGCGGTCCGTCGGCCAACATGTACGGCATGCATGGCCGCAACCTGAATGCCTGCGAAAAGTGCAAGCGCCCCAGCTGCATCCATCCGCAGGTGTGTCCCAACCTGAATGCTGACCACAGCAAGCTGCTGGACATCTACCGCGCTGTCGACGCACTGCCTGGCATCAAGAAGAGCTTCATCGGCAGCGGCGTGCGCTACGACCTCTTGCTGCATCGGGGAAAGGACGAAGCTGCCAACCATGCAGCACAGGAATACACACGTGAACTGATTACCCGACACGTGAGCGGCCGTTTGAAAGTTGCGCCCGAACACACCAGTGACCGTGTCCTCTGGCTCATGCGGAAGCCGCCGTTCACATTGTTCAACGACTTCAAACGCATCTTCGACCGCATCAACCAACAGGAAGGACTGCGACAGCAAATCATTCCCTATTTCATCAGCAGTCATCCTGGCTGCCGGGAAGAAGATATGGCAGAGCTGGCCATCATCACCAAGCAGCTGGACTTCCAATTGGAACAGGTGCAGGACTTCACGCCCACGCCGATGACCGTCGCCACCGAGACCTGGTACACAGGCTACGATCCTTACACATTGGAACCCGTGTTCTCGGCCAAGACGCCCCTGGAGAAGCAGGCCCAGCGACAGTATTTCTTCTGGTACAAACCTGAAGAACGACGGGGCATCGAACAGTCACTGCGGCGCATTGGCCGACCTGACCTCATCCAGAAACTCTTCGGAGGAAATAAGGTCCCGCCACCTGACAGCCCGCACGGCCAAAGGTCGCATGCTCCAAAAGGAACGCAAGAATATCCATCACCAAAGTATGCAAATCATCGAACAAAGCCTCATCGCGAAGAACCCCGAGAAGAAAAGCGAGGACGGAATCGTCGTCACCGATAACTTCATTGCCGTCATCGACGGTTCCACCAGCAAGGCCAGCCGTCGCTATAGCCTCTTCCGTTCCAATGGCCGCTTTGCCATGCAGATTGTTGGCAAGACCATACGACGGATGCCCAAGGACATCTCCTGCCACCAGTTTTGCACAATGGCCACAAAAGCCATCGCCCGTCATTACCGCAAGTCACAACTGCCGCAGCTGGACGCTCATCCCGAAGAACGGCTCACGGCCTCCTGCATCGTCTACAGCCGTCTGAGACGGGAAATATGGATGGTGGGTGACTGCCAGTGTCTCGTAGGCGGTGAATTCTACGACAATCCAAAGCCCTACGAACAGGAACTGGCAGAGATGCGGGCAGCCATCATCAGCAGCAGCCCCCTGCCCCACGACCATTTCCTGCACGATGACACAGCCCGTGCCGCCATCATTCCCCACATGAAGGAAACGATGCAAAACCAGAACAAGACCTACGCTGTACTCGACGGCTTTCCTGTTGCTGAGCAGCACGTCCGCATCCTCACCCTTGACTTCCAGCCATGGGAAATCGTGCTGGCCAGCGATGGCTATCCCTTCCTGTGCC
>CAMZBS010000095.1 GCA_947304695.1 uncultured Prevotella sp.
CTTTTTTAGGCATCATCTGACCGCAACCAGATTGATTTTCTTCAAAAAAAACGCCTGTTTGCGGAAAAATATGTATCTTTGCAACCTGATTACACTAACTATACAACAAAAAAACTAAGAAAATGAAGAAGAGAACGGTGATTCTGAGTGTCATGCTGTGTCTGGCAGGACTGTTGCATGCTGAATGGACTGACGTGACGCAACTATTCTTGAAGAACCCTGGGTTTACGAATAACAGCCCGTCAGGATGGGAGCGCAACATATTTTATGGTAGTAACAATATGGAATATGGTTGCATGGAGGTCTATAATGGCATCTTCGATGTCTATCAGCAGCTGGAAGGATTGCCCCAAGGCCATTACCGTCTGAGTGTGCAGGCATTCTATCGTGCAGGAGACCACGATGTGGCCTACTATAACCGCCAGGAGGGCAATGAGGGGCTTACTGCCGAGCTTTATGCCGATGAGACTGCCCAGACCCTGCGGAGCATCTATGAGTTTGGGTTTGATGCCTACCGAAGCGACTGTTGGACGCCTGACAACTATATTTTCTATCCTGACCGTATGTCGTCGGCTTCTTTGGCTTTCGAGCAGGGACAGTACTGGAACCAGTTGGAGTTTGATGTCGATGCCAGCGGCGTTGCACAAGTGGGCATTCGCAATGATGACTACGTGCAGGGCAACTGGTGCATTTTCGACAACTTCAAACTGGAGTATGACGGACAGGTGAATCAGGTGATGGTGAAAAATATCACGCTGATAGCCGCACAGGCACAGCTGGAGGTGGGTGAGCGCTCATACGTTTACGCAACCGTGAATCCCAGTAATGCTACGGTGAAGGATGTTGTTTGGGCAACCACCAATCCATACGTGGTTACCGTGAGCCAGGACGGCCTTGCCTGGGCCCGTGGCGAGGGCACGGCCGATGTCATTGCGACAGCTGTCGACGGTTCGGAAGTGTCGGGACGTGTGACCATCACCGTGACAAAAGAAGAGATTGCCGATTCCCGTGAATGGACGGATGTGACCAGTTCGTTTATCACCAATCCCAAGTTTACAACCAATAACAGCGGATGGACGGTGTCGTCCTACTGGGGCTCTTCGGCTGTTCGTGCCGGTTGTCAGGAGTTCTGGAACGTAGCCGAGTTCAACGTGAGTCAGCAGTTGCGCAGCCTGCCCAAGGGCCATTACCGTCTGAGTGTGCAGGGCTATCAGCGCAGCAACGACATCAACGAATCGTGGCAGGAATACCTTGACAACAATGAGGCAACCACTCAGGCCACCCTTTTTGCCGGTGACCTGGATGCTGTAATGCTGCATGACTTCTATGACTGCCATGAGCTTGAAAAGACCAATACCTACGAGTGGCTTTCGCCTGCGGGTGACGACCATTACTATCCCAACCAGATGGAAACTGCTGCTGAAGCCTTTGGGCAGGGCGGCTATTGGAACCATGTGGAGTTTGACATTGAAGAGGACGGCACAGACCTGGTCATTGGTGTGCGCAACGATGTGTACAAGTATCATAGTTGGTGCATCTTCACCAACTTCCGCTTAGAGACCACCGACAAGGTCACGATGATTCAGAGTCTGGATGCCACGATTGGCAAGACCACGCTGACCGTGGGCGAAACAACCCAGATTGAGACCGTTATCCTGCCTGACGATGCTTCGCAGAAGACGCTCAACTTCACGACCTCCGACGCTGGTGTGGCTACTGTCGACGCGACGGGACTCGTCACCGCCTGTGGCATTGGCCAGGCAACGATTACCGTGAGTACCATCGACGGTTCGGAGCTGTCTAAGTCGTTCGACATCCAGGTGAAGGCCGCAGCTGTTCACGACTGGATTGACGTGACCAACATCTTCATTCCCAACCCCAGCTTTGCAGGAAACAGCACCAACGGCTGGACGTGGTCCAGCAATGCCCAGTCTCAGACCTGCCGTGCAGAGACGATGGAGTTCTGGAACGGTACGTTCGATTTTTGGCGCGACATCAAGGGCGCCCCTATGGGTCAGTACCGCCTGAGCGTGCAGGCTTATTACCGTACTGGCGACAATAGTCCGGCGTATGAAGCCTACCGCAATGGCACTGAGGTTATTCCTGCCTACATGTATGCCGGTGACTACGAGCAGGCGCTGGTCAGCGTCTACAGCTATGAGCTCCCGGAGGCTTTGAACGGATGCTGGACTTATCGCTCCGGTGGCTGGGGCGCTCAAAGCGAGATTCACCACTTCCCCAACTCGATGGAGAATGCCGCCGTGGCCTTCGGAAACGGAGCCTATCAGAACGTGATGGAGTTCGAGGGTGGAGGCAACTTCACGATCGGACTCTATGACGAGGTCTATAACAACAGCAACTGGTGCATCTTCACCAACTTCCGCCTGGAGTTCAAGGGCGATGTGGTGCAGGTGACCAGCCTGAGCGTTGATGCCCCCACGAAGCAGCTCATTGTGGGCGAAACCGTACAGGCCTCTGCCACCGCGCTGCCGCAGGACGCCTTGCAGAAGAACGTCAGGTGGGCCTCGAAGAACGAGTCGGTTGCCACCGTTGACCAAAGCGGCCTGATCACTGCCGTTGCTCCCGGCACGGCTGTCATTACTGCCTCGACCGTCGATGGCAGCAACATTACGGCCAGTCTTACCGTGACCGTGACCAGAAACGTGGTGACGGAAGGCTCTATCCTGATCAATGAGATCATGGCTTCGAATGTCGATGAGTTCGTGTCGCCTGCTTATAACTTTGACGGCTGGGTGGAATTCTACAACCCAACCGATAAGGCTGTGAACATGACCGGCCTCTACCTGAGCGACAATGCTGCCCAGCTGAACCAGTGGTGCTTGCCCAATGGGATAGGCGTGCTGCCTGCCCACGGATATAAAGTGGTGTGGTTCGATTTCCACACTGAGGCTCCGCTGAACGCTCCCTTCAAGCTCGATGTGGGCGGTGGTACGATCTATCTGAGCGATGGCTCCGGCACCGTGCTGGCCCAGCAGACCTATCCCGGCAGTATGGAGCGTGTGAGCTATGCCCGCACCACCGACGGTGGCGACACTTGGGGCATGGCCGTCAGTGCAACGCCTGGAGCCTCCAATGCCGGTACTGCCTACGCCTCGCAGCAGCTGGCAGCTCCTGTGGTCAACCAGCCTTCGCAGCTGTTCTCCGCCCCGTTCATCCTAAGCGTCACCATTCCCGCAGGCCAGACCCTGCGCTACACCACCGACGGCACCCTGCCTACGCTGAAGAATGGCGAGACCAGCCGCTACGGGCAGTTCACCGTTGGCAGCACCTCCATCTACCGTTTCCGCCTGTTTGCCGATGGTCAGCTGCCTTCGCCTGTCACCACCCGCAGCTTCATCTACCGCGACAGGGACTACACCCTGCCCGTGGTGTCGGTGGTCAGCGACCCGACGTTCCTTTACGACAACACGATGGGTGTCTATGTGCAGGGCACCAATGGCCGCCCCGGTAATGGTCAGAAAACGGCCTGCAACTGGAACATGGACTGGGAGCGTCCCGTGAACTTCTCCTATCTCGATGCCAATGGCGAGATGGTGCTCAATCAGGACGTGAACCTTGAGATGTGCGGCGGATGGAGCCGTGCCTGGAATCCCCATTCCTTCAAGCTGAAAGGCAACAAGGAATTCGGTGGCGAGAAAGACCTGCTCTATCCATTCTTCTCGCAGAAGCCCTTCATCCGCAACCGTACCTTGCAGATACGCAATGGCGGCAACGACAACAACGGACGCTTCAAGGATCCCTCGCTGCAGTACATCATCCAGACTTCGGGTGTAGACATTGACTGCCAGAGCTACCAGCCCGTCCATGAGTTCATCAATGGCGAGTATATCGGTGTGCTCAACGTGCGTGAACCCAACAACAAACACTACGTCTACGCCAACTACGGTTGGGATGACGACGAGATTGACCAGTTTGAGATGTCGCCCGACTCAGGCTATGTGCAGAAGTGCGGTACTCCCGATGCCTACAACGAACTCGTCGACGTGCTCTCGGCCGATGCCGCCAACCCTGAGACCTACGCTGAGATATGCCGTGTGCTCGATATTGACAACTATGTGAACTACATGGCTGCCGAGTTCTATCTGGGCGGCACCGACTGGCCGCAGAACAACGTGAAGGGCTACAAGCTGCGCGACGGAGGACGCTTCCGCTTCGTGATGTTCGACCTCGACGGAGTCTTTGCCACCAGCGATCCCTTCGGCACGTTCATGAGCAAGGAAACCTACACCTTCGACCCGCTCTATCCTGAGTCGCTGGGCCGACTCACAGACCACATCCGCTTTGTGACCCTCTTCAAGAACCTGCTGAAAAATGCTGACTTCCGTCGCCGCTTCATCGATGCCTACTGTCTCATGGGCGGTAGCGTGCTTGAGGCCAACCGTGCAGCTGAGATTATCAGCGAGCTGCAGGAACGGGTAGACCCGGCTATGACCCTTGAGGGTCGCCAGTGGGACTTGAACAGTTCGGCCAACAATGTACGCAACTCCCTGAACGGACGGTTGCAGACTGCCAATAGCGCCCTGCGCAACTACTCCACCTTCAACCTCGGCTCTGTGACTCCCCAGATGGTGACGCTCAGGAGCGATGTGGAAGGTGCCCAGCTGCTCATCAACGGTCAGCAGGTGCCCACCGGGCAGTTCAACGGCTACCTCTACGCCCCCGTCACCCTGAAGGCTGAGGCTCCTGCGGGCTACGAGTTCCAGGGCTGGCTCTCGCCCACTGCCTCCGCCGCCACGCTGAAGAGTGCTGGTAGCCAGTGGCGCTACTACGACCAGGGTTCGCTCGACGAGCAGAACTGGACGTCGCCCACCTATGGCGAGAGCGGCTGGAAAACAGGCCAGGCTCCCCTGGGCTATGCCAAGGACGGCATCAAGACCACCCTTGACTACGGCAGCGACAGCAACAACAAGCGTCCCACCGCCTATTTCCGTACCACCGTACAGTTGCAGCAGACACCGAAGGCTGCTGATGAGTTTGCCCTGAACTTCACCGTCGACGATGGCATGATTGTCTATGTCAACGGTAAGGAGGCAGGCCGCTACAACATGCCGTCGGGCAATGTGGGCTATAATTCGTTTGCATCGAGCTATGCCCCCAGCAATCCCGACACCGGCACCATGCCGCTGGCAGCCAGCCTGTTCCGTCAGGGCAGCAACACCATTGCCGTAGAGCTGCACAACAACAGTGCCAACTCCACCGACCTGATGTGGGATGCCTCCGTGACCACCACTGCCACACTGGATAATCCCGCCTACCTGAGCACCGATGCTGAGATCAGCCTGCCGCAGGGCAATGTGCTTACCCTTGTGGCCAGCTACCGCAGTCTGACGCAGGCCGAGCGCAAGCAGCAGGGTGTCAGCCCTGTGCGCATCAATGAGGTCAGCGGTTCAAACGACAGCTTCGTTGACGAATACGGAAAGAAAGGCGACTGGCTGGAGCTTTACAACGCCACCGACGAAGAGGTCGATGTGGAAGGCATGTATCTCACCGACAACCTGCAGGAGCCTGAGAAGTACGTGATTACGAAGGGCAGCACGCAGGCCAGGACACGCATTCCCGCCCACGGCCATCTGCTGGTGTGGTGCGACAACAAGCGTCCCACCACCGACCAGGGCCTGCATGCCTCGTTCAAGATCGACGGCGATGGCGGCGTGCTGCAGCTCATGGCAGCCGACAAGAGCTGGAAGGACGTGTTCTATTATGGTGGCCATGATGCTAACACCACCGTAGGTCGCTATCCCGACGGCGGTGCAGGCATCTACAACATGAATGTTGCCACCATTGCCAGGACAAACAGAATGAGCAGCTATGCCCAGCTGACCGACCAGGACGCTTTGAAGGCTGCATACGAAGAGCAGACCGGCATCCGTCCCACGCTGGCATCCTCGGCCAATGGCTTCCGTGTGCGCTACGGTTCGCAGCAGCTCATCGTGAAGGGTGATGATGTGAAGCGTGCATTGGTGGAACTCTACACCACCGATGGCCGTCTCATCGAGCAGATGTCCGTCCGTCTGACCAACGGCACGGCCCGTATCGACGTGTCCCACCTGCCTCACGGCTTCTACGTAGCCCGTGCCACTTCCGACCATACCACCCGTGTGGCTTGCAAGTTCATGGAGTAATCATCGGTACTGCTTGTAGCCCACGTCGAGGGCTTTCAGATTGACCTTGCGGATGCTGATGCCCGTGCCCACGGCCACGAGGGCCACCGCAGCAGCATCCTGGTGCGTGCCTCGTCGTTGAACTTCGTGGCGATATCGAGGCACTCGGTCTTGGTCAGTTGGTAGCAGGGGCGCATCTGGCCGTTAGCATCCTTGTAAGACCCCAATCGAAAATTCGATTCGGCTACTTTCTTCCACGCTGGTTCCATTTTGCGGATGGCTTCCATGACATGTTTGTGTTGCTTACCCGTCAGCTCTGCAATTTCGAGCGACGCAGGTTGCTTGATGTGCATTGTCACACCTCCTTCGTTGT
>CAMZBS010000096.1 GCA_947304695.1 uncultured Prevotella sp.
AGCTGTCGCGCATCTACTACGACCCCGGCATGCTCTTCGACAACGGCAAGGTCTATGTGGCCTGCGGCATCGGCAACATCCAGATGTGCGAGCTCGACGAGGACTTCAACTACATTCAGGAGAAGAACGTCATCAGCAACAAGGACGGACTTGAGGGCTGCCACCTCTATAAAATAGGCGACTACTACTACATCTATGCCACCTACGGCGGCTGGCCTTCAGGTCAGGCTGTCTTCCGCTCGAAGGACATCTTCGGCCCCTATGAGGAGAAGATGCTGGTAGAGAAAGTCATCGACGGAAAGGCCAACACCGTCCATCAGGGTGCCATCTTCGACACTCCGGGAGGACAGTGGTGGACCATCCTACAGGAAGACCTGGGCGCACTGGGCCGCATGCCCAACCTGCAGCCCGTGAGATGGGTGAGCGACTGGCCCGTGGTGGGCAACAACGGTAAGCCCTGGTCGCTCTACGTCAAGCCTAAGACGGGCGAAGCACTGCCCCGGGTGCCGCTGCCCACCAACGATAACTTCCGCTCTTATCCCATTGGTCAGCAGTGGGAGTGGAACCATAATCCCGACGACGGAGCCTGGACGCTCTTCGAACGTCCGGGGTGGCTGCGCCTGAAGACCTCTGGCACTGCCCAGCGTCTCACTCAGGCCCGTAACATGCTCACACAGCGCATCTTCGGCTTCATCGGCAAAACCTCTTTGGGAACCGTTCGCCTCGATGCCAGTGGCATGCAGGAAGGCGACCGTGCAGGCATCTGCATCTTCCAGGACCCCTATGCCCTGATAGCCGTGCAGGTGAAGGATGGCAAGAAGCAGCTGGTGTGGCGGCAGGACACGCTGCGCACCAACAGCAGCTTCACTCCTTCTGAGCAGGTGAAGGAAGTGGCCATTGACAGCGTGGTCTATCTGCGGGCCACCATCAGCTATGCCACCAGCAAGACCCAGTTCTACTATTCGCTCGACAATAAGACCTATACAGCCCTGGGCGGCGAGACCGAACTCGGCTTCAACCTCACCGTCTTTGTGGGAGCCCGCTTCGGCCTGTTCTGCTACGCCACACAGCCTGAGAGCCAGGGCTATGCCGACTTCGACTGGTTCTCGACCGAGAACGACTATGATGAGGCCATGTTCTATCCGGCCACCTTCGAGGGCTACAGCGAGGACATGCTGACCTTGGAGAAGATGGAACTGCCCAGTGAAACCGTTGAGGTTATGGCGGGCAACAACACGGTGCTGCTGCTGGAGGCTACGTTCCGCGACGGCCACAAAGAGGACGTGGCTGCGAAGGCCCGTTATGAAGTAGACAACGAGGAAGTCGTCCAGATCCGTAATGGACGCCTCTATGGCATTGCCGAGGGTACCGCTCACGTATCGGTCTATTATACTGACCCCATGGGTCACGAGCAGCAGGGCTCGTTCAGCGTGCGCAGCACCTTCTTCCCCTTCGGTAGCCAATACATCAGCACTTCCCTCTTCGGCAACGGCACCTACAATGAGAAGACCCGTACCTTCCATCCCAGTCAGTGGGGCCAGATGGGCTGGGTCTATCCCAGCGGGGCCGACATGTCGGGCTATAAGTATCTGGTCGTAAAGCTGGCAAAACAGCAGAACTGCCAGACCCATCTGAACATCTTCCAGGAGAACAACATCTGGACCAGTGGCTATGAGAGTCCTGAGTTTGGTTCGAACAAGAGGATTGTGGTCAACCTGCAGACCGCCAAGATCAAGAACGGCAGTGCCCTCAACACGAAGCACATCAGCATCGTGGCCTTCTGGTCGAACGGAAGTGGCGACATTGTGGTCGACGATGTCTATCTGACCAACAACAGCGACTATTCGCCCGCCTCGGTGGAAGGCATAACCACCGTGAAGAGCGACCGCACCAATGTCTACAGCCTCTCCGGCCAGCTCTTGCGCCGAAATGTCCTGAGCCGTCAGGCTGCCGACGGACTGCCCGCTGGCATCTATGTGGTCGAGGGAAAGAAAATCATTAAGAAGTGAAGAGTGATATGAAGAGATTACTTATAATTGTGGTAGCAGCTGTTTGGGCTGCTACCACTTTTGCCCAGACAGGCAATGAGTGGGACGACCCGAAGATTACGAGCGTGAATCGTGAGGTGGCTCATGCCCTGGCCCTGCCTATGGCTACTGAGGCCGACGCAGTGAAGAACGACATGACGCTCTCGCCCTACTACCAGTCGCTCGACGGCAAGTGGAAGTTCAATTGGGTCAGTACCCCCTCGAAGGCCACAACAGCCGTTTGCGCCAAGGACTACAACGATGCCTCATGGACTGACATCGACGTGCCCTCCAGCTGGCAGGTGTGGGGACTGAACCACGGAAAGTCCTGGGACAAGCCCCTCTACTGCAATGTGCAATATCCTTTCTCCTTCAACGAGTCCACCTACAGCATCATGGCCGAGCGTCCGGGATGGTTCACATACAACAGCTCGATGCCTAATCCCGTGGGCACCTACCGCAAGAAGTTCTCGGTGACGGCAGAGATGCTCAACAACGATGTCTTCGTGCGCTTCAACAGCGTTGGTCACGGCTACTACCTGTGGATCAACGGCCAGCGTGTGGGCTACAGCGAAGACTCCTACCTGCCTTCGGAGTTCAACATCACCAAATACTTGGAGGTGGGCGAGAACACCATCGCCCTGCAGGTCTACCGCTTCACCAGCGGCTCTTTCCTTGAGTGTCAGGACTACTGGCGTCTCACTGGCATTCACCGCCACTGCTTCATCTATGCAGCACCCAAGGTTCAGATACAGGACTATTTCTTCACTACCGACCTTGATGCCAGCTATAAGAATGCCAAGGCTAATGTGAAGGTTGTGACCTCCCCTGGTTCCTCCAACGAAGGTGGGGCTTATACTGTGGAGGCCAAGATTCTGGATGGCGCTACCGTTATTGCCAGCCAGACTGCAACCATCACTCCTCCTTCTGAGGGGCAGGGCGAGGTGTCCCTTGATATGTCCGTCACCGCTCCCCGCCTCTGGAGTGCCGAGACACCGAATCTCTACGACCTGGTGCTCACCTTGAAGGACACTAACGGCAAGACCATCGACGTGCGCGGCTCGAAGGTGGGCTTCCGTGAAGTGACCATCCGCACCGACGGTGCTCTGCTCATCAACGGCAAGCGCATGGTGTTCCACGGCGTGAACCGCCACGACTTCTCACCCGTCAATGGCCGTGCCATCACACCGGAGGAGATTGAGGAGGACATCAAGACCATGAAGCGTCTGAACATCAATGCCGTTCGCACCTCTCACTATCCCAACGATCCCGTGTTCTATGACCTCTGCGACAAGTACGGACTCTATGTGCTGGCCGAGGCCGATGTGGAATGTCATGCTTACCAGAAACTGTCTTCTGTTGCCTTGTTCCGTCCGGCTATGGTCGAGCGTTCCGAGAACCATGTGCGCTGGATGCGCAACCATGTCTGCATTTTCATGTGGTCGTTTGGCAACGAGAGCGGCAATGGCGAGAACTTCCGCTATGTAGGCCCTGCCATCAAGGCCCTCGACAAGACCCGTCCCACCCACTATGAGGGCGGCAGTGACTATGCCGATGTCTCGTCGACCATGTATGCCAGTTACGATAACATTCAGTGGATAGGCTCTTCGCGTCAGGGCAAGACCGGACAGAAGCCTCACATTCAGTGTGAGAACTCTCACTCGATGGGCAACTCGATGGGCAATGTCCGCGAAATGTTCGACCTCTACGAGAAATATCCCTGTCTTACGGGCGAGTTCATCTGGGACTTCAAAGACCAGGGTCTGCTCACCAAGAACGGCAGCGGTCAGCAGTACTGGGCCTACGGTGGTGACTTTGGTGACAACCCCAACGACGGCAACTTCTGCATCAATGGCCTGGTGCGCCCCGACTGGAGTTATACCGCCAAGACCTACAATACGAAGAAAATCTATCAGCCCCTGGAGTTCAAGGCCGTTAGTGCAGCGCAGGGTCGCTTCCGCATTAAAAACAAGATGGCTTTCCTGCCCAGCAGTGCATACGACGTGAAGTATGAACTGGTCGACGAAGACGGCAACGTGCTTTCCTCCGGCATGATTGACAAGGAGGTAAATGCCGGTGACAGTGCCGTTGTGACGCTTGACCTCTCGGCTCTCAGTTCTCAGTTCCCCGTTGACCAGGAAGCCTTCATCAAGTTTACCGCCACCCAGAAGGAAAACACCCTCTGGGCCGATGCCGGTTACGTGGTAGCCGAGGAGAAGCTGCCCGTGAAGACGGCCAAGAAGCCCATGTACGACCTGAGCGGACTGCAGTCCTGCGAGGATCTCAGCTTTCAGGAAGCGTCGAATGCCATTGTCGTGATGAACTCTAAGTTCAGGGCCGTCTTCAGCAAGACACAGGGCACCCTCACTGGCTACACCTACAACGGTGTCAAGATGCTCAGTGCGCCCCTGCTGCTCAACACCTTCCGTCTGCCCACCGACAACGACGGCCGTCAGACCTCCACCTGGGATGCTATGGGCCTGAGCAAACTCACGGTGAAGGGCACCGCTTCTAAGGTGAAGGCAGCCGACGACAAGAAGACCGTTACCGTTAATCTTACCAGTACCCATACGGGCAAGAACGGAGCCTCGTTCGGGGTCAGCCTTTCCTTCATTGTCTGTGCCGACGGTACGCTTATGGTCAGCTCTTTCATCCGTCCGTCATCCACTGGTACTATCCTTCCCAAGCTGGGCTTCCGCTTCGAGATGCCCGCCACGATGGAACAGCTTCGGTGGTTCGGACGCGGCCCCTGGGACAGCTATCGCGACCGCAAGGAAGCCTGTCTGCCCGCTATCTACAGCAGCACTGTGACCGCCCAGCGTGAGGACTACATCATGCCTCAGGAGCACGGCACCAAACAGGAGGTGCGCTGGATGTCGCTTGCCAACACCGAAGGCCAGGGCCTGCTCATCGTGGCTCCCGACCAGATGGCAGCCTCGGCCGTTCATTTCCGTCCTGAGGACAACTACGCCGACCGTAATACCCGTTCGCGCCACACCTACGAGTTCAAGTCCTGCGAGCCCACCGTTGTGTCGCTCGATGCCGCCACCCGTGGCCTGGGCAACGCTTCCTGTGGCCCCGACGTGATGGAGAAGTACGAGCTGCATGCCCACGACACCTCTTTCCGCTTCATGATCCTGCCGCTCAGGAGCCAGGAGCCAACAGCCAATAGCCAGCAGGCAAGAGTCGATATGCCTGTGAGTCAGCCCGTCAGTTGTGAGCGGCTCAGCAACGGCCGCATCCAGATGACCACGCCCACCAGCGGTGCCACCATCTACTACAGCATCGACGGTGGTGAGTATCAGACTTATTCTGCTCCGCTGCTTTACAACAACGCCTGCACCATCACTGCCTACAGCCAGGCCGACGGCATGATTGCCAGTCCCGTGACCACCTTTACCTTCCCCCTCTTCATCAACCGCACGGACTGGAAGATTGTCAGTGCCGACAGTCAGCAGGGTGGCAACGAGGCCCGCTATGCCATCGACAACAACACCTCTACCTTCTGGCACACCCAGTGGGGATCTGTTGAACCGCGCTGTCCCCATACGCTCATCGTCGACATGGTGCGTACCTACCGTGTCACCGCCTTCACCTACCTGTCCCGTCAGGATGGCAACGAGAACGGCATGGTCAAAGCCTACGAGGTCTATCTGAGCAACGACGGTAAGACGTGGGGCCAGCCTGTGGCCACTGGCGAGTTCCAGAAGACCACAGCCCTGCAGGTGGCTACGCTGAAGACACCCACCACAGGCCGCTACCTGAAGTTCGTGGCAAAGAGCGAGATCAACGGAAATGCCTGGACTTCCGCTGCCGAAGTGAGCATTGAGGCCAGTGCCGACCTTACCGGCATCTCCCATCCCCTGGCACCCACCGCCCAGCAAGCTACAGCCGTCTACACCCTCAGTGGCCAGCAGGTGCGTCCTGTCCTTCCTGCCGGTGAGGCCACGCAGGGACTTCACACTGGCATCTATGTGGTTGGTGGCCAGAAGGTCATGGTGAAGTAAGCGACGAAGTCCGATTACATGACAATTCCCTCAATACAACAAACAATATGAAAACTAAAACGCTATTATCTAAAACGCAGTATGGCCTCTATGTTGAGTGTATCAACCATGCAGGAGAGGCATGTTATAATATCCCTTATCTTTACACCCTGGATGGGGGACTTGACGGTGAGCGGCTACGCCGTGCTGTTGAGGCGGCGGTGAAGGCACATCCCACGCTCTTCACCCGCATTACCCAGAACGACGAGGGGGAACCCGTGCAGAGCATCGGCGACGACGAGGAGTTCTCTCTCACCATAGAGGAAACTGCCGACATCGAAGCTGAGAAGGCCCGTTTCGTTCAGCCCTTCAACCTCCTGGGCGACCGCCTTTTCCGCATCCGGCTGCTGAAGGACAGTGCCCATTACTATATCCTGCAGGACATTCTTCCCGAGATGGAGCGCCGATACGGCCCGCGGC
>CAMZBS010000097.1 GCA_947304695.1 uncultured Prevotella sp.
CCCACTTCCGCTGGCTATCGCGCTCAGCATCACCATCATCACGATGGCCAGGATGTCTTCCAGGATGAGCACCGACATCACCAGTCCGGCAAACTGCTGCTGCCGCAGACCCAGGTCGTCGAACGCCTTATATATAATGGTGGTGGAACTCATGGCCAGCATGCCGCCCAGGAAGATGCAGTCCATGCGCGACCACCCGAAGGCGTGGCCCACACACATGCCCAGCAGCGACATGGCCGCAATGATGCACACGGTCGAGATGATGGGCGAAGCGCCCATCTTCAGAATCTTCTTGAACGAGAAATCCAGACCAAGCGAGAACAGCAGGAACATCACGCCGATGTCGGCCCACAGATGGATGTTGCCCTGGTCGACCACACTGGCTGTCAGGGGCATGTGGGGCGACACAAGGAAGCCTGCCACCACATAACCTAAGACGAGGGGCTGTTTCAGTTTCTTGAAAACCAAGGTCACGATGCCTGCCACAATGAGGATGAGGGCAAGGTCTTCAATAAGTGCTGGTAGTTCAGACATGTCTTCGGGGAATGTTTTTTTGAGTTATTTGTTGAAGTCGGCCACAAGCTCGCAAATCTTCACCACCACCTGCATGGCTTTCTCCATGGACTGAATGGGCACGAACTCGTAGGGGCCGTGGAAGTTGATGCCGCCTGCAAAGATGTTGGGACAGGGCAGCCCCTTGAACGACAGCTGGGCACCGTCGGTACCGCCTCGGATGGGCTTCACCTTGGGAGCCACACCCGCCTCCTGCATAGCGCGCAGCACCAGGTCGATAACGTGCATGTTGTCGGGCTCAATCTTCTCCTTCATGTTGTAGTACTGGTCGCTCACCTCGGCAGTGACCGTGCCTTCGCCGTACTTCTCGTTCATGCGGTCGGCACACTGGCGTATGAAGCGCTTGCGCTGCTCAAACTTCTCGCGGTCGTGGTCACGCACGATATAGCTCAGACGGCCCAGCTCGGTGTTGGTCTGCATGCCTATCAGGTGGTAGAAGCCCTGATAGCCTTCGGTGGTCTCAGGTGTCTCGACGTCGGGCAGCATGGCGGCAAACTCGGCAGCCAGGCGGTTGGCATTCACCATTTTGTCCTTGGCATAGCCCGGATGCACGCTCACGCCGTGTATGGTGATCTTGGCCGAGGCAGCATTGAAGTTCTCAAACTCCAGCTCGCCCACATCGCCACCGTCCATGGTGTAGGCCCATTCGCAGCCGAAACGCTCCACGTCGAAGTGGTGGGCACCCATGCCAATCTCCTCGTCGGGATTGAAGCCTACGCGCACCTTGCCGTGCTTCACCTCGGGATGGTCACGCAGATAGCACATGGCCTGCACAATCTCGGCTATGCCAGCCTTGTCGTCGGCTCCCAAGAGGGTGTGGCCGTCGGTCACGATGAGGTCTTCGCCCACATGGGCCAGCAGCTCTGGAAACTTGCGGGGCGAGGTCACGATGCCTTCGCTCAGCACAATCTCCTTGCCGTCGTAGTTCTTCACAATGCGCGGCTTGATGCCCGCACCTGAACAGTCGGGGCTGGTGTCGTAGTGGCTGATGAAGCCAATGGTGGGCACAGCCTCCTTCGTGTTGGCAGGCAGGGTGGCATAGAGATAGCCCTTGTCGTCCATCTCCACGTCCTCAAGACCTTCACGCTCCAGTTCCTCTTTCAGGAACTTGGCGAAGACAAGTTGTTTCGGGGTACTGGGCACGCTCTCGCTCTCTTCCGACGATTGCGTGTCAAACTGGGTGTAGTTCAGGAATCTTTCAGTTATGTCCATAATTATCATATTGCTTCTAAGTGAGCGCAAAGATAGCTATAATTTGCGAGAAAAACGTATCTTCGCGTCAAAAATAGCTTTGCAGGCGAAAAAAAAGTGCTCATTGAATGGCTGCGCTCTTGCGATAACCCATTCCCGTGACGTGACAAATGAGGTGTCCTTCCTGATTGGTGACCCGCACCTCGACGGCGGGAATCTTGTGATGATCGGCCACGCTAACGGCTTCTGCCCGAAGCAGGTCGCCCTCCCTGGCACTCGAAACAAACATGATGCTGTTGTTGATGCCGAAGGTGAGCTGGCCGCGACAATTCATCAAGGCAGCAATAGCCAGGTCGGCCAAGGTGAACAAGGCTCCTCCCTGACACACATTTCCACCATTCAGGTGCTCCGTTGTCACCCTCATCTCTGCCACAGCATGCTGCGCGTCCACCTCCGTAATCCTGCAACCGGCATTGGCTGCAAACCTGTCAGTACGATTCAGTAATTCTTGAATGTTCATTACGCTATCTATCTTTTTTGTTCTTAATATGTTTCCGTTGTTCTACTGAGAGCTTCTGCAAAGATAGTGAAGAATCGTCAATTGGCTATCTGAGCCAGCGAAAAACCACTGCTCAGACAGCCTCTTTTACGAATATTTAGCATTTAGTGAGCCTGCCTCACCATTCATCGGTACTGCTTGTAGCCCACGTAGCGTTTGCTCGACGCAGGGTCGTAGGCCAGGTGGAGCCAGATGGAGAGACCGCGATGGCTCACGATGCACTCGGTGAAGGGCAGCTCGCGGCAGACGTAGGCCGCTGCCTTATAGCACGTTTCCCAGTCGGGCATCCTCACGTCGGCGGCGCAGCCGCTCAGGTGCATGGAGTTGTTCGCACCGCCCACGTAGCGGTTCACCCGCTGGGTGCGGTAGCCGCTGCTCACGGTGAGCCGCTGGCCCAGGTGGTTGCGCAGGGGCTGGAGCACTCGGCTCACCAGCCGTCTCAGGTTGTCGGCCTCCACGGGGCCGCACACGTTCGGCCATCCTTTGGCGCTGGCCGTTGCGCTGTAGCACATCTCACGCATGGTGAAATGCTCGCTGATCTGTTCGTTTAAGTCAATCATAATCGTTGTTTTTCTTTTTGTTAATGTTAATCGGTGTACTCTTAGGGAAGGCAATGCTGTAGGCCGCGTCGAGGGCTTTCAGGTTCACCTTGCGGATGCTGATGCCCGTACTGACGGCCACGAGTGCCCGCAGCAGCTCGCGGTGGCGGCGCGGATAGAGGGTGGGCGGCGGCAGAAGGTTCCAGCCCTCCTGCGGCTCGTCGTCGACGAGGGCCGCGCGGCACACCTGCCAGATCAGATCGTCGGTGGCCTCCAGTCCCAGCCACGCCTTCAGCACGTTGCGGATGCAGTAGCGTTTGCATTGCCCCTGGAGCAACCGCCTCGTGCGCTCCAGCCGTAGCCAGAGCTGCACGAAGCATTCTTGCGTGTTCTCGATGGTAATCATATCAGAAATCCTTAATGACCTTAATGACAAATGACAATAATGACCACTTGACCATTCATGCGGTAGCACGCTTTAAACTCTACCCCCCTCTCTTTCGGAGAGGGGTCGGGGGAGAGGTTCCTTCCTGTACCTCCCATCGTCGGTCAGCGCCACAAGTCCCTGCCTGCGCCAGTTCTTGAGCATCTGGTGTACAGTGTTGCGGGTCACTCCGGCACCCTTCACGGCCACCGTGTGCTGCATGGCCTGCTCGAAGGAGAACTGCGGGTCGAGACGCTCGAAGATGGAGTCGTTTCTGCCGCGTCGCTGTCGGTCGTTGCTCTGGTAGCCCGCGTAGTCGCGGCTCTGGAAGGCGTTCTCAATGCGGTCGCGGAAGAAGTAGAGGGCGTTCTCCAAGAGCGCGTCGGCTATCACGTCGTAGGCTTCCAGCATGGTGGGTGTCTGCGTCTTCAGCAGCATTTCGCGCCACAGTCCGGGCTGCTGCTTCAGCTTCGCCTCGGCCCCGCTCAGTCCGTGCTTCTGGATGAGCGTCTCGCACACCTTGCAGAGCATCAGGCAGCAGGTCATGCGCTGCGCCGTGACACACACACGGAACCGCTGGCGGGCACGGGTGCGGTCGTCGTTCTTCATCGTTTCCAGGCGTATGCGCTCCACCCACTCGCGGCCCTTGGCCTCCAGCTTGGGCAGCACCACCTCGCCCTGCATCAGGGGCAGCAGATGGGCCACCTGACGGATGCGCTCGCGGTGGCGGTCGGTCAGCACGTAGGGCTTGTCCTCCAGGGGTGCGAAGGTGTTGTCGGGTGTGCGGGCTACGGCAATGCGGCTCTGGAATCCGTCGGTGTAGTTCGACACCACGCGGTACAAAGCATCGGGCGTGCCGCATAGCGTGACGTTCCAAAGGAGCTTGTCGATATGCACGTTCACCGCATCGGCACTGCGGGCCTCGCGCTCGTACTTCGTGCCGTCGTAGCTCTGCCGCAGCATGACCGAAAAATCGCTCATCGTAGACTTCCACTTCTGCGCCACCGTGTCGGCCTCGGGTGTGAACGAGAAGGCGTGCTTGCCCTCCGTGTTGGCCAGTCGCTCGGCCAGGTTGGCAACGGTGTTGTTCAGCGTCAGACAGCGCACGGGCAACTTCGGTTCCTCGGGCTGTTCCTTCTTGTTCTTCGCCGCCCGTTTCTTGGCGCGCCACTCGTCCTCCTGCTGCTGGTACATCCTGTCGAGTGCCTGCACCTCGCTCATCCACGCCTCCACCACGGGGTCTATGCCGCCCTTGCCGCTGGCAAAGTCACCTGCGATATAGGCAATGAGGTTCAGTCCGCGCTTCTGCCCGTGAACGTCGAGGGTCACCCCCGTGGCCAGCGTGCCGATGCAGGGGCAGATGGCCGTAATAACAGGCATCGAGAGCGCAGGGCCTACGGCGTCGATGCTTTCGCGAATGCCCATTGGCAACCCCCTCCGGCTCCCCCGAAGGGGGAGTGGGGCTGGCGCAGTGGTGTCTTCATCGCCCTCCTCCGCAAGGCCCTCCTCCCCTTCGGGGAGGTCGGGAGGGGTGAGGCTTGTGAGCACATTCCTCAGCCTCATAGGAAACCCGTTGAACTCCGAGGCCAGCGCGCTCCTGATTTTCGCCCGCTTCTCTTCCAGCGGGAAGCCGTCGTAGCAGGGGATGACCTGGTCGAGCCACTCAAAGCTCCTGCCGCAGATGTGGCGCAGGTCGCAAGCCAGCTGGTAGGTCAGCGTGTCGCGGTCGCCCCGCGTGGGCTCAAAGCCGTGGTTGTTCAGCTCCCAGTATTTCGCGATGATGGTCGTGAAAGGGATGCCGTGGTAGGAGGAGGGGCAAACCCCTACAACCCCCTCCATCTCCCCCGAAGGGGGAGTGGACCTAGCGGAATCAGGGTGCGCCAGCCCCTCCTCCCCTTCGGGGAGGTCGGGAGGGGTCGATGATACCTGTAACGCTAGGCCCTCCTCCCCTTCGGGGAGGTCGGGAGGGGTAAAGATTGTATCGTTTAGATAAATCAGCTCCTTCTCCGTGGTGGTGAAGAACACGCGGGTGATGTCCTTGGCCCCCTTGTCGAACGCCACCTGTAGCAGGTCCGAGGCCCACTTCAGATTCTCTTCCTGCGTGAGCTCCGGGCGGCGGCAGAACACCAGGTGATAGCCCCCGCCGCGCGCACTCTCCTCCAGCATCAGCAGGCCCAGCTCGGCCTTCTTGCTGAGAATCCTTTCGCGAACGACAGGCATTTCCTCGGCCGTCAGATGGTCGATGTCCATGCCCACGGTAGTGCTCATCGTCCTGGAGCCTTTCAGCGAGCCGTCGGCGTTGGGCAGGCAGGAATAGTTCATCTGCAAGAGCCTTGCCTTCAGACCCTCCTCGCCCTGTCGGATGCGCTGCACCAGCTGCCTCTGTTCGCCGCCGTTGCGCAGGCTCAGATACTCCTCTCTCGATAGGACGGGGCGCATCCTCTTCGCCCCATCCTTGTAATAAATCATGTATACGCTCATAATATGACCCCTATGTTTTGGGTTTACTTTAACTATTCACCCCCCTCCCTCCAGGGAGGGGATGGGGGTGGGTCTCTCTCTTAAAAGTTCGGATAACCCAGTTTAGAATTAAGGTAGCGCAGTCCCGCCATGGTCCACGTCATGTAGTGCCTCACCTTCTTCTCGCCCTTCAGCGAGTAGCTCACGTGGGTTCTCATGCGCACGAGGTCGCGGTCTTCAAGGTCAACAGAGATGTTCCATCGGCCGTATCGGCGGTACTGGATGCCCATGTTGCTGAGCACCTGGTTGAAGTCCCACACCGTCATGTTGAACGTCTTGGCCACCTGCGTGGCGGTGAGCGTGTCCTCGGCGGGCTCGTTCAGCATGCGCAGCCCCTCGCCGATAATTTCGTCGGCCAGTGCCAGTATGCGCCTCTCCTGACCTCTCCAAAGGAGAGGAGTGCCTTCAGTTCCCGACTGAGCCAGCCACTCCCCTCCCTCGGAGGGGCGGGGGAGGTTCCTCTTCTCCAGCTCCTCCCACCGCAGCACCAGCTTGGCACGGGCCTCGTCGTTGAACTTCGTGGCGATGTAGAGGCACTCGGTCTTGGTCAGCTGGTAGCAGG
>CAMZBS010000098.1 GCA_947304695.1 uncultured Prevotella sp.
CAGGGTGAGGCCGTGATATAGATGGTGGCACCGTCGCTGTTGTTGTTCGAGCGGGCCAGCTTCGTGATGGCGTTGGCCTCGGCATGCAGTACGTAAGGCTTCGACACGTTGTTCTCATCTTCACACACGTTCTCAAATCCCGTAGGCGTACCGTTATAGCCGTCGCTGATAATCATCTTGTCCTTCACTACAAGTGCTCCTACCTGCCGTCGCTGGCAGTAGCTGTTCTCAGCCCAGATGCGGGCCATGCGTAGGTAACGGCAGTCCAGTTTGTGTTGTTTGTCTTCTTTCAGTGTCATACGGTCTGTTAAATTCAAACTGCAAAAGTATACATTTTTCTTCGAACCTCCAACTTTTTTGCAAAAATTACATTTTCCTGGTGCTCAGCTTCCATTATCGTTTATTCCCTGCCAATCATTTCCAGTAGGTCTTTGCCAGTAAGCTTGTGGCTCTCGCTGGTTCCTTCGAGCATGGCATCGGCCAGGTTGCGCTTGGTCTCATGCAGACGCAGGATCTTTTCTTCGATGGTGTGCTGGGAAATGAGATGGTACACGGTGACGTTCTGCCGCTGTCCTATGCGGTACGCACGGTCGGTAGCCTGCTGTTCGATGGCGGGGTTCCACCACGGGTCGAGGTGAATGACATAATTTGCTCCCGTGAGGTTCAAGCCTAAGCCGCCAGCCTTTAGCGAAATGAGGAAGATGGGATGCTAACCAATAGCTGGCATGATGATTCTGAAAGCCATCTTTGTTGAGCAGAGCCGAAAGTTTCTTGTGGCTGTCGGCCTGTTTCAGGTGGTAGGCCATGACCAGGACATAGTTGTTGATATCTATGTTGAAGAAACCTTTAAATGCTGGCAATACATTTGTGTTACGCTCTCGGATGGCGGCTACAAAAGCACTGAAAGCCAGGTCGTAGTTACCTACGTAGAGCGCACGGACACCCGTCAGTATTTTGCTGTAATGGTTGTTGTAGCCTGCTACATGTTCGTCGAACCGTCCCTGTTTGAAAAAGTCGTAGAGGGCTATAATGGATTTTAAGACCGCCTTTTCGCTTATGGTTACCACTGGATTGCGCAGTTCCAGTATCTTGCCTAAGATGTTCTGTGGATCAGGGATGTCATTCGTCACCTGATAAACGGCCAAGGTAGCGATAAAGTCGGGAATGCGGGAATCGGGCAGTTCAAGCAACAATGGCATGAACTCAGGATAGCTGGCCAGCGAGACCAACATGTCGGTGGTAAGCATGTTGTCGTAGCCCTTGGTGCCAAACGAGCTGATATCGCCCTTGATACAGCGGTTCAGTTTGTCCAACAGTTGTTGTGCTGCCGGTGCCTGGAGTCGTATGTAGAACTTGTCAAAATACTCCAGCCACTGAGGCATTTCCCTAAGCATGTAGACCAATAATGGTGCAATATGATAGGATTCGAGTTCGTATTCCTGGTTATAAAAATTGCGAAGACGCAGATAGCTCAACAAACTTTTCTGTAGCTTCTCAACCTGGATGGAAGTCAATCCTTCTACCTTCCTGTAGAGTGCCATAGAACGTACATCGCCTTCATGTCCTATATAGGCCAGAAAGCAGAGCAGCTTGCGCTGCCCTGCCGTAAGAGTGATATATTTCTGATAAATGGCTTGCATTTCTTTCTAATTGGTCTTTTTCTTGATTCCGTTCCTTTTGAGCAGTGCATCAATAGTGGGTTCCCCACCCCGGAAGCGCTTGTAGAGTGTCATGGGGTGTTCGGTGCCTCCTCTGCTTAGGATGTTGTCGCGGAACGATTGGGCTGTCTTTGGGTCGAAGATACCGTGACGCTTGAAGACGGAGAAGGCGTCGGCATCGAGCACTTCGGCCCATTTGTAGCTGTAGTAACCGGCTGCATAGCCGCCAGCCATGATGTGGGAGAACTGGGTGGTCATGCAGGTGTCGGGCAGTTGGCGGCCTAGGATGGCTTTCTTCCAAGCTTGTTTCTCGAAGGGGATGATGTCATCGGTGAACTCGTCTCGCTTGGTGTAATAGGCCATGTCGAGCAGCCCGAAGCTGACCTGTCGCAGACAAGCAGTGGCACACATGAAGTTGCGGCTCTTTACAATGCGGTCAATAAGATCGTCGGGTAGGGGTTCGCCTGTCTCGTAGTGGAAGGCGAAGGTGCGTAGGAACTCTTTTTCAATAGAATAGTTCTCCATGAACTGCGACGGTAGTTCCACGAAATCCCACCACACGTTGGTGCCGCTGAGACTCTCAAAGCGACTGTTGGCAAACATGCCGTGGAGAGAGTGACCAAATTCATGCAGGAAGGTTTCCACTTCACTCAGCGTAAGCAACGCCGGCTTCTCGGCTGTAGGCTTGGTGAGGTTCATCACCACTGAGACGTGGGGACGTACGTTCTCTCCTTTCTTATCTATGTACTGTCCCTGATACTCCGTCATCCAGGCACCGCCCTGCTTGCCCTTGCGGGGATGGAAGTCGGCATAGAACACAGCGAGATAGCTGCCGTCGCGGTCGAACACCTCGTATGCCTTCACGTCGGGATGGTAGACGGGTATCTGCTTGTTTTCCTTGAAGGTGATGCCGTAGAGGCGATTGGCCAGTCCAAACACACCGTTGATGACCTTCGACAGTTCGAAGTAGGGACGTAGCATCTCGGCATCGATGTTGTACTTCTTGAGCTGTAGCTTGTGGGAATAGAAAGCAGAGTCCCAAGGCTTTACCTCGCCTTTGGCCAGTTTCTTCACTTCCTCCCGTTCCTTGATGGCGGTAGGCTTGTAGGCATCGATGAGGTCATTGAGCAGTTTGTAGACATTGCGGGTGTTGGAGGCCATGCGGCGACGGAGCTGGGCAATCTCACGTCGCAGGTTGACGAGCCGTTTGCATATTTCCAGATTGTTTTCCGTGTTGTTGTGGGTACAGACAGTGTTGCGGGCCATGTACATCTGTTCCCTGAGCTCACGCTGGGTGCTGTAGGTCATGAAGGGCGAATAGCTGGGATAGTCAAGTGTGAAGATCCAACCGTCCTTTTCTTTGGCCTTTGCCTCCTCGGCTGCGGCATCGATGGCGGTCTGGGGCAGACCGTCGAGCTGTGCAGCGTTGGTAATGTGGAGCGTGAAGGCTTTCTGCTCTTTCAGCAGGTTCTGCGAGAACTGTAGTGAAAGCATCGAAGCCTCCTCGGTGAGTTGGCGCAGGCGTTCCTTGCCCTCTTTGTCAAGCAGGGCACCACTGCGCACAAAACCCTGGTAGGTGTTTTCAAGCAGCATTTTCTCCTCGGGTGTGAGCTTGCGGTGATGGCGGTGTACATATTTGATGCGCTCAAACAGCCGCTCGTTCAGTCGCACGTCGTTGGCATGCTGGGTGAGGATGGGCTGCATTTTCTGTGCAAGGGCATCCATTTCATCGTTGGTCTCGGCGGAAATCAGGTTGAAGAACACGGTTGAGACGCGGTCGAGCAGGTCGTAGTAGCCTTCTCGGTCATCCTCCTTGTCAATGATTGTGTTGTCGAAGGTAGGCTTGTCCGGGTTGTTGATGGTCTTCTCTATCTGTTCGTTGTCACGACGGATGCCCTCCATGAAGGCTTCCTCATAGTCTTCCATGCGGATGCGGTCGAAGGGTGCTGTGTCGTGGGGTGTGCCGTAAGGCAGGAAAAACGGGTTCTGCCTCTTTTCTGTATTCTCTTCCATGATGTTTTTGTTTTGCTTTTGAGGTGCAAAAGTACTACAATTTACTGATATGACCAACGTTTCCAGTGAGAATGTTCAGTCGATGGCTACAGGTAGCTTCTGCAAGTCTTTTTCGGCACTCGACGTGCCAACCATCAGTTCGTACTGGCCGCCAATGACGCGCATGGTGTTGGTTGTGGCATCCCAGGTCTCGAACCGTTCGCGTGGCAGACTGATGACGGCATCTTTCGTCTCACCAGGCTGTAGCTCTACACGGGCATAGCCTCGTAGCGTCTTCACGGGGCCGTCGGTATCGGCAGGACGGCGCAGGTAGACCTGTACAATCTCGGTACCCTTGTATTTGCCGGTATTCTTCACGCTTACGCATACCTCATTATTATAATAAGAAGCCTTGCCCAGTTGGAATGTGGTGTAGCTGAGACCGTAGCCGAAGGGATAGAGTGGCTGTCCGCGGAAGTAGCGGTAGGTGCGGCTCTTCATGCGATAATCATCAAACGGTGGCAGCTGAGAGTCATCCTTGTAGAACGTTACAGCGAGCTTGCCGCCCGGGTTGTAGTCGCCGAAGAGCACGTCGGCCAGCGCATGGCCACCCTGTTCACCGGCATACCAGGCCTGAACGATGGCATCGCAGGTTTCGGCATCTTCAGGCCCTAAGGCCACAGCCGAACCGCTGCAACAGACGAAGACCACTTTCTTGCCTGCATGATGTAGGGCGCGGAGAATGTCGCGCTGACACTGGGGCAGCTCGATGGTGGTTCGGTCGCCACGGTCGAAGCCTGGCTCTGAGGTCTTGGCTTCCTCGCGTTCCAGATTGGGCGAGATACCACCTACGAAGATGACGATTTTGGCATCCTTGGCGTTGTCAAGTATTTCATCGATGGTATAAGTGTGCTTGCCCGTGGCTTCCATTTGCAGGGTGGTGCTGCCGTCGGCTGTCTCAGTGCTGCGAAGAATGCGCATCTGGCGGGCTGTCATGCTGGTGATATCGCAAGCCTGGCAGAAAGGCACGGAGCCTATTTTGGCTGTGATGCCCTCAAGGGGTGTTACCGTGTGTGACGGCTTACCGAAGTAGATGCCCCAGAGCATAGTGGAGTCGGCAGCGTTGGGCCCCATCACCATCATGCCTTCTTCAACTTTTCCTTGGGCGGTAGTCTTGATGCCAAGCATCTCCAGTTTTTCTTTTGTAAGAGGTAACAATCCCTCTTCCTGGGGGGAGTTTAGGAGGGGGCTGTTCTTCAGCAGCACCATCTGTTCACGCCCCATTTGGCGGGCCAGTGCCTTGTGTTCGTTTGAAGCAATGACCGAAGTGGGAATCTTTGTCCATTCCACCAGGTCGTCGCTATCGAACTCGCCCAACTCAAAGCGCCCTTTCAGTAGGCGACGCACGCTGACGTTGAGCTGTTCCTCGCTGATGTCACCGCGACGGACAGCATCTGTCAGCCTTTTGTAGTTGGAACCGCACTCCACGTCGGTGCCGCTCATTACGGCCTTGGCTGAGGCGGCAGCTGCATCGGGGGAAACACCGTGGCGATTCTCGCCCCAGAAGTCGGTGACGGCACCGCAGTCGCTCACCACCATTCCCTTGAAGCCCCATTCATCACGCAGAATCTGATGGAGCAGACGGTCGCTGCCACAGCAGGGATCGCCCTCGAAACGCTGATAAGCACACATCACCTGCTGCACATTGCCCTGCTGGACAAGGGCCTTGAAAGCTGGCAGATAGGTTTCCCATAAATCACGGGCAGGAAGGCTTTCGATGTTGAACTGGTGGCGTGTCTTCTCTGGGCCACTGTGCACAGCATAGTGTTTGGCACAGGCGTGGAGCTTGTAGTAAGGATGTTCTTTCGACAAACTGGTTCCCCCCTGTAGGCCACGCACCACACGCAGTCCCATCTGGGCGTTCATGAAAGGATCTTCGCCGTAGGTTTCCTGGCCGCGTCCCCAGCGCGGGTCACGGAAGATATTGATGTTTGGTGTCCAGAACGACAGTCCCTGATAGCGCTTCACGGGCTTGCCTTCTTGGCGTAAAGCGGTGTTCTTGGCACGTGCCTCGTCGCTGACGGCAGTATAGATGCGCTCAATGAGGTCATCGTCGAACGAGCAGGCCATTCCGATACAGGAGGGGAAGACGGTGGAGATGCCGTTGCGTCCCACACCGTGGAGGGCTTCGCTCCACCAGTCGGTCTGTGGAATGCCTAGCCGCTCGATGGCGGGCGAGCCATTCATCATTAGTTGTACTTTCTCTTCGAGTGTAAGTCGGGAAAGCAGGTCTTCTACTCGCTGTTCTACAGGTAGATCAGCATTCTGATAGGGGTGTAACTGAGCACTGGCCGTCATGCAGGCGGCCAGTACTATAAGTGATAAAGTTAGTCTTTGCATTGTTTTTAGTTGACGATAATTTTCTTGCCATTGATGATATAAAGACCACGACGTACAGGCTGCTGTACGCGCTGGCCGGAAATGGTGTAGATGGTGTTGTTGGAGCGGATGGCCGTGTTCACAGTCTTAATGCCCGAACTGGTGCTGGCAACGTGCATCTTCAACCACAGACAAGCCTGGGCT
>CAMZBS010000099.1 GCA_947304695.1 uncultured Prevotella sp.
AGAACCTCGACGCCACCCGCAAGGCTGGCCTGTGGGGTGTCTCCATGCCCCGTCGCTACGGCGGCCTGAACCTGCCCAACGCAGTGTTCTCGATGCTGAGCGAGGTCATCTCGGCTGCCGACGCTGGCTTCCAGAACATCTGGTCGCTGCAGTCGTGCATCGACACCCTCTACGAGTTTGGCAGTGAGGAACAGCGTCAGAAATACATCCCTCGCGTCTGTGCTGGGGAGGGTATGTCGATGGACCTGACCGAGCCTGATGCAGGTTCCGACCTGCAGCGTGTGATGCTGAAGGCCACCTTTGACGAAAAGGAGAACTGCTGGCGACTGAACGGTGTGAAGCGTTTCATCACCAATGGTGACTCCGACATTCACCTCGTGCTGGCCCGTTCTGAGGAAGGCACTAAGGACGGCCGTGGCCTGTCGATGTTCATCTACGACAAGCGCCAGGGTGGTGTCAACGTGCGCCACATTGAGCATAAGCTCGGCATTCACGGTTCGCCCACCTGCGAGCTGACCTACAAGAACGCTAAGGCAGAGCTGTGCGGCAGTACTAAGATGGGTCTTATCAAGTATGTCATGGCCTTGATGAACGGTGCCCGCCTGGGTATCGCTGCTCAGTCGGTTGGTCTCTCTCAGGAGGCTTACAACGAGGCTTTGGCCTACGCCAAGGAGCGTCAGCAGTTCGGTGACAAGATCATCAACTTCCCTGCCGTCTACGACATGCTCAGCCGCATGAAGGCCAAGCTCGATGCTGGTCGTTCGCTGCTCTATCAGACGGCAGCCTACGTCGACGTCTACAAGTGTCTTGAGGATATTGAGCGCGACCGCAAGCTCACCCCCGAGGAGAAGCAGGAGTGCAAGACCTACAAGCGTTTGGCCGATGCCTTCACGCCGCTGGCCAAGGGCATGAACTCTGAATATGCCAACCAGAACGCCTACGACGCCATCTCCATTCATGGTGGCAGCGGCTTCATCATGGAGTACAAGTGTCAGCGCCTCTATCGCGACGCCCGCATCTTCTCCATCTATGAAGGAACCACCCAGCTGCAGGTTGTTGCTGCTATCCGTTACATCACCAACGGCACCATGCTCCAGAACATCAAGGATATGTTCGAAAGCCTCGAGGTGAGCGACAGCTTGAAAGGCTTGAAGGCTCGTGTGGGCGAGTTCATCCCCGTCTACGAAGAGGCTCTTGCCGCTGTGAAGGCCCTTGAGAATCAGGATGCTCAGGATTTCCTGGCCCGTCGTCTCTACGACATGACTTGCGAGATCGTGATGTCACTTCTCATCCTGCGCGATGCCACCAAGGCTCCCGAACTGTTCGAGAAGAGTGCCAATGTCTACGTGCGCATGGCTGCCGAGGACATTATTGGCAAGGCCGCTTACATCAAGGCATTCAAAGTGGAAGATCTCGCCTGCTTCCGCGCTGTGGAGAAAGAGGCAGAGTAACAATGTGACATCTAAACATACGTAAAAAAGGGCATCCAAGAATGATGGATGCCCTTTTTTGAGGTTTTTATCTGAAGATACTGAAGTTCACGCTGCCGTAGGCTCGGTGCTCCACGAAGTGGGGGTGGGCCGTGAAGTCATGGTCTTTGCCATGCTCGAACACGAAGACGCCGCCATCGCTGAGCAACTGCTTTTCGAAGATAAGGTTTGGAATGGTGGGAAGCTCTTTCAAGGCGTAGGGCGGATCGGCAAAGATGAAGTCGAACTGCTGTCGGCAGCTCTTCAGGAAACGGAACACGTCGCCCCGCAAGGGCACGCAAGCCTGAGTGTCGAGTTTCTTCAGGCAGTCGCTGATGAAACGGTGATGGTCGCGGTCGGCCTCTACGCTGACCACGCGGCTGCACCCTCTTGACACCAGTTCGAGCGAGATGCTGCCCGTGCCAGAGAAGAGGTCGAGGGCTGTGGCACCCTCAAAATCGAGGTAGCCGGTGAGCACGTTGAAGATATTTTCCTTGGCAAAGTCGGTCGTAGGACGTGCCTTGAAGGTACGCGGAATGTCGAAATGACGACCTTTGTATAGTCCGGTAATGATACGCATAATTGTTTTTTCTCTTTTAGCTCCCCCCCCAAAAAAACACCAGACACTAACCTCCAACACTTATCTTCCCTTGACAAACAGCGTCTGCAGGTCGTAGGGCATGCCCTTGATGCTGGTCACGGGAGCACGGTTGAAGTCGGCTGTGGGGTTGATGACGTAGGCTTTCTGCTGGTATTTGTGTAGCTCAGCAAGCAGCCATTGTTCTTCGGGAATGTCGCCCACAATGTGCAGTTCGTCGTAGAGCGGCTGTAGTTGCAGCTGCTTCCACACGTAGAGCAGAAAATAAAGGGCATCATGGCCATGCTTGATGTCGAAGGAGTTGCTGAACTTGAAGCGGTTCTGATGGAAACTGAAGATCTCAAGGCGCTTCTCATGGAAATAACCGTAGAGCTTGTTGCGCGAACCAGTGTAGCTGCGCTGGTGTAGATGGCGCCAAACGGGAGAGATGGCAGCAATGAGACGCACGTCCTGAAAGTGGTCGTCAATGACAAGGCGCAGGTCTTTGTTCACGGAGAATACAGCAACGGCATTCAGGTCAGGTAGCACGTTGTAGCACACCTGGTCGTGGTCGTGATGGGGGAAGGAATGGCTGTACCAGACATCAATATCCTTCTCATCGAAGAGTTCCACGGGAACCATGAGTACGTCGCTGTCGATGAGTACCCTGACACGGGGTGGAGCCTGTAGCAGCAGGGTGGATGTTTTGAATGCTTCGCGCAGGTTGGCAGCCATTGAGATACCGCTTTTCACGACGTAGGGTTCGAACTCCACGTCGCCTTCGGCATTGGGCATGGCGAACGAGAGGGTGCCTCGGCCTGCACGTATGGTCAGCCGGGTACTGGGGGCGTTAGTGACTGTCGGCATATTCTGTCCTTGCTTTCTTCTTATCGGAAGTGGCAGCACCGGCTATGCTCAGCACGCAGACGGCCAGCAGACTTGCTGCCAAAAGGCAAAGAATGGCATTTATGAGTCGCTCTTTTTGCTGCATTCCGATTTTTTTATTACTTTTGCCTGCAAAATTACGAAAAGTCGAGAGCAAAACAAAGAAACACGTTTCTTTTTTTGTCGAGACGGAGTAATTTCACCATCTTTGATGGCAGAATTACGAAAAAACGAGTGTAAAGCCAAATATATAGTAACAAAATTGATTTACGACGAACTGTCTTTTCGCATTCGCACCGCCTTCGGTTTCCAGCCGACGGAGGAACAGGAGAGGGCCATCGACCTGTTCGGCCACTTTTTGGCCGACCGCCATCCACAGGCTTGCATGGTGCTGAGGGGTTCGGCTGGTACGGGAAAGACCACGTTGGCTGCTGCCATTGTCAAAGCCTTGGAGCAACTGGAGCAGAAAATGGTGCTCATGGCACCCACAGGACGTGCTGCCAAGGTCTTCTCGCTCTACTCCGGCCATGAGGCTTTCACCATTCACCGCCGCATCTACCGCCAGCGTTCGGCTGCTGACCTGTCGGCCTTTAATCTGAATGTCAACTTGTCGCGTGACACCTTATTTATAATAGACGAGGCTTCGATGATTGCCAATGTACCGCTTAGCGACACGTTTGGCTCCGGCTGTCTGCTCGACGATCTCGTTCAGTTTGTGTACAACGGCCTGAACTGTCGCATGCTGCTTATTGGCGACAAAGCTCAGCTGCCGCCTGTGGGTGAAGAAGAATCGCCTGCGCTGACAACGGAAGTGCTGCGTGGCTACGGTCTTGTGACCTATGAATGTGATCTCAATGAGGTGTTGCGGCAGAGTCAGGAGTCGGGCATTCTCTTCAACGCCACCCGCATACGCAGCACTTTGGAGAACTTCAATTTCCAACTTCCGAAGATGCGATTGCAGGGCTTTCCCGATATCTCCGTGGTGACGGGTGATGAGCTGATAGAGTCGTTGGCATCGAGCTATAGCCTTGTGGGCATCGACGAGACCATTGTCGTGACGCGCAGCAACAAGCGGGCGAACATCTACAACCAAGGCATCCGTCGCACTGTGCTCGACCGTGAAGAAGAGATTTGCCGGGGCGATCAGCTGATGATTGTGAAAAACAACTATAGCCTTACGGTGGGTCTTTCTTCAGCGAATGGTAGTGAAACCAACGTTCCCTCCTTTCTTGCCAATGGCGACCGTTGTGTGGTGCAGCGCGTCCGTAACGTCCGTGAACTATATGGATTCCGCTTCGCCGATGTCACAGTTCAAATGCCCGACTATGACGACTACGAACTCTCGGCCATTACTTTGCTCGATACCCTTACCACCGAAGCACCGGCATTGACGCGTGAGCAGCAGGAACAGCTGTTCCTAAAGGTACTGGAAGACTATGCTGATATTCCCCGTAAGGCCGACCGCATGAAGAAACTGAAGGCCGATCCTTACTATAATGCCCTGCAGGTGAAGTTCGGCTATGCCGTCACCTGCCACAAAGCGCAAGGCGGTCAGTGGGTTCATGTATATATTGACCAGGGCTACATGACCGACAACATGCTTACACCCGACTACATCCATTGGCTCTACACCGCTCTGACCCGTGCTACGGAGCACGTCTTTCTGGTCAATTGGCCAAAGACACAAGTGTTGGATGTAAGCGATTAGTTTATGACTGTTAGCTTTCGGATAAAAAACTGTTGGCCATTAGCATAATGCCAATAGCCAACAGCTAAATGTCAACAGCCAGATTAGTATGTCATCTTTGGCTCCAGTTCCTTAGCCTGGTCAATCATCTTCTGAACTTCGGACACAGCAGGCACACGACCGCAGATGTGACGCTCTTCGTTCAGCTCGGCCAGCTTCGGCTGCAGGTTCTCGGCCACGCGGTGACGGAACTCCTTCACAGTGTCTACACCAGCGGCTTCCAGCAATTCGGCAAACTGCGGGCCAACGCCGTTGATGCGGAACAGGTCGGCATGGTTCGTCCAGCGCAGAATGAGCTTCTCGCTGATGCCGGTAGCCTCGGCCAGTTCTTTGCGTCCTTTGGGGGCTGCACACTTCTCGAGCAGTTCGCTCACCTTGTTAATACCAGCTTCAATGAGTTTTTCAGCGTAGACCTCGCCTACACCTTCAATGTCAACAATCTTGTAATCCATAGTCTTTCTGTTTTTAGTTAAAGCTCTAATTGTTCTAGTGCGCCTGACAGGACTCGAACCTGCACTTCGTAAGAAACCAGATCCTAAGTCTGGCGCGTCTACCAATTCCGCCACAGGCGCTTTCTGAAGAATGATTGCTTGGAGTGTCGACACTTGGATTCGAACCAAGGACCCCCACCATGTCAAGGTGATACTCTAACCAGCTGAGCTATGCCGACGTTTTGTGGGTGCAAAAGTACTGCTTTTTCTTGAAACCACCAAATTATTGAGCTAAAAGTTTTCGTGCAAACTCAATGATTGTGTCTTTTTCGCGTGAAAAGTCGCTGTCGAGCAGGTCAACGTGATAGTCCGGGTCGATGCCGAACTCAGTAATCTGTTTTTGTGCGTCGTACATGGGAACAGCCGAGAAGCGCACTATCCAGCCGTTGGGAAGAGAACCGGAGAAGGGCATTCCGGCTCCGCCGCCCGTGTGGTCGCCTACAATCTTGACGTTAGGCAGTGCCTTCATGTACATGGTGAACTCGTTGGCAGCCGAAAAGACGTGACGGTTGGTGAGCACGCAGACGGGCTTTGCCCATCGGAATCCCGCCGAAGGTTCCAGATAGTGTGCGTGCATTTCGGAGAAATCGTTGTGGCCAGGGCCGGTTTTGTGCCTGGAGTAGCCAACGAGCGTCTTTTCGTTGACGAATCGTGCAGCCAGACTCTCGGCATTGGTCAGTTCACCGCCGCCGTTGTTTCTGATGTCGATGATGATACCGCGACAGAGAATCATGTGCGACAGCACCTCGTCGAAATTGCCGTCGCCGAATCCCGACGTGAAGCTTTCGTAGCGTATGTAGCCGATGTTGTCGTCGAGGATGCGGTACTTCAGTCCTGCTGCTATCTGGTAGTCGGTGCCCATGTAGATGCGCATGAGCGAGTCGGAGAAGTTGGCGGGATAGTTTTCGTACCACGACCAGTTGCGGGCAATGTCGTGGGCGGCGGTGAGGTTCACGTGACCGTCGCGCAGTTCACCGAGCATGTCGGCCAGCACTTGGAACAGCTGTGCTTCGGTCATCTTCTCATGCACGCGTACCTTATATTT
>CAMZBS010000100.1 GCA_947304695.1 uncultured Prevotella sp.
TCCATGACATAGTTGCCGGGCTCCTCGGTAGTCCATTTGCCTTCGATGAAGACTTGGGCAGGCGCATAGTTGCGTGCCGGCTTCAGCTTGTAGTGAACGTAGACGTAGTCGCTCACCCGGTCGTTCTCGATGTTGTCGCTGTTGCGGATGTAGAACGCCCCGTCGGCATCTTCGTTATACAGGTAGTTGCGCTGCGGCTCACACTGAAAGGGCACGGCATGATAGCGTTCCTCGTCCTGGTCCCAGTAGGTGCGGGCCAGGCCCATGGTGGAATGGTTGGGGTCGAGTACTTCAAATTTGTGGTACTCATTGCCCGCCTCGAAGATCAGCCCCCGGTTGTGCTCCCACTTCAGTCCGTTCTGGTTGATGAAGTTGGGACGCACGTTCTCCTTCATGTTGTCTTCGCGTCCGTTCTGTAGCACGAAAGTCTGAATCTCCTCGTCAAGGTTGGTCACCCGGATCTGGTTGTAGTTCACCGTCATGTTCACCTGCTGATGGCTGGTGTTATGGCTGATGTCGGTGTTGGTGGTGACGCCCAGTCCCACGTTCACCAGCTGTTCCAGTACCCTGAACTCTGCCACGAGCACCTCTTCGCGGTCGTTGTCTTCGTCGAGCACATGCAACCGGTAGTTGCCGCTCATCTTCAGCCGCTGCATGTTGTTGGGAATACGGTAGCGGTAATGGCTGAAGAGCACGGTGGTATTGAGCGAGTTCTCATAGTCTTCTATGGGCTGGTCGTTGAAGCCCTGCAGCCAGTCGCTCTCAAAAAGCCCCTGCGTGGGAGTCCAGTCGGCCTCGCAATGCTCCAAGTGGACAATGAAGCGGTGGTAGTTGTGCGAAAGCTCGTCGAAACCGATGTTCAGCACGTCAGTACTGCCCAGCCTCATGACGGGCATGGACATCCAGTCCTGGTTGACGACCACCTGCAGCGACTTCACATCGGGCGACAGGATGCGATGGCCAGCCGTTGCGCTGACGGCCGCTGCCAGCATCACGAGCAGGGACAGAAGCAGTCTTTTCATGTCTCGTCGTTTATTGGTAGTCCTGTTTGGTCAGCACGATGTCGAACAGCAGCTTCTGCGGTTCTTTCTCCGAGAAGTAGGAGTACTGGAACTGATAGCCAGCCTCCTTGTAGGTGCGGGTGCTCATGTCGTTTTTGACAGTGTAGACCATCATCTTGGTCAGTTCGTCGTGGCGGGCACTGATCAGACTGTCGTTGTCCATCACACCCGTGAAGCGGTAGAAGTAATGCAGCGTGTGGGTGTCGGCCTCGAAGCGGCAGCTGTCCATGATGACGGTCTCGCTCATGCGCTGCGGACAGTTCTTCTCGGTGTACTCTTTCAGTTTGATGGCGGCTTGCTTCTCCAAGCTCATTTGACAGGCGCCCAGTGCCAGGCAGAAGGCGGCAAAAAGGATTGATTTCTTCATCATTGTATAATCATTGTGTGGAATTTTGGCAACAAAGATACAAAAAAAAGCTAAAAACGCAATGATTCCATCTTTTTTTTGTAATTTTGCGCTTCATAAGCTATATGAACGTTCATGGATCACATTAGAAATTTCTGTATAATCGCACATATTGACCACGGAAAGTCGACCTTGGCCGACCGTCTGCTGGAGTTTACCAAGACCATTCAGGTGACTGAAGGGCAGATGCTCGACGACATGGACCTGGAGAAAGAGCGTGGCATCACCATCAAGAGCCATGCCATCCAGATGGAATACACCAAGGACGGTGAGAAGTATTTGCTGAACCTTATCGATACTCCGGGCCACGTGGACTTCTCCTACGAGGTGAGCCGTTCGATTGCTGCCTGTGAAGGCGCATTGCTTGTGGTCGATGCCACGCAGGGCGTGCAGGCACAGACCATCTCGAACCTTTACATGGCCATCGACAATAACCTGGAAATCATTCCTGTCATCAATAAGATTGACATGCCCTCGGCCATGCCCGACGAGGTGGAAGACGAGATTGTGGACCTCATTGGCTGTGACCGTGAGGACATCATCCGTGCCAGCGGCAAGACCGGCGAGGGCGTGGAGGACATACTGAATGCCGTGGTGGAGCGCATTCCGCACCCCGTGGGCGACGAGAAGGCTCCGCTGCAGGCTCTGATCTTCGACTCGGTGTTCAACTCGTTCCGAGGCATCATTGCCTACTTCAAGATCCTGAACGGCAGGATTGCCAAGGGCGACAAGGTGAAGTTCTTCAACACCGGCATGGAATACGATGCCGACGAGGTGGGCGTGCTGAAGATGGACATGATTCCCCGCAAGGAGCTGGGAACTGGTGAAGTGGGCTATATCATCAGTGGCATCAAAGATGCCAAGGAGGTGAAGGTGGGCGACACCATCACCCATGTAGACCGTTCCTGCGACGCTGCCATCGAGGGCTTCCAGGAGGTGAAGCCCATGGTGTTTGCCGGTGTCTATCCCATTGACCCCACCGACTATGAGAACCTGCGTGCCTCGCTTGAAAAGCTGCAGCTGAACGATGCCTCACTCACCTTTGTGCCTGAGACGTCCATTGCGCTAGGCTTCGGCTTCCGTTGCGGATTCCTGGGTCTGCTCCACATGGAGATTGTGCAGGAACGTCTGGATCGCGAGTTCAACATGGACGTCATCACGACGGTGCCTAACGTGACCTACATGTGCTACACCAAGCAGGGTGAGGTCAAGGAGGTACACAATCCCTCAGGACTGCCCGACCAGGTCATGATCGACCGTATCGAGGAACCCTATATCCGTGCCAGCATCATCACGGCAGCCGACTTCATCGGCCCCATCATGACCCTCTGTCTCGACAAGCGCGGCGAGTTGCTCGACCAGCAGTATGTCAGCGGCAACCGTGTGGAGCTGCATTTCATGCTGCCGCTGGGCGAGATCGTCATCGACTTCTACGACAAACTGAAGAGCATATCGAAGGGCTATGCCTCGTTCGACTATCATGTGGACTCGTTCCGCCCGTCGAAACTCATCAAACTCGACATTCTGCTCAACGGCGAGCCTGTCGATGCCCTCTCCACGCTGACCCATCAGGACAATGCCGTGACCTTCGGCCGTCGCATGTGCGAGAAACTGAAGGAACTCATCCCCCGTCAGCAGTTCGACATTGCCATCCAGGCCGCCATCGGAGCCAAGATTATTGCCCGTGAGACGGTGAAGCAGGTGCGCAAGGACGTGCTGGCTAAATGCTATGGAGGCGACGTGAGCCGCAAGCGCAAACTACTTGAGAAGCAAAAGCGCGGAAAGAAGCGCATGAAGCAGATAGGCAACGTGGAGGTGCCGCAGAAAGCCTTCCTTGCCGTACTGAAACTCGACTAAGAGAACTTAATCTACTTTACCTTATTTATATGCCAAACCTAAGTTTAACCAAACGCGATGTGGCCCGCGAACTGGCCCGCAGATATAGCACCATGACCCATGATGAGCTCGACATCCTGGAGAGTGTGCTTGTACCGGTGAAGTATGCCAAGGGCGATAGAATCCTGAACGAAGGCGATACTTGCCGCAACATCTATTGGATTGTAAAGGGGCTGGTGCGCCAGTTTTACTACAAGAACAAGAAGGAGGTGACCGAGTACATGGCTGCCGAGAACACCATCATGATGAGCATTGAGAGCCTCTTCAGGGAGCAGCCTTCGCAGCAGATCATCCAGTGCCTGGAGCCAACCATCATCTATATGCTGCCCAAGGCCGAGCTTGAAGCCGTGGCCATGCGTAGCGTGAACATCCAGATTCTATATAGAAAGATTCTTGAGGAGTCGCTCATCATCAGTCAGCAACGGGCCGACATGCTGCGCTTCGAGTCAGCACAGGACCGTTATCAGAAACTGGTGAAGAGTTCCCCTCAGCTGGTGCTGCGTGCTCCGCTGGTCTATATCGCAAGCTACTTGCAGATGACCCCCGAGACGCTGAGCCGTGTTCGGACGGCAGCACTCAACATGTGATATCATCCAGTTGTGGTCAACGATAAACGATGAACGGACTTAACGAATTCCTCACTGAACTGAGTTCCCTGCTTTGGGGCTGGCCGATGGTCATCCTGTTGCTGGGTACGCATATCTATCTCACGATAGCATTGCGCTTCCCGCAGCGTTGGATTTTCAAGGCCATCAAACTGTCATGGCAGCGCGATTCTGAAGCGACGGGCGACGTGTCTCAGTTTGCCTCGTTGGCCACCGCCTTGGCGGCAACCATCGGTACCGGTAATATTATCGGTGTGGCCACGGCCATTGCCCTGGGTGGTCCTGGAGCCGTGCTGTGGTGCTGGCTCACGGGTGTCTTCGGCATTTCCACGAAGTATGCTGAGGGCCTTCTTGCCATCAAATACCGGGTGAAGACCGAGAAAGGACGCATGCTGGGCGGCCCTATGTACGCCTTGGAGCGTGGTTTGGGGTGGAAGTGGCTTGCCGTATTGTTTGCCTTGTTCACGGCCATTGCCTCCTTTGGTATCGGCAACACCGTTCAGGCCAATGCCATTGCTACCCTGGCCCATGAGACCTACGACATTGCCCCCATGCTTTCCGGTGCCTTTGTCTGTCTGCTGACAGCTGCCGTGGTGTTGGGAGGCGTGAAGAGCATCGCCCGTGTGTGCAGCATCTTGGTGCCTTTCATGGCCCTTTTCTATGTGCTGGGCTGTGCCTACATCCTTTTCGTTAACTCCAGCTATCTTTGGCCCGCCCTGAAACTCATCTGCCATTCGGCTTTCAGTCCCCAGGCAGCAGGTGGCGGATTTGTGGGCACCACCGTCATGATGGCCGCCCGTTACGGTATTGCCCGCGGACTGTTCTCCAACGAGTCTGGCATGGGCTCGGCCCCCATCGTGGCGGCTGCCGCCCAGACCCGTAATCCCGTACGTCAGGCATTGGTGTCAAGCAGCGGCACGTTCTGGGACACGGTCGTCATCTGTGCCATGACAGGACTGGTCATTGTGAGCAGTGTGCTGGCCTATCCCGACATTTCCTTCGACAACGGGGCTGTGCTCACCAAGATGGCCTTCAGCAAAATCCCCTTTGTGGGCAAGCCTTTGCTCACGCTGGGACTGCTCACCTTTGCCTTCAGCACCATCCTGGGCTGGTGCTATTATGGCGAGCGTGCCGTAGAGTATCTGAAGGGACGCCGTTGGGTGCTCTTCTATCGTGTGCTCTATATCCTTGCTGTTTTTGTGGGAAGTGTGGTCAACCTGAATATTGTTTGGAACCTGGCCGACTGTATGAATGCGTTGATGGCCATTCCCAACCTCATTTCACTCCTGGCATTGAGTGGTGTGCTGATTCATGAGACACGCAAATATCTGTGGCGCGACCGACTGGAAAAAGAGATGTAGCGACCTGCGTCGTCGGTAGTCAGTAGGCACTCTCTCTCTTCAGCATCCAGACGTGCAGCACTACACCTATTATTATAATAAAGAAGGCGGCATAAAGCAGTTGGCTCACAAACGTGAAATGGAAGAAATAAAGCACCAACAGCATCAGTACCCCTGCAACAATCAGGCAAATTCCAAGATATTTCATATAAAATCGTTAAAAACGCCGCAAAGGTAATAAATAATTTATAATTTATAATTTGTAATTCATAATAATTTAGTACCTTTGCACCCGCAATTTGCAAAAATAACATTTATAAACATTTTTAGAACGTATGAATCAGTACGAAACCGTTTTCATTTTGACTCCCGTTTTGTCTGACGATCAGACAAAGGAAACGGTCGCAAAGTTCAAGAAAGTGCTCACCGACAAGGGTGCCGAGATTCTGAACGAAGAGGCCTGGGGACTGAAGAAACTGGCTTACCAGATTGAGAAGAAGACCTCTGGGTTCTACTTCCTCATCGAGTTCAAGGCTGAGCCGGAAGTGATTGACAAGCTGGAGACCGCCTATCGTCGTGACGAGAAGGTCATCCGTTTCCAGACCGTGAAGCTCGACAAGTTTGCTGCCGAGTATGCAGAGAAGCGTCGTAAGAAGTATCAGACTAAATCAGAGGAGGCTTAAACCATGGCAGAACAGAGCGAAATTCGTTATCTCACAGCTCCTTCTATCGACACGAAGAAGAAGAAGTATTGCCGTTTCAAGAAGAGCG
>CAMZBS010000101.1 GCA_947304695.1 uncultured Prevotella sp.
CCTTGGTCATAGGAGCCAAGCAGTTGGTGGTGCAAGAAGCAGCTGAAATAACGGTGTCAGCAGGAGTCAGGGTCTTGTGGTTCACGTTGTAAACGATGGTGGGCAGGTCGTTGCCAGCAGGAGCAGAAATCACAACCTTCTTAGCACCAGCAGTCAGGTGAGCAGAAGCCTTCTCCTTAGAGGTGTAGAAGCCTGTGCACTCCAGGACAACGTCTACATCCAGCTTGCCCCAAGGCAGCTCGGCAGCGTTAGGAATAGCATAGATGGTGATCTTCTTGCCATCGACAACGATGAAGTCCTCACCTGCCTCGACAGTGTGCTTGTTCTCGCCGAACTTACCGCAGAAACCGCCCTGAGCAGTGTCATACTTCAGAAGGTGAGCCAGCATCTTGGGGCTGGTCAGGTCGTTGATTGCTACTACTTCATAACCTTCAGCCTCGAACATCTGACGGAAAGCGAGGCGACCGATACGGCCAAAACCGTTAATTGCAACTTTTGTCATTTTACTTTGCTTTTAATTAAAAGAAATGTTGTTGTTTGTATTTCTGGCCGCAAAGTTACGAAAAAAATCTTGAACTGAGCCTCAATTGCAGTCTTAATAAACAAAAAAAAATTCTGTCAACTCTAAAAATTAATCTATGTCAATGCTGAAACAGCCAGATTGTCAAATACAGATGGCAAAAAACGGGGAATATGTATTCTGAGGTAAAAAAAGAGAGGGGAAATGTGGGAGATATGAAAATTTTTTCCTACTTTTGCATCAGCAAACAATTATATAACCAAATTAAAAACAATAACGATTATGGGATTTATCAGTGAATTCAAAGAGTTTGCCATGAAGGGCAACGTGATGGACATGGCCGTTGGTGTGATCATTGGCGGTGCATTCGGTAAGATTGTGAGCTCACTCGTAGACGACATCCTGATGCCGTTAGTGGGCTTGGTCACGGGCAACGTGGATTTCACAAAGCTGGAGTTTGCCTTCGGCGAGGGTGACCTGGCTGCCACATTGAAGTACGGTAACTTCATTCAGAACGTGGTCGACTTCCTGATTGTGGCCTTCTGTATCTTCCTGATGCTGAAGGGCATTAACAAGCTGAACCGCAAAAAGGAGGAGGCTCCTGCTCCCGAGGCTCCCAAGGGTCCCACCCAGGAAGAGCTGCTGGCTGAGATTCGCGACCTGCTGAAGCAGAAGTAAATCAAGAAATCAACACCTTTTTATATATAAGACGGTCGGAAATGGCCGTCTTATATTTTATTTTCGTAATTTTGCAGCCGTTATTCAATAGGTAAGAAACACAAGAGAAATGAAAAAGACATTTGACTTCAAGCCGAAGATGATTTCGGCTGTCAAGAATTACAACCGACAGACGCTCATGGCCGACGTGATGGCTGGTGTGATTGTTGGTATCGTGGCACTGCCGCTGGCCATTGCCTTCGGCATTGCCTCAGGCGTATCGCCCGAAAAGGGCATCATCACTGCCATCGTGGCCGGACTGGCCATCTCGCTGTTGGGCGGCAGCAAGGTACAGATAGGCGGTCCCACGGGTGCCTTTATCGTGATTGTGGCAGGCATCATCAACCAGTACGGCATTCAGGGACTGACCATCGCCACACTGATGGCCGGTGTGTTCCTCATCGGCTTCGGCCTGCTGCGTCTGGGCACCATCATCAAATACATTCCCTACCCCATCATTGTGGGATTTACCAGCGGTATTGCCGTGACCATCTTCACCACGCAGGTGAAAGACCTCCTGGGCATGGACATGGGCTATGTGCCCAGCGATTTCATTGAGAAATGGATTGCCTACGCCCAAAGCCTGGGCACCATTGACCCGTGGAGTGCCGCCGTGGGACTGGTCAGCGTGGCCATCATTGCCGCAACGCCGAAATTCAGCAAGAGGGTTCCCGGCTCGCTGGTGGCTATCATCATCATGACGGTGGCCGCCCTGCTGCTGAAACAATATGCTGGGGTGACCACAATCGAGACTATCGGTGACCGCTTTAGCATCAACTCGCAACTGCCCGATGCAGTGGTACCCCAACTGTCGTGGGAAACCATCAAAGGCTTGGTGGCTCCTGCTATGACAATTGCCGTGCTGGGAGCCATTGAGAGCCTGCTGTCGGCTACAGTGGCCGACGGTGTGATTGGCGACCATCATAATTCGAATACGGAGCTGATAGGTCAGGGTGTGGCCAACATTGTCTCGCCTCTGTTCGGCGGTATTCCTGCCACGGGTGCCATTGCCCGCACAATGACCAACATCAACAACGGTGGGCGCACCCCCATAGCTGGTATTGTGCATGCCGTGGTGCTGCTGCTCATCTTCTTGTTTCTCATGCCGCTGGCACAGTACATACCGATGGCCTGTCTGGCTGGCGTGCTGGTGGTGGTGAGCTATGGCATGAGTGGCTGGCGTTCGTTCCTGGCCCTGATGCGCAATCCCAAGAGCGACATCACGGTGTTGGTGCTGACGTTCCTGCTCACCATTATCTTCGACCTTACAGTGGCCATCGAGGTGGGACTTATCTGTGCCTGCCTTCTCTTCATGCGCCGTATGAGTGAGACCACCGATGTCAAAGCTATATACGACGAGATTGACCTGAACGAAGATGCCGATATGCAGAAGGGCAACCTGGAGCATCTGACCATTCCCAAAGGTGTGGAGGTTTACGAGATTATCGGACCCTACTTCTTTGGTGCCGGTAACCGTTTCGAAGACATCATGGGCCGCTATGGCGACCGTCCGAAGGTGAGAATCATCCGTATGCGTAAGGTGCCCTTCATCGACTCAACAGGTCTGCACAATCTGGAGAACCTGTGTCTGATGAGCCAGAAGGAAGGCATTACGATTGTGCTCTCAGGCGTTAACCAGAAAGTGGAAACGGTATTGAAGCGCAACCACTTCGACCTGCTGCTGGGCGAAGAGAACATCTGCAACCACATTGACCTGGCACTGGCAAGAGCCAATGAGATTGTGAAAAAGTAGAAGGGATCATATTTTGTACTTGCTGCGATGACGCTCGTTGCGCGACTTCTGGGGCGACGAGCTGACAGACGAAGCTGCACGCACGCCACGGTAACCGCCGTGGCGTTGTCGTATCTGCTGCACATAGTCCACTGTCTCACTGCCACGCATGTAGCCGTTTTTCACCTCAGGAGCATTGTAGTATTCAGGCTGGCTGAGTCGTAACACATAAACGGACACCTGATCCCAGCTGCTGGGATTGCGTCCGTCACGGCGGGCCAGTGCCATAGCGTCACGAATGTGATGTGGGCCTCCGTTGTAAGCAGCCAAGACAAAGTTCTGCCGTTCACGACGGTCATGGATGTCGCTGAAGCCACGCTCCAGTTCGGCTAAATAGCGGGCTGCCGCAGCTATGTTTTGTTCGGGATTATATAAATCCGAACGCGACAGACCCAGATAATCAGCCGTCGAAGGCATAATCTGCATCAGTCCACAAGCACCCGCCCAGGAATGAGCATGAGGGTCGAACGTTGACTCCTGATAGCATTGGGCAGCCATAAGCCGCCAGTCCCAGTGAATAGGCTGACAATAGCGCTGGAACAACGCATCATAGCGCGAGATGATGCCACCCTGCTTGTTGAGCATGGGCGCAAACACCTTACGCTTCACCCTGCCCGTGGTCAGCAGACGGTGTTCTTCGGCACGGGCCAGCTCCATGCGCTGTGGTGAATACCATCGTTGAAGTGTTTCGCTAAGCATAGGCTTGCCATCAGCCACTTTCCATCCTGGGCCAGTAGAGTCAGCTTGAGAAAGAGGGAAAGCCACCATGTCGGCATCACCGGCAGCCAGCCGCGACAACAACTCAGCCGTGTCGCGGCATAATTCCATGCGCAACCGAACGCCTAACGAGTCGGCCAGTTGCTGACATAGCATGGCATGGATGCCCAAAGCACGTCCATGATAGTCATAATAGGTTTCAGGACCTGAGAGTGTGAGCGCAATGAGTTCGCCAGAGGCCTCAATGGCTTCCAAGTCGAAAGCCTCATCATTCGCTACTGTTGCCGATGCTCCAACCTCTTCGCCCCAAGGAGCCACCACACGCTGACGAGGCTTGCTACAGGCAGCCATCAGAAGAAAAAACAGAATAAATATGCTGTATGATTTCAATTCCGTACGTTTTTTGCTGCAAAAATACGCATTTTATTGCACAATCGGGAATTTTTGCTTAATTTTGCACCGCTTTTTATAAATAATTGTCAGATTGTCAAATAGTAAAATCGTCAAATTGTCAAAATAACAACATGTTAAGAATTGCCGTACAATCAAAAGGCCGTCTGTTCGACGACACCATGAACCTGCTCAACGAAGCCGACATCAAAGTGAGTGCTTCGAAGCGAACCCTACTGGTAAGTGCACAGAACTTTCCGCTCGAAGTGCTCTATTTGCGCGACGACGACATCCCGCAGAGCGTAGCTTCGGGCGTGGCCGACTTAGGTGTGGTGGGCGAAAATGAATATGTGGAACGCGGTGCCGAGGCAGAAATCGTCTCACGTCTGGGCTTCTCAAAGTGCCGTCTGTCGCTGGCCATCCCCAAGGATATTGAGTATCCGGGACTCTCTTGGTTCCAAGGCAAGAAGATTGCCACCAGCTATCCCGTCATTCTCAGGAAGTTCCTGAACGAGAACAACATCGATGCTGAGATTCATGTCATCACCGGTTCAGTAGAGATTAGCCCGGGTATCGGTCTTGCCGATGCCATCTTCGACATTGTGAGTTCCGGTTCCACGCTTGTGAGCAACAACCTGCGCGAAGTGGAAGTGGTCATGCAGAGCGAAGCGCTGCTCATTGGCTGTGCAAAAATGACAGAAGAGAAGAAGGCTCTGCTCGATCAGATGCTGTTCCGCTTCGAGGCTGTAAGACAGGCGGAAGACAAGAAATATGTACGCATGAATGCGCCGAAGGAGCGGCTGCAGGAAATCATCAGCGTGCTGCCTGGCCTGAAGAGTCCCACCATCATACCACTGGCCGATGAAGGATGGTGCTCCGTTCACACCGTACTCGACGAGAAGCGGTTCTGGGAAATTATCGGCAAATTGAAGGAAATGGGCGCTCAGGGCATTTTGGTCACGCCTATTGAGAAGATGATTCTTTGAGAATTAGGAGTTTGGAGTAGAGATGAATATCATTAAGTATCCTGCAAGAAGTGAATGGGCGAAGATTGTGGAACGCCCGCATCTCGATGTGTCACAACTGAATGCTACTGTGGCATCGGTGCTGGCCGACGTGAAAGAACGTGGCGACGAGGCCGTGAAAGAATACGAACAAAAGTTCGACCATGTGGCACTCAGTCAACTGGCCGTCAGTAGCGAGGAGTTGGAAGAGGCACAGCAACTGGTGAGCAACGAGCGGAAAGAGGCCATCCGACTGGCTCACCATAATATATATAAGTTCCACGAAGCTCAGCGGTTCAACGGCAGTAAGATTGAAACGCAGCCCGGCGTGGTGTGCTGGCAGAAAAGCGTGCCCATCGAACGGGTGGGTCTTTACATCCCCGGTGGCACTGCCCCACTCTTCTCTACTGTGCTCATGCTGGCCACACCAGCCAAGATTGCAGGCTGTAAGGAAATCGTGCTTTGTACGCCTCCAAACAAGGAAGGCAAGGTGAATCCTGCCATTCTCGTAGCGGCCAGCATAGCCGGTGTCAGCAAGATATTCAAGGCTGGTGGCGTTCAGGCCATCGGAGCCATGGCCTACGGCACACAGTCGGTGCCCAAGGTCTATAAGATCTTCGGCCCAGGCAACCAGTATGTGATGGCCGCCAAGCAACAGGTGAGCCTGCACGACGTGGCCATCG
>CAMZBS010000102.1 GCA_947304695.1 uncultured Prevotella sp.
GAGGAGCGGAAGGGCCGCAGCTCGTCGGCGAGTGCGCCTCCCTTGAGGCAGATGATGCCGTTGGGGCGGGTGTTCCTGCAGGTGCGGTCGATGTTCTTGCGCACAATCTTCACGAGGTCGGGCAGGGGCATGACGGCACGGCTGACGATGTAGTCGTAGCGGCCTTTCTCGTCTTCGCCGCGCAGATGTTCGGGGTGGCAGTTGGTGAGGCCGATGGCCTGGCTTATCTCCTGTGCTACGTGTATCTTCTTTCCTGTGCCGTCGATGAGCTTGAACTGGCATTCGGGGAAGAGAATGGCCAGGGGGATGCCGGGGAATCCGCCTCCAGTGCCGAAGTCGAGGATGGTGGTGCCGGGTGCAAACTGGATGAAGCGCGCGATGGCAAGGGAGTGGAGGACGTGATGGAGATAGAGATTGTCGATGTCGCGTCGTGAGATGACGTTAATCTTTGCGTTCCACTCATGGTAGAGCGCATCGAGGGCAGCGAACTGCTGTTGTTGCTGCCCCGTGAGCTGTGGGAAATATTTCAGTAGCGTCTGCATTACTCTTGGCTTTGCAGTTGCTGGCTTACGAACTGTTCGAGTGCCTCGCCGCGCAGTCCTTTCTGGAGGATGACACCTTGGCTGTCGATGATGACCATGAAGGGTATGGCGGTGACATGGAAAAGCTGTGCAGCTTCAGAGTTCCATCCCTGGAGGTCGCTGATCTGCGGCCATTTGATGCCCAGGTCGGCTATGGCCTTGACCCATGCGTCGTTGTCCTCATCGAGTGAGATGCCGATAATGCCGAGTCCTTTGTCGTGGTAGGCATCGTAGAGCTTCACTATGGCAGGCATCTCGTTGCGGCAAGGGCCGCACCAGGAGGCCCAGAAGTCAAGGATGGTGAGCTGGTGCTTCCTGGCCTCACTAATCACACTGAAGGACTGTCCTTCGGGAGTGTTGAGGGAGAAATCGTTGATGGTCTGTCCCACGTCGGTCTTCTTGGCATCGGCAATGGCCTTCCTGATGTCGGCCACTGCGGCACGCTGCTGGAAACGTTGCGGGAGCTTGTCGATGAGCTGCAGGCGGCGCTCGTCGGTGAAGTTGTCGTCGTCGGAGTAGTTGACGACGAGGAAGTAGCCCAGTTCGTCGTCGATGTGCTGTTCGGCAATGTCGATGACTTTGCCTGACAGCTCGGCCATGAGCACGCCAATCTTTTCCATGACAGCCTGCTGCTGTTGGGGTGTGACGCCCTGTCCGTAGAGTTCTTCGGCCACTTTCTGCATCTGCTGGTTGTAGTCGTTGGAGAGGTCGGTGACGGCCTGCCATCCTTCGTTGGCCTTAGTGCCGCCCACCTTGGACTGTCCGGGCTGCTGGGCAAGGTCGATGGTGATGGTGCCGGGTTCGAGCAGGAACGTTGCAGCGAGGTCGGGCCGCTCCTTGGCAAAGATAACGGCCAGCTGGGCAGAGTCAGCTTCTCCCTTGAGCTGGAAGCGCTGGTTGCTGACGACGATGGTGTCGTCGACGATGCCTTCGTTGAAGTTGGTTGACAGCAGGAGGGTGTCGCCATCGCTGAAGTCCTGTGCGGTGCCGTTGATGGTGTAGCCGTTTTTCTGGCAGGCAGTCATGGCAAGCACCATAGCCAAAATGGGAAGTATTTTCTTCATCTTCTTTGTTTTTAAACCAAGTACTGGTCGCTGATGCTCTCGTTGGCGATGACGCGGCGGATGGTCTCGGCGAACATGTCGGCCACGCTGATCTGCTTGACCTTGGCACAGCGCTGGGTGTAGGGTATGGAGTCGGTGAAGACAATCTCTTCGAGGGCCGATGCCTGCACACGGTCGCTGGCAGGGCCGCTCATGACGCAATGAGAAGCGCAGGCACGGACGCTGCGGGCACCTGACTCCATCATGAGGTCGGCAGCCTTGGTGATGGTTCCGGCGGTGTCGACCATGTCGTCGATGATGATGACGTTCTTGTCCTTCACGTCGCCGATGATCTGCATGGTGGCCACGACATTGGCACGGGCACGGGTCTTATTGCAGAGCACAAGGGGACAGCCGAGGTATTTGGCGTAGGTGTTGGCGCGCTTGGAGCCGCCTACATCGGGTGAGGCAATGACAAGATTGTCGAGCTTGAGGCTCTGTAGGTAGGGCAGGATGACGCCTGAGGCATAGAGATGGTCGACGGGAACGTCGAAGAAGCCCTGGATCTGGTCAGCGTGGAGGTCCATGGTGATGACGCGGTTGACTCCGGCCACGCTGAGGAGGTCGGCCACAAGCTTGGCTCCTATGCTGACACGGGGCTTGTCCTTGCGGTCCTGGCGTGCCCATCCGAAATAGGGGATGACGGCATTGATGGTTCGGGCCGAGGCGCGCTTGGCAGCATCGATCATGAGAAGCAGCTCCATGAGGTTGTCGCTGTTGGGGAAGGTGCTTTGGACGAGGAAGATGTCGCGTCCGCGGATGCTCTCTTCGTAGCTCACGGCAAACTCACCGTCGCTGAACTTGGTCATCTGCATCTTGCCCAGCGGACAGCCCAGGCTCTGGCAGATCTTTTCTGCCAGGTATCTCGTGGCAGTGCCTGAGAAAACCATGTAGGAACCACCGGCCATGCGGTCGGAGGACTGTTGGGCTGCATTGCCCACACCGAGATTATTCATGTCTTCAATCATATTTGGTTATTGTAATAGTGTTGTCTGTTGGTTCAGGAAACGGCTTTGCGCAGTTTCTGGAAGTGGGCGATGAGTTCTTTGTAGTCGAGCTCATGGTGGATGTCGAACCTGTTCCAGAGGTCGCCGCATACGACGACCCCTCCGAAGCCGAGGTCGCGCAACTGGCGGATGTTGTCGAGATTGATGCCGCCCATGGCATATACCTTCTTGTCAATCAGCCCTTTGCGTGAAGCCTGTTTGAGCGTTTCGTGGTCAATGGTCTGCTTGTCCTGTGGGTTGCTCTGGCTGTCGAAGATGGTCTTGAGGAAGACATAAGAGGACTGTTTCTTGGCCACCTGCAGCTCGTCGACGCTGTGACAGGTGCGGCTGACATTGCCACGATAGCCGGGTGGCACTTCGTCGGTGGCATTGTTCAGGTGGATGCCTTTGAGGTTGTACTCTTCGCGCAGATAGAAGTGGTCGTGGACCATGATGCGCTTGTAGTACTCCTCAGGCAGGAGGGTGAGGAGCCTTTCGGAATAGATGGGTTCAGAAAGGGGCTTATATAGATGCAGATTCTCCAGTCCCTCCTCGAAGAGGGTGGTGAGAATCTTGTCTTCTTCCACGAAGAACGTGGCTTTGGTCATGATGATGAGTTTCATCGTTCTGATGGGTTTCTCTTATCGATGGCAAAGTTACTTTGCTATTTTGGTGGCAAAGTTACGCATTCTTTTTGAGATATGCGACAGTTTGGCGAAAAAACTCATGAAATATTCAGTTCTTTTAATGATATTCAAACAAAAAGCTGTTTCAGTTGTTGCACTGAAACAGCTTTGGGGGTGTGAGAAAAGGGTTGTTTACTGGATGCCGTCCTCGCGCAGCTTCTGCTGCCAGCGCCAGGCGGTCTTCAGCACTTCCTCGGTGGGTGTCTCGGCTTTCCATCCAAGTACGCGGTTGGCCTTGTCCACATTGCCCCACACTTTCTCAATATCGCCTTCGCGACGGGGTGCATAGCTCCAGGGCAGTTTCACTCCCGTAGCCTTCTCGAAGCCTTCGACCACTTCAAGGGTGGACAGACCGCGGCCAGTTCCAATGTTGAACACCTCGACGGCATCGGTATCGGGCTCATCGAGCACGCGCTCCATGGCTTTGACATGAGCCTTGGCCAGGTCGACAACATAGATGTAGTCGCGTATGCAGGTATGGTCGGGGGTGTCGTAGTCATGACCGAAGATCTTGAGCTCCTTGCGGATGCCAATGGCGGTCTGGGTGACAAAGGGGATGAGGTTCATGGGCACGCCGTTGGGCAGTTCGCCGATGAATGCCGAGGGATGGGCACCGATGGGGTTGAAGTAGCGAAGGATGATGCTTTTGATGGGGGCACCGCTGTGGATGAAGTCCTGGATAATCTCCTCGTTAATCTGCTTGGTGTTGCCGTAGGGCGAGAGGGCCTTCTGGATAGGGGCGTTCTCGGTCACAGGCAGGTTCTCCTCAGAAGGCTGTCCGTAGACAGTGCAGCTGGAGGAGAAGATGATGCCCTTGACGTTGTATTTGGGCATGAGTTCCAGCAGGTTGATGAGCGAGGTAAGGTTGTTGCGATAGTAGAGCAGGGGCTTCTCGACACTTTCGCCTACGGCCTTCGAAGCGGCGAAGTGGATGATGCCCTCGATGTTGGGGTACTTCTGGAACACGCCTTCGAGGGCTTCGAAGTCGCAGCAGTCCACTTTCTCAAAAGCGGGGCGCTTGCCGGTGATTTTCTCGATGCCGTCGATGACGTTGGCGTTGGAGTTGGAGAGATTGTCGATGATGACTACCTCGTAGCCTGCTTCCTGCAGTTCTACAGTGGTGTGGCTGCCAATAAAGCCGGTGCCACCAGTTACTAAGATTGTCTGCTTCATTTGTTTAAGGGTTTTAGATATTGGTGCAAAGATAAGCATTTTTTCGGTACAAGGTGCATGTTTTGGATTGTTTTTTGTGTTTTTGACGAAAAAATGTGTCGTAATTATCGCTATCAGTCAAAAACGGCCTGCGCTCAACTAAAAGTCGAGCGCAGGCCGCTATACAATATCAAGCATTGTCAATCGAGTCCGAAGAGTACCTTCAGACCGCCGTCGACACCCGAGAAGCCCATGAAGGCAAGGCTGAGTAGTCCGGCAGAGACAAGCACGATGGCCATACCCTGCATGCCACGGGGCACACGGACCAGTTCCAGTTGTTCACGCATGCCAGCAAACACGGTGAGGGCCAGGCCGAAGCCAATGGCGGTGGAGAAGGCATAGACCACGGACTGCAGGAGGTTGAAGTCTTTCTGGATAACGAGGATGGCCACGCCAAGTACGGCGCAGTTGGTGGTGATGAGGGGCAGGAAAATGCCCAGTGCCTGATAGAGGGCAGGTGACACCTTCTTCAGGATGATCTCGACCATCTGGACCAGAGATGCAATGACCAGGATGAAGGCAATGGTCTGGAGGTAGCCCAGGCCGTTGGGGTCGAGTACGAACTTCTGTACCAAATAGGTCACAATGACGGCCAGCGTCATGACGAAGGCCACGGCAGCCGACATGCCCAGCGAGGTGTCGATTTTCTTAGATACGCCCAGGAACGGACAGATGCCCAAAAACTGTGCCAACACGATGTTGTTGACGAAGATGGCGCTGATGAATATCAATATGTATTCCATAATTCTTAATTCTTACTCGCAAAGCGATAACTCTTATTTTTTAATTCGATTGACGATTGCAATCAGATAGCCCAGGGTGATGAAGGCACCCGGAGGCAGCACGAAGAGCAGGATGTTGTAGGTCTCGGGCAGCAGGGTGAGGCCGAAGATGGAGCCAGAACCCAATAGCTCACGGAAGATGCCCAGGAGCGTCAGACCCAGTGTGAAGCCCAGTCCAATGCCAATGCCGTCGAACAGCGAGGCTACAGGACTCTGCTTGGCAGCGAATGCCTCGGCACGGCCCAGGATGATGCAGTTGACCACGATGAGGGGGATGAACAGGCCGAGGGCTGCATCAATGTCGGGAAGGTATGCCTTGATGACCATCTGTAGGATGGTGACAAAGGCGGCAATCACAACGATGAACACGGGGATGCGCACCTTGTCGGGGGTCACGCTC
>CAMZBS010000103.1 GCA_947304695.1 uncultured Prevotella sp.
CAGCAGTCGCTTGTAGTCCTTTTCCTTCAGGTCTGCCAGTTTTTCGCGCACCATACGGAAATTCTCCAGGAAAATTTTCTTGCGTACCTCGTTCTTCGAAGTAATATCGGCTTCGCAAAGCGCCATCAAGTCGTCAATGTCGTCACCGGCATCGTTCAGCAGACGGCGCACGGCACTGTCGGTAACTTCCTCGTCGGCAATCACAATGGGACGCATGTGCAGGTCTACCAGTTTTTGCACATAGCGCATCTCCTGCCCCATCGGCAACTTCAACCTACGGAAAATCTGCGCAACCATCTTGCCACCCACAAAGTTGTGATTATGGAACGTCCAGCCGATGGCTGCGTCCCACCGCTTGGTCTTGGTCTTGCCAATATCGTGGAGCAAAGCCGCCCAGCGCAGCCACAGCGAAGCCTCGGGATTGCGCGTCACCACATTCTCAAGCACTTCCAGCGTGTGATAGAAGTTGTTCTTATGGGCACGCCCGTTTTTCTGTTCCACAATGTCGAGTGCTGCCAGTTCGGGCAGGATGATATTGAGCAGTCCGGAACGCTGTAGGTCTACAAAGCCCTTGCTGGGATGGGGTGCAAGCATGATTTTGTTCAGTTCCACCTCAATGCGCTCACCACTTACTATCTTGATGCGGTCGGCCATGTGCTCCAGGGCCGTGAAGGTCTCGTCCTCAATCTGGAAGTTCAGTTGGGTGGCAAAGCGTATGCACCGCATCATGCGCAGCGGGTCGTCACTGAAAGTGATGCCAGGTTCAAGTGGTGTGGCAATGATACCGTCCTCTAGGTCGGCCAGTCCGTTGAAAGGGTCGACCAGCTCACCGAAACGATTGCCGTTCAGACAGATGGCCATAGCATTGATGGTAAAGTCACGGCGGTTCTGGTCGTCTTCCAACGTACCGTCTTCCACGATGGGCTTGCGGGAGTCATGACTGTAGCTTTCCTTCCTCGCACCCACAAATTCCACCTCCGTTTCACCATATTTCACCTGTGCCGTGCCGAAATTCCTGAACACCGACAGATGGGCCTTTGAGCCCAGCGTCTGTTTCAGTTCCTTGGCCACCTCGATGCCACTGCCCACAACCACCACGTCGATATCGGCAGAAGGACGCTCCAAGAAGATGTCACGCACATAGCCGCCAACCACGTAGCATTCCATGCCCAAGCGATCGGCAGCCTCACTTATCTGGTGAAAAATCTTCTGGTCGAGAATCTCGGCAAGTTCTTCATCGGAATATAATTTCATTGCCTCAAATAAATTTTGTCTGCAAAGTTACTAAAAACTTAACATTTTATGCTGATATGTTAAGAGTTTTTAGTAACTTTGCAGCAAAATCAACGTTATCACATCATTAAGACTATGAAAAGATTTCTTTTGCTCATCGCCATGGGCTTGCTGGCAACAGTGAACACTGCTGCCAAGAGCTATCTGGACATGGAACCATTGAAACTGGAAGTTCCCGAAATGAAGGCCGAACTGACAGGAGCGATTCACCAGCCTCTCACCTATTATGAAAAGACAAGTATGGCCGTTCCGACTCCTGAACCGAAGATGGACTTAGACTTCTTCAAGCAGAAGACCAACGACGGCGTGAAGGAATATAAGTTCATGGACGACATGACCTTTGTGGGCATACCCCTGTTCCTTGCAGGCATTGCCATCAAGGGCGAAAAGGCTAACTTTCGCCAGGACTATAAGAACACACACGCCAATACCCGACTGATTAGTAATTTCAAAACGGGCATTGACGACTACACGCAGTTCTTTGGCCCTGTGATGACAGTGGGCCTGAAACTGGGTGGTGTGGAAGGCCGCAGCGACTGGCCCCGACTCATGGCCAGTTCACTCATGTCGTACGCCATCATGGCCGGATTTGTCAACGGCATCAAATACACAGCCAAGGAAATGCGTCCCGACGGCTCTTCGGCCAACTCTTGGCCTTCGGGCCACACGGCCACCTCGTTCGTAGGCGCCTCTATCCTGCACAAGGAGTATGGTCTTACCCGCTCACCCTGGTACTCGGTGGCAGGTTATGGCGTGGCCACGGCAACGGGCATCATGCGTATCCTGAACAACCGCCACTGGATCAGCGATGTAATGTCGGGTGCAGGCATCGGTATTCTCTCCACCGAGCTGGGCTATGGCCTGTGCGACCTCATGTTCAAGAAGAAGGGACTGCTGCGCAACGACCTGGAAGGTTTCAGCGACAATCCCTCATTCTTCAGCATCTCCATGGGCTTGGGCTTCGGTATGAAGGACATTGAGTTCAATGTGGATGACTATGAATATGAAGAAGACGGCAGCGCCAACAGTGATCCCATTAAGATTGACTTCCACACGGCTTCGGTCGTGGATATTGAAGGTGCCTATTTCTTTAATAAATATGTGGGTGTCGGTGGACGACTGCGTGTACGTGCTATGACAGCCAAGTCGTGGAGCGACTTCGTGCAAGATGCCTACGATGATGCCCAGACCATTCAGACTATTGTTGCTTTACGTCGTTTCTATGACTTGAATCCCAATATGGATAGTCCGACATGGGATCCCTCAACCGCCGTTAGTATGCCAAAGGCAGAGGTTGACGCTTTGAACAACACCATTAGTGAGCATGAGGTGACCATTGAAAGTGACCACCTGACAGAATTCTTTGGCAGTGTGGGTCTCTATTTCAACCTCCCCCTCAGCAGACGCTTTGCACTGGGCAGCAAGCTTCTGATTGGCCGTTCGATGACCCAGGAACTGGACATCAATTCAAGGATGAAAGGCACGATGGCAGACCTCAATTACACCATGCAGATTGACAACGGCGTGGTAAACGATGCAAAAACGAGGATTACCAGCATAACCGAAATGAAAAATGCCGACGGCGAACCCATGACGTATGACACAGAATGGGACTATCTGACCATGGGTGGCAACAACTCGACCACTGTTGGTACGGGTCTTTCGCTCACATACAAGTACAAGTCAAACTTTGCATGGAAAGTGTTCGTTGACTATGATTATTCCGAGAAAAAATACACGTTGACCTACGACCCACTTCGCTACTTGAAGGTGTCAATGCCCAATGCCGTGAAATTCTTGGAAGCTTACAATGTGAATCTTGATCCGTCAAAATATCTGAAGAAAAGAAAGAACAATTTCTTCACCATCGGAGGTTCGTTTGCTGTAACTTTCTAAGTCATGACAATGAAGAGCATGAAAAAGACGTGCTGGCTGATGGCCATTGCAGCTATTATCCTGTCCTGCGGAGGTAACTCGCGCAGGGCAGAGATTGATGCCCGCAAGGCTGCCTTGAAGCACAAACAGGATTCCACCCTGCTCGCCACCCAGCAGGAACTGGCCTGGGTAGACAGCACGCTGGAAGCCGTGAAAAAAGAGTGTGCCGCCAAGGAAGCACTGGTCAACCAGCACAAAGCCGAGCTGAAGGCTACAGGCCAGGAACTGACCGAACTAACCCTGCTGCGCATGCGCCGCGACTCGTTGCAAGTGAAATGGGACATGCTGGGCGCGAAGATAAAATACATACTCCAGAAACAGAAAGACATGCCCCAATAAGCCTCACTTGACAATGAAAAGTTCAAATTAATTTGGCTCTTCACGTAGTTTTTCGTAATTTTGCACCCAATATGGATAAGTTCGAAAAGACAAATGCCCAGTTTGAGACCGCCATTGGCGAGTGTCGTGAGCTTTTCAGCAAGAAGCTGCACGACTACGGAGCCTCATGGCGCATCCTGCGTCCCTCATCGCTCACCGACCAGCTCTTCATCAAAGCCAAGCGCATACGCCAGCTTGAGATCACAGGGCTTTCGCTTGTGGGCGAAGGCATCAGGCCAGAGTTCATCGGACTCATCAACTACGGAATCGTGGGTCTCATCCAGTTGGAGAAAGGCTTTGCCGACACGGTGGACATCACCCCCGACGAGGCCATGAACCTCTACGACCAGCACGCCCGTGAGGCACTGGAACTGATGAAACGCAAGAACCACGACTACGACGAGGCATGGCGTGGCATGCGCGTGAGCAGCTATACCGACCTGATACTGACCAAGATAGTGCGTGTGAAGGAAATGGAAGACCTGGCTGGAAACACGCTGGTGAGCGAAGGTATTGACGCCAACTATATGGACATCATCAACTACGCGGTGTTCGGGCTAATCAAACTGACCGAGTGAAGAAAATCGCTGTCAACATAGCCCGTCTGCTGTTGGCCGTGGTGTTCATAGGCTCCGGCTTCGTAAAGGCTGTTGACCCAATGGGCACTGCCTACAAGATAGGCGACTACCTGGAAGCCCTGGGCATGGGCGGTCTGCTGCCAGAGTTAGTAACGGTGAGCCTGTCGGTCATTCTGGCTGCCATCGAGTTCTCGCTGGGTGTCTTCATGCTGTTTGCCATCCGCAGGCGATTCACTTCGCGTGCCATGTTGGTGTTCATGGCAGTCATGACTCCCCTGACGCTCTGGCTGGCACTGGCCAACCCCATCAGCGACTGCGGCTGTTTCGGCGATGCCATCGTGCTGACCAACTGGCAGACGTTCTGGAAGAACGCAGTGCTGCTCCTTGCGGCAGCCTTGGTGGCCTGGCGGCCCATGGAAATGTTCCGCTTCGTGAGCAAGACGAACCAATGGATAGTGACCAACTACACGGGCCTGTTCATTCTGGCTGTCTCTATATGGTGCCTCTACGACCTGCCGCTGTTCGACTTCCGCCCTTACCACATAGGGGCCAACATAAAAGAAGGTATGGAGATACCTGAGGGTGCCGAGCAACCCGCATTTGAAACCACTTTCATCCTACAGAAAGACGGTAGGCAGCAGGAGTTCACGATAGACAACTATCCTGACTCCACGTGGACGTTCGTCGACTCGAAGACCGTGCAGATCAAGGCAGGCTACGTGCCGCCCATACACGACTTCAGCATCACCACCGCCGACGGCGACGACATTACCGACCAAGTGCTCGACAACCCCGGCTACACGTTCCTGCTCGTGGCACCCCACTTAGAGACTGCCGACGACTCGCGACTGGACTTGCTCAACGAGCTCTACGAGTATGCCAAGGAGCACGGATATCCTTTCTACGGGCTGACAGCCAGCAACGAGACAGCCATCGACCGCTGGCGCGACATGACAGGAGCCGATTATGAGTTCTGCCAGACCGACGAGACCACGCTGAAGACCATCATCCGCAGCAATCCCGGACTGGTACTCATCAAGGAGGCCACCGTCATCCGCAAATGGAGTCACAACAACCTGCCGCAGATAGAGGAGGACATGACCGCCCTTCCGCTGGAGGAGTGCGAGACAGGCCAGCTGCCCGAAGACTCCGTACCCCGCAAGATTGCCATCCTGCTCATGTGGTTCGTACTGCCACTGATGGCACTCACCATTGCCGACCGCACCTGGATGTGGACCAAATATTTTTTAAACCATCAACATAAAGTAAAAAACAACATGAGAAAGAAAATTGTAGCAGGCAACTGGAAGATGAACATGAACCTGCAAGACGGACTGGCTCTGGCCAAGGAACTCAACGACACACTCACCGCAGAGAAGCCTAACTGCGACGTTATCATCTGCACACCGTTCATTCATCTGGCAAGTGCAGCACAGCTGCTCGACCAGGACGTTGTTGCCCTGGGTGCCGAGAACTGTGCCGACAAGGAGAAGGGTGCCTTCACCGGCGAGGTAAGCGCTGAGATGGTGACGAGCACAGGTGCTCGCT
>CAMZBS010000104.1 GCA_947304695.1 uncultured Prevotella sp.
CCTGAGCGAGACGTAGCCCGACTTCATGGGCCGGTAGTCCTTCACGTCGGTCGAACCGTAGAGCGTTGCACCGTGTTCTAAGTGCAGCTCAACGTCAGACCGCAGCTCCAGACTGCCCGTCTTGTATTGTCCCGACGGCACCACTACGCGTCCGCCACCCGCTTTCGAACAAGCATCAATGGCCTGTTGGATGGCCTCCGTGCTCAGCTTTGTGGTGTCACTTACTGCTCCGTACTGCCGGATATTATAGTCGGTAGCATGCCCTGACAGCATGCTACCGGCCCAAAACATGGTTAGAAAAAGTTTTCTCATTTCGCAGTCTTCGTGGCTTTCACGAAGTATATAATTAATAAGATGTAAGCGATAAGGGCGCAAAGTTCGCTAAGTGGGTTGGCAAGCCACGACTCGCTGACGGGATTGAAGCCACCGAAACGCAACAGTGCGCTGACAACACCCATCAGGGCACCACCGGCAATGAAGCCGCTAGCAATGAGCGTGCCCTTCTCGCCACGGGCATCGTTGACTGATTTGTCCTTTGAACGGGTGGTTACATACCAGTTGATGGCTCCGCCAACGAGCAGTGGGGTGTTCAGCTCCAGGGGAATGAACATGCCCAGTGCAAAGGGCAGGGCAGGAATCTTGCACAGCGTGAGCACCACGGCCAGTGCGGCACCAATGGCATAGAGCAGCCACGGAGCCCCCACACCGTTCATCAACGGGTCAATCACAGCAGCCATAGCGTTGGCCTGCGGGGCAGCGAGCTGTCCGCTGGCAAAACCGTAGGTCTCATTGAGTAGCATCATGACGCCACCCACCGTAGCCGCTGAGACCAGTGTGCCGAGGAACTTCCACGACTCCTGCTTTCTGGGTGTGGTTCCCAGCCAGTAGCCTATCTTCAAGTCAGTGATGAACGCACCTGCCATTGACAGCGCCGTGCATACCACACCGCCCATGACCAGTGCGGCCACCATACCGCTGGTACCCTTCAGTCCCACGCCCACCATGACGACCGAAGCCAGGATGAGCGTCATCAGTGTCATACCGCTGACGGGGTTCGACCCCACGATGGCAATGGCGTTGGCAGCCACTGTGGTAAAGAGGAAGGCGATAACGGCCACCAGTACAATGGCTACCAGCGCCTGCAGCATGTTGCCGTCCATCACACCGAACCAGAAGAACAGGAACGTAATGAGAATGGTTACGACAGAGCCGATGGCAATGAACTTGAAGGGAAGGTCGCGTTCCGTGCGACGCATTACCATTGCGTCATCCTTGTTGCCCTTCATCTCACGTGCAGCCAATGAAACGGCACCCTTGATGATGCCCCAGCTGCGGATGATTCCGATAATACCAGCCATAGCAATGGCACCGATGCCAATGCTCTTTCCGTAGCACTTGAAGATCTGCTCAGGCGACATGTCGCCCACAGCCAGGGTGATGGAAGGGTCCCACTGGTTCAGCACGTCGCTGCCGAACACCAGTGCCATGCCCGGCACCACCAGCCACCATACGGCCACTGATCCCAGACAGATGATGAGTGCATACTTGAAGCCGATGATATAGCCCAGTCCCAGCACGGCTGCACCGGTGTTGATCTTGAACACCAGCTTGGCTTTCTCGGCCAGATCCTCGCCAAAGCCCACCACACGTGAAGTGAAGTTTTCGTTCCACCACCCGAAAGTGGCCACGATGAAGTCGTAGAGTCCACCCACGAGTCCGGCAATGAGCAGGGGCCGTGCCTGGTCACCTCCCTTTGCACCGCTCACCAGCACCTGTGTGGTGGCTGTGGCCTCGGGGAACGGGTATTTGCCGTGCATGTCGCTGACGAAGTACTTGCGGAATGGGATAAGGAACAAAATGCCGATGATTCCGCCCAAGAGTGAGGCGAAGAAGATTTTCAGGAACGAAGCCGACATCTCCGGATATTTGGCCTGCAGGATATAAATGGCAGGCAGGGTGAAGATGGCACCGGCCACCACAGCACCCGAACAGGCGCCTATCGACTGGATGATCACGTTCTCGCCCAGTGCCTTCGAACGCTTGGCTGCCGTCGAGACACCCACTGCAATGATGGCAATGGGGATGGCTGCCTCGAACACTTGGCCCACCTTCAGGCCCAGATAGGCAGCGGCGGCACTGAACAGCATAGCCATGACCACACCCCACGTGACCGACCACATGTTCACCTCAGGGTAATTGCCTTCCGGCGACATCATGGGTTCGTACTTTTCACCTTCTTTCAACTCCCGGAAAGCATTCTCGGGCAGTTGCTCTTTGATAACTGATTCTTTCATTGGATGGTTGTCGTATGTGATTTGCGTGCAAAAGTACAAAAAATAGTACGAATTGCAAAAAAGTTCAGTCTGTTTTGCCTTCCAGATAGTCGCAGTAGATCTTTGCTGCCGAGATAATCTGGTTCACGCAAGGCCGTGTCTTGTAGTATTCGGCGGTGCGCTCCGAGGCCACATAGCTCAGGGGTGCCCCCTTCTTCAGTTTGAGCAGTTCGGCGCAGATGAGTGACCCGTGTTCTTCCTTGAAACGTTCGGCCAGCTGCTGCACCACCTTGTAGTTGTACGATTTTCCGGCCTGGTCACCTGGTGTCACAGATCCGCAGTCCAGTCCGGCCAATAGTGCCAGACCGTTGAAAGCACCGCACGACATGCGCATGCGGCCGATGCCTGCACCGAAGCCTGCACTCATCTTCAGGGCCTGTTCCTCACTGTAGCCGTAGAGGTCGGCAAAGGCAGCCACTACGGCCTGCGAGCAGTTGAAGCCCTGCATGAACAGTTCTTCGGCCCGGCGGATGCGTTCTTCCTTGTTGATAGTCATTGCTTTGATTGTTAAGACATGTATTGCTTGATTACCTGTGCCATGCGGCGCAGGCCTTCCATCATCTGGCTTCTTGGGCAGGCAATGTTCAGTCGGATGAAGCCTTCGCCCTCTTCCTGTCCGTACATCGTTCCGCTGTTCACCTGCACCTTGCCTTCTTTCACCAGCCTTTCGGTCAGCTCGTCGCTCGTGAGGCCCGTGGCTCGGATGTCGACCCACACCAGGTAGGTGCCTTCCAAGGGCGTCACTGTGAGCATGGGCAGCTCTTTGGAGATGAAGTCGCAGAGTGCCAGGTAGTTTGCATAGATGTAGTTGCACAGTTGGTCGAGCCACGCTTCGCTCTCGTTGTAGGCTGCCTGCAGGGCCACGATGCCGAAGGGATTCACATCGCACACCTCATTCTGATTGATGGCACGGTCAATCCGTTCGCGCCATTCGGGTTGCGAACAGATGATATTGGCTATCTGAAGACCAGCAGTGTTGAACGATTTTGAGGGCGATGTGCAGACGATGGTGTTTGTCAGACCCACGTCAACGGTGCCGTAGGGCGTATAGCGCTGCCCGCCGAAGCATAGTTCGTTATGAATCTCGTCGCTGACAACGATGACATTGTTTTCCTTACATATTTTATATACGCGCGCGAGCTCTTCGCTCTTCCATACTCTTCCCACGGGGTTGTGGGGGTTGCACAGGATGAGCAGCTTGGCGCGAGGGTCGGCCGCTTTCCGTTCCAGGTCGTCGAAGTCCATCACATACCCGTTCTGCGTACTGCGGCAGAGCCGTAGCCTATTGGACAGAACACTACAACCATTGTTGCGTACCGAGGAGAAAAAGCAGTTGTAGACCGGCGTCTGCAGGATTACCCCGTCGCCGGGCTGGGTGAAAGCCTTCACGACGACGCTCAATGCTGGTACCACCCCTGTAGTGTATTGAATCCAGGTGCGGTCTATCTGCCATTGATGGCGTCGGAGGAACCAGCCGATGACGGCCTCATAATAGCTTTCAGGCACCAGCGAATAGCCGAACACCCCGTGCTCCACACGTCGCTGCAGGGCTTCGATGATGGCCGGTGCTGTGCGGAAGTCCATGTCGGCCACCCACATCGGGATGATGTCGTCGGCCTCGTTCTCGTCCCATTTGTAGCACCCCGACCCACGGCGTACTACGGGCTTGTCGAAATATGAGTCCATAGCTCCTAACCTCTTATTTCAATCACGCAGTTGTTGGGCTGTCGCACGTGTTCATCGATTGTGACAGACCCGATCGAGTCGGCCACGATGTGCCCGCTAGTGGGATTCTTGATGTTCTCGACATATCCGCGAATGTCGGCCTTCACGGTGCTGTACTCAAACATCCGGTCACAGTGGGGCGAGAAGGTGCAGTTCTCCAACAGCAGATGGTCGGCATAGCACAACAGCTGTTCGCCTGCCAGTTTACAGTTGATCAGACGCACATTCTTTGAATGCCAGGCCAGGTATTCGCCGTCGAGAAACGAGTCGCGGATGGTCACGTTCTCACATTCCCAGAACGAGTCTTTTGTCACGATGTAGGCATTGGTCAGTTCTACGTTCTTACAGTACTGAAACACGTACTTCGAGTCACTCTTGAACCCGTCAATGCGTACCCTGTCGCAGAACATAAAGGGATAGGCACCGTTGTGCAGCTCCAGGTTCCGGGCTTCAATAAACTGGCAGCGCCAGAACGCTTCGTCGGCATCGTTGATGACCACGTCCTCCAAATGAAGATGATGCATCTCGCGAAACATCTTCGGTGCATCAATGCGCGTGTTGCGCATAAACAGGAAGTCACTGTACCACAGGGCTGAGCGTGCGCCGGCACCGAACTGACAATGGTCGATGGTAAACTTATGCACATGCCAGAAGGGGTACTTGCCCCACAGGTGGCAGTCGACGGCTTCAATGTGGGAACACTCTTTGATGGCGCTCTCACCGTCGCCGATGGTCACCTGTTCCAGTCGCAGGTCTTGTTGCCCGAATAGCGGCCGCTCGCCCTCGAAATGTTGGTTGCGAATGATATTCATTTTGTAGTTTTAGTCTTTGCCGTGCAAAGGTACGAAAAAAAGAGAAAAATGCAAAATGAAAGCCTTGTCATTCTGTTAATGTTCTCAAATTGTTCGTTTGTTCGGCCATTTTTCACTAATTTTGCGCGCAAAATATGAATAGTAAAATTAAGTAAACAAGTAAATCATGTACACACGACTGACCGCTGCCGAAGCTGCAGCGTTGATTAAGAACGGCGATCATATCGCCATGAGTGGATTTACTCCTGCTGGTGTGGCAAAGGCCACCACTAAGGAGTTGGCAAAGATTGCAGTAGCAGAACACGAAGCCGGACGCGAGTTCAAGGTGGCCATCTTCACCGGTGCCAGCACCGGACAGAGCACCGATGGCGACCTGGCCAACGCACAGGCCATCCTCTACCGTGCCCCCTACACCACCAATCCCGACTTCCGCAAGCACGTGAACATGGGCGAGATTCCCTACAACGACCTGCACCTGAGCCACATGGCACAGGAGCTGCGCTACGGTTTCTACGGCGACGTGGACTGGGCCATCCTCGAGGTCTGCGACATTGAGGAGGTGGGCGACGAGTTCCGTGTCTATCTGACTGCTGCCGGTGGTATCAGCCCCACAGCTGCCCGTCTGGCCAAGAAGGTCATCCTGGAGCTGAACTCGTTCCACAGCCCCAACGCCAAGTATATCCATGATGTCTACGAGCCGCTCGACCCGCCTTATCGCAAGCCCATTCCCATTTTCAACGTGAGCGACCGCATCGGCAAGCCCTACGTCTCGATTCCCCGTGAGAAGGTGGTGGGCGTAGTGGAGTGCAACATCCCCGATGAGGCACGCGCCTTCAAGGACAGTGACCCCGTGACCGAC
>CAMZBS010000105.1 GCA_947304695.1 uncultured Prevotella sp.
GATACCGAGATCAGCAAGAACGACTACTTGGACAACACCTGGCACCACTTGGCACTGAACGTGCTGCACAGCGGAAACGCCACAGTCTATGTGGACGGCAAGGCTGTGAAGACCATGTCGGCATCAGCTGTTCCTGCACTCGAAGGAACTTACCTGTATGTGGGTTCGAAGGGCGGCAACGCTTCTTACTTCAAGGGAACAGTGGACGAAATCCGCTTCTGGAAGGCTTCGATGACGGGCGACCTGCTGAGCAGCCAACGCACACAGCGTCTGACGGGTGAGGAAGGGGGACTTGTGGCTTACTACTCGTTCGAGAAACTCACTCGCGATCCGAGTACAGGCATCATCTCGTCGGTAAGTACTGCTGCCGACCAGGACAAGGTCTACAACTATACAACCAAGGAGTATGCGCTGACCGACAAAGAGGCAATGATGACCAGCGGCACGATAAGCTACACCGACGAGGCTCCGGCACTGAAGGTGAAGCCCGAGGCCACGAACGTGGATTTCACCTTCGTGTCCAACGAACGCTCGATTATCATCAACCTTGACGCCGATCTTGACAGAGTGGAAGGAACGGCCCTGACCTTCAACGTAAGAGGTGTGAAGGACATGAATGGCAACGAGTCGACAGAGATTGTTTGGACGGCTTACGTGAAGAAGAACCAACTGCTGTGGCAAGGTGACAGCGAATTGACTATCGAGCAGCCGAACGGCGAAAGCACCACCTTCGAGGCCACCATCGTGAACGAGAGTGGCTCGTCGGAGAACTGGACGCTGAGCGGACTGCCCACCTGGCTGACAGCCAGCGCCACAAGCGGCACGCTGAAGGCACAGTCAACGAAGACCATCACCTTCACCGTGGCAAGCAGCACGGCCATCGGCAAGTATGAGCAAACCATCTACCTGACGGGCAACAACAACATCAGCGAACCGCTGACGCTGAACCTGAAGGTGAAGGGTGAGGAGCCTGACTGGGCCGTGAACACGAGCGGATATCAGTTCAACATGAGCATCGTGGGCCAGCTGCAGTTCCAGAACGCCATCTCGACCGACGAGGATGACATCGTGGCCGCCTTCAACGACGCTGGCGAATGCGTGGGCGTGGCACGGCCGCAGTATGAGTCGGCATTCGACACCTATTTCACGATGATGACCGTCTATGGCAACAGCAACGGCTCACTCCTGGCCTTCAAGGCCTACGACGCCAGCACGGGCAAGATATATCCCGTAGTGCAGACCGACGATGATGTCTTCTTCGAGAAAGACAAGAGAATAGGTAAGCTCGCCCAGCCGTTCATTTGGAACGTCACCGACAAGATTGAGCAAACCATCGACCTGAAGACAGGCTGGAACTGGATGTCGCTGTACGTGACACCCGATGACATGAGCCCGACCACTGTGCTGGCCGACGCTCTCGACCTGTTGACGATGATCAACGGCCAGAACGGCTCTTGCGAGTTCGACCCGTCATTCGGATGGGGTGGTTCGTTGACTGCGATGAACAACGCGTCGATGTACAAACTCCAGGCCAGTGCTGATGGAACAGCCACCGTGGTGGGTGCACCCGCCGACGTGGTAAGCACAACCATCAGCGTGAAGAATGGCATGACATGGATCGGCTATCCCGCCACATTCACACTCTCGCTGGCCGACGCCTTCGCTGGCCTCGACCCCGAGGATGACGACATGGTGAAGAGCCAGGGTGGATTCGCCGTCTACAGCAAGTCGAACGCTATATGGGTGGGCACACTCAAAGCAATGGAGCCTGGCATAGGCTACATGTACAGCTCGACGGCAACCGCTAACAAGTCGTTCAACTATCCGTCGACGCCCCCGGCTGGCGGAATCAGCAACGCAAAGGCCTTCTTCGGTGAGGAGGACGTCTATCACTTCCAGCCTGTCGCCGCTCAGAACTATCCCAGCAACATGGTGATGATTGGTCAGGTGGTGGAGAACGGCATGCCGGCATCGGGCATCGAAGTGGCCGCCTATGTGGGCGACGAATGCCGTTCCACAATTCGCTCGAACGCCGATGGATTGTTGTTCCTACTCGTGCCAGGTGACAAGACCCTGCCGCTGACACTGCGCACCTACATCCACGGCGACGAGGTGACAATCGACCTGCCGCTAACCTACCAGTCGGACAAGATGCTCGGCACGCTCAAGATGCCGATTAAGATTGACATCACCGACTTCGCCACTGGCATCAGCCGGATGGATGAGGATGCCGACGACGGAGAATACTACGACCTGAGCGGCCGCAAGCTGAACCAACGTCCGTACCAGCCGGGTGTCTACATCCGCAACGGCCAGAAGACTGTGGTTAAGGGCAAATAAATGGATGGGCTTATGAACTATCAAACGATTTGTAAGATGGTTGTGGCGGCGCTGTTGGCGCTGCCCATGACTGTCTTCGCCCAAGACACGCACTACACGCCTGTGGGTGACTCGAAGTACGAGTCGTACATGAACTTCACGGGACAAGTGGTGGACAAAGGCACACCGGTGAACGGCGCCGAGGTGGCGATGTTCGTGGCGGGCGAATGCCGGCAGACGCAGGTGTCGCACAACATCTCGGGCACCGACCAGCAGGGCAACCCCTACAGCGTGGACGGCATCGTGACGTCGTACCTAGCCTGGGGGCAGAGCCACAAGGAGAACATCACGTTCAAGGTGTGTCTGCCCAACGGAGAGGAGCGCGAGCTGGAGGCGATGTGTCCGCTAGTGGTGGATTCCAGGACCGGCATACCCAGCGCCCCGTTCATCCTCGACATCAACAAGACCGCCCATAACGTGGTGTTCAACTTCATGGAGGCCGACGAGATGTGGACCTTCTCGACGGGCAGCGACGGCAACCAGTTCGGCGCAACGGAGTCGTTTACCTACGACGGCCTTATTGTCAACGTGACGGACACGAAGACGACGGACCCGTATGTGAACTACGTCAACGAAGACAACGGACTTCGTGTGGCACCCAGAGGCACCGTGACCTTCACGGCTCCCGCTGGCTACGTCATCATCGGCGCTTGGCCGCTGAACAACACGCAACGGCTGAAGCTCGACAAGACGAACGCTACGTTCGGCTACGACGGCTGGACGGGCAATGCGAAGACCATCACGATGACCAACCCAAACACTAGCATGAACAACCTCTACGGTATTGAAGTCAGGTATGCAAAAATCCTGATTGGCGACGTGAACAGAGACGGGAAGATTACGATTGCCGATGTCACGGCTTTAGTGGACATCATTCTAGGCAAGGACAGCACCGAGCCCTATCGCTTTGACCACGATGCCGCCGACGTGACGCAGGATAGTAAGATAACCATTGCCGACGTTCCGGCACTGGTGAACATCATTTTGGGGAAGTAAAGCAAACGACTCAAAAGCAAGAAACAAGAGGCAAGAGGTGATAAAGACTTCTTGCCTCTTTTTCGCCTTATTGTGGGGTTTTTGGAAAAAATAGAGGAATTAATTTTGTTCTGCAGTCGGTTTTCATTATCTTTGCAAGGCAAAGCATAACATGCGGAATATGAAGAAGGAGAAGAAGAAACTGCGTTTCGCCCTTTTTGGCAACGAATTCCAAGCCAAGAAATCGGCTTCCATACAAAAGATACTGTCGTATCTGGCTGAGCGGCAGGCAGAGGTTTACGTGGAACGTGCGTTCTACGAGTTCATCACTCGAGACCAGCACCTGCCTGTGGAGGCTACGGGGGTGTTCGACGAATACAACTTCGACGTGGACTACGTGGTGTCGATGGGGGGCGACGGAACCTTCCTGAAAGCTGCCAGCCGCGTAGGGGCGAAAGGCACACCCATCATCGGCGTGAACATGGGGCGTCTGGGATTCCTTGCCGACGTGATGCCCAGCGAGATAGAAAATGCATTCGACTCTATTTACGATGGCACCTACACGCTGGAGGAGCATGCCGTCATCATGATTGAGGCCGAGGGCGAGCCCATAGAAGGCAACCCATACGCACTGAACGACATCGCAGTGCTAAAACGTGACAACGCCTCAATGATTTCCATCCGCACAAGCGTGAACGGCGAATACTTGGTGACGTATCAGGCTGATGGGCTGATTGTCTCCACCCCCACGGGCTCCACTGCCTACAACCTGTCGAACGGCGGTCCTATCATCGTGCCGAAGGCGGGCATCCTGAGCCTGACACCCGTTGCCCCCCACTCGCTCAACATCCGCCCTATCGTCATCAGCGACGAGAGCGTGGTGAAACTGACGGTGGAAAGCCGGTCGCACAACTTCTTGGTGGCCATCGACGGACGGTCGGAGAAACTGCTCGAGGGCACACGCATCACCATCCGCAAGGCTCCTCATGCCATCCGTATCGTGAAACGTGCTGAAGGCCGCTATTTCTCGACGTTAAGAGAAAAACTGATGTGGGGCGCCGACCAAAGGGGATGATGAAAGATTAAAGATGAAAAAGTAAAGATGATACTGAAGAAGCTGCTGAAACTGCCGGAATACAAATATAAGGCACGCGACATCATCTGCTGGTTGTGGCAGGCGTGGCGCGGTAATCGGTTGCAAGCCGTGCTGAACGCCGTCATCGGACTGGCGGGAGTTGGCGTGAGCCTGGCACAGGTATGGGCAGTGAAGCATGCCATCGATGTGGCTTCGGGCACCGCCGAGGGCAACATATATTGGGCAGTGGGCCTGATGGGCGGTTTCATCCTCTGTGAATTTGCACTCGGCATCTCGAGCATCTGGGTGCGCAACATTCTGGGTATCAAGGCACAGAACCGCATGCAGCAAGCCATGCTCGATCGGCTGTTGCGCTCGGAGTGGCACGGCAAGGAACGCTATCATTCGGGCGACGTGCTCAACCGCTTGGAAATCGATGTGAACAACGTGGTGGGATTCCTCACCGAGACCATCCCCAGCACACTCTCAGTTGTCGCCATGTTTTTGGGTGCATTCTTCTATTTGTTCTCGATGGACAAATGGCTGGCGGTTATCATCGTGGCAGCATTGCCACTATTCATCTCGGTCAGCAAAATCTACATCGGGCAGATGCGCCGATTGACGAGACAAGTGCGCGACAGCGACTCGAAAGTGCAGAGTGTGTTGCAGGAAACCATACAGAACCGCATGCTCATCAAGACACTGGAGAGCAACTCGATGATGGTGAACCGACTGGAGAACACGCAGAGCGAGTTGCGTCACAACGTGGTACGTCGCACGCGATTCAGCATGTTCTCGAACCTCATCCTGAACTTCGGCTTCGCCTTGGGCTATCTGTTCGCCTTCTTGTGGGCTGCCGTGCGTATGTCAAGAGGCACGCTGACCTTTGGCGGAATGACCGCCTTCTTGCAATTGGTGGGTAAGATACAAGGACCCGCGCGCAACCTTACGAAGCTGGTGCCTGCCTTCGTGTCGGTGTTCACCGCTGCCGAACGCCTGATGGAACTCGAAGAGACACCCCTCGAGGAACAAGGCGACCCTATACGGATGGAAGCACCCTGTGGCATCAGGATGACCGATGTGTCGTATGCCTATG
>CAMZBS010000106.1 GCA_947304695.1 uncultured Prevotella sp.
ATGGCAAGACGCAGTATGGTCTTGTGGTATGTGCTCATACCGACGACTATATGGCTGGCCGCATCAAGAAGCACGAGCTGACCCGTCGCGACAAGGAGGAAGACCGCATGAAGCATGTGCGTGTGAACAATGCCAACATCGAGCCGGTGTTCTTCGCCTATCCTGACAATGCGGTGCTCAACGCGCTCATCATGCGTTATGCCAAGACTGAACCCGAGTATGACTTCATTGCACCAATTGACGGCTTCCGTCATCAGTTCTGGGTAATCAGCGACGAGCAGGATATGCAAACTATCACCGATGAGTTTGCAAAAATGCCCACCATGTATATTGCCGACGGCCACCATCGTTCGGCTGCTGCCGCCCTTGTGGGTGCAGAAAAACAAAAACAGAACCCCAACCACACTGGCAAGGAAGAGTACAACTACTTCATGGCCGTGTGCTTCCAGGCATCTCAGCTCACCATCCTCGACTATAACCGTGTGGTAAAAGATCTCAACGGCTTGTCGTCGGAAGAGTTCCTGGCTGCCCTTGAGAAGAACTTCACTGTTGAGGACAAGGGAATGGAGATCTATAAGCCCCAGCAGTTGCATGAGTTCTCGCTCTACTTGGACGGACATTGGTACAGCTTGAAGGCCAAGGAGGGCACCTACGACAACAACGACCCTATTGGTGTGCTCGATGTTGACATCTCCAGCCGCTTGATTCTCGATGAGATACTCAACATAGGAGACCTGCGCAGCAGTCAGCGCATTGACTTCGTGGGTGGTCTACGCGGACTGGGCGAATTGAAACGCCGTGTTGACAATGGCGAGATGCGCATGGCCCTGGCCCTCTATCCCGTTTCCATGCAGCAGATTATGGATATTGCCGACAGCGGAAAGATCATGCCGCCAAAGGCAACGTGGTTTGAGCCGAAGCTGCGCAGTGGGCTTGTCATCCACAAACTCAGTTAACAATGGATATGTCCGACGAATATAAGACTATCAAAGGGACCAGCGAGGGATTTTACTCTGAGAAACGGAGTAAGTTCCTCGCTTTTGCCCATCATGTAGAGACTTCCGAGGAGATCAAGCAGCTGCTGGCCCAGTACAGGAAGAAGTACTACGATGCCCGCCACGTCTGCTATGCCTACATGCTGGGGGCTGACAGGACCGACTTCCGTGCCAACGACGACGGCGAACCCTCCTCGACGGCAGGCAAACCCATTCTCGGACAGATCAACAGCCATGAACTCACCGACATCCTGATTGTCGTGGTGCGCTATTATGGAGGCATTAACCTGGGCACCAGTGGCCTTATTGTTGCCTATCGCGAGGCTGCATCCGACGCTATTGCCCATGCCGATACCGAGGTGCGGCAGGTAGAAGAAGTGGTCACCTATGACTTTCCTTACGTCATGATGAACGATGTGATGCGCATTGTGAAGGACATGCACCCCCGTATCCTGTCGCAGACCTACGACAGCACCTGCCAGATTCGTCTCAGCATCCGTCAGTCCGAAGCCGATCAGTTGCGCCAGCGACTGCAGAAACTCAGTTTCGGACAATCCTAAGCCATGTAAAGTGGGAGATGAACCTGTTTTTTGTATAATAGCATTATAACATCTGTTTCAGATACTGGCCGGTGATGCTGTCGGGACAGGCGGCAACAGCTTCGGGCGTACCGGCAACGACCAGGCTACCACCGCGGTCGCCACCTTCGGGGCCGAGGTCGATGACGTGGTCGGCCAGTTTGATGACGTCAAGGTTGTGCTCGATGACCACAATGGTGTGACCGCGTTCGATGAGTGCCTCAAACGAGTCCACGAGACGGTGGATGTCGTGAAAGTGCAGTCCCGTGGTGGGTTCGTCGAACACGAACATGGTTGGCTCCTGTTTTTCCTGTCCAATGAAGTAGGCTAGTTTCACACGCTGGTTCTCACCCCCGGAAAGGGTCGATGAGCTTTGTCCCAGTTTGATGTAGCCCAGCCCAACGTCTTCCAGCGGCTTCAGCCGTTTTACAATGGTCTTCTCTTTCTCTCCGAAAAACTCAATGGCCTCGCTGATGGTCATGTTGAGCACATCGTCTATGTTCTTCCCATTGTAGCGTACATCGAGGATGTCGTGCTTAAAGCGGTGGCCGTGGCAGGCTTCGCACTCCAGCACGAGGTCGGCCATGAACTGCATCTCTACGGTGATGGTGCCTGCTCCCTTGCATTCGTCGCAGCGTCCGCCGTCAGTGTTAAAGGAGAAGTACTGGGCACTGAAGCCCATCTGCTGAGCCAAAGGCTGTTCGGCAAAGAGGTCGCGGATGGCATCGTAGGCTTTTACGTAAGTGGCGGGATTGCTTCGCGACGACTTGCCGATGGGGTTTTGGTCAACGAACTCAATGTGCTTGATGGCATCGATGTCACCCTCAAGACCGATGTATTCACCCGGTGCATCGCATACGTCGCCTATATGGCGTTTCATGGCAGGGTAGAGGATGCCCCTAATGAGGCTCGACTTGCCGCTGCCGCTCACACCGGTGACTACGGTCATTACGTTGAGCGGAATCTGCACGTCAATGCCCCTCAGGTTGTTCATGCGGGCTCCGTGAATGTCGATGTGGCGATTCCACGGTCGGCGGCTTGTGGGCACAGGAATGGATTCCTGGCCGGTGAGATAGCGAAGGGTGTGGCTTCTCTCTAATTCACCACTTTTCGCTTTCCGCTCTATACTGTCTAAACTTCCACTGAAAACGATCTCGCCTCCGAGGCGACCAGCATCGGGGCCTACATCAATGAGATAGTCGGCAGCACGCATGATTTCCTCGTCGTGCTCGACAACTATGACTGTGTTGCCCAGCGACTGAAGCTGTTTGAGCACACGGATGAGGCGGGCAGTGTCGCGGGGATGCAGGCCGATGGAAGGTTCGTCGAGGATATAGAGCGAGCCAACCAGACTGCTGCCCAGCGAGGTACAGAGGTTGATGCGTTGGCTTTCGCCGCCACTAAGAGTGTTGGAGAGTCGGTTGAGCGTGAGATAGCCAAGTCCCACATCCATAAGAAATTGTAGGCGTGAGGTGATCTCTGTGAGCAGGCGGCGAGCTATTCCGGCTTCATGGTCGTTCAGCTGTAGGTCGCGGAACCATTGGGCCAGCCGTACCACAGGCATCTGAACCAGGTCGGTGATGCTGCGTCCATCGATCTTCACATAGTTGGCCTCCGGCTTTAGCCGAGTTCCGTGGCAGGAGGGACAAGTGGTCTTGCCCCGATAGCGGCTCAGCATGACGCGGTACTGTATCTTGTACTGGTTCTCCTTCACCATCTGGAAGAAGGAGTCTATGCAGGGCTTGTCGTGCAGGTCTCTGTGGCGGTCGGACGGCAGTCCATGCCACAGCTGGTCACGCTGTCGCTGGGTGAGGTTGTAGTAAGGTTCGAAGATGGGGAAGTCGTCGTTGGCCGCATGGCGGCAAAACCAGTTTTTCCATTCGCCCATCTTCTCGCCGTTCCAGCATACCACGCAGCCGTCGTAGACGGAGAGCGATGTGTTGGGGATGACCAGATGCTCGTCGATGCCGATGATGCTACCGAATCCCTGACATTCGGGGCAGGCTCCGGCAGGCGAGTTGAAGGAGAACAGCTGATCGGATGGTTCCTCAAAGGTCATGCCGTCGGCCTCGAAACGTGTAGAGAAATCGTAGCAGATGTTCGAGGGGGGAAACATGAGCCGCATCTCGCCTTTCCCTTCATAGAATGCAGTCTCGGCAGAGTCGGTCAGTCGGGAAATGGCGTCCTTGGCGTCGTCGACTGTGAGACGGTCGACGACAAGGTATAAGTCACTATCAGCCCCCCCTTGGGAGGAAGAATGCAGCTGGTTCGCTGCCTGTTCCAGGTAGTCATCGATGCGTGTGACCTCACCATCTGCCAAGATGCGGCTGTAGCCCTGTAGGATGTACGTCTTCAGTTGCTGTTCCAGCGTACGGTCTTCTGGTACGTGGATGGGAGCCAGGACAATATATTTGGTGCCCTTTGAGAACTCTTGTGTCTTTGCGATGACATCCTCGGTGGAGTGCTTCCTTACCTCTTCGCCACTGACTGGCGAGAAAGTATGACCGATGCGGGCATAGAGCAGGCGCAGGTATTCGTAGATCTCCGTCGAGGTACCTACGGTGCTTCGTGGATTGCGCGAGATGACTTTCTGTTCGATGGCAATGGCGGGGGGGATGCCGCGAATGAAGTCGCACTCGGGCTTGTTCATGCGTCCCAGGAACTGGCGGGCATAGCTCGACAGGCTTTCCACGTAGCGGCGCTGGCCTTCGGCGTAGAGCGTGTCGAAAGCCAAAGACGATTTGCCGGAGCCACTGACTCCGGCAATCACCACGAATTTGTTTCGCGGAATACGCACGTCAACGTTCTTCAGGTTGTTGACGCGCGCTCCCTTGATCTCAATATATTCTTCCAATCTTTACAGTATTGTCTTCACGGCCTCGAGCATGCCCTTCTGCTGGATCAGGTCGAGGAAGTTCTTTACCATCATGTTCAGGCCCTGAATCTTGTTCAGGTCTTCCTGCCAGATGAACTCAGCGCCGAGCACGCCGTCGGTCACCTTCTGCGTGTCCTCGGTAGCCCACAGCTCCTTCAGCAGGTCCATGATCTTTTGGTCGTCGTTGGGCACAATCTCCACACCGTCCTGACGCTTGCCACCCTTATAATAGGTAATGATAGCGGCGAGTCCGAAGACGAGTCCCTTAGGCAGCTCGCCCTTGCGCTCCAGGAAGGTCTTCACGCCAGGCAGGTCGCGTGCCTGGAACTTCGGGAACGAGTTGAGCATGATGCTCGTCACCTGGTGGTCAACAAACGGGTTGTCGAAGCGTTCCAGCACATCGCCGGCAAACTTCTCGAGCTCGTCCATCGGCAGGTCAAGCGTCTGCATCAGTTCGTCGAACTGCACCTTGTGGATGTACTTCGAGATGACCTCGTGGTTGCAGGCATCGCGCACGATGTTCACACCGCTCAGGAATGCCACAGGCGAGAGCACCGTGTGCGGGCCGTTGAGCAGCGTCACCTTACGCTTGTGGTAAGGCTCCTCGCTGGGTACGAACAGCACGTGCAGTCCAGCTTTGTCGGCGGGGAATTCCTCGGCCACTTCCTTCGGGGCCTCGATGACCCACAGGTGGAAGTTCTCGGCCTGTACGACGAGGTTGTCGCGATATGAGATCTTCTCCTGAATCTGGGCAATCTCCTTTCGGGGGAAGCCCGGCACGATGCGGTCGACCAG
>CAMZBS010000107.1 GCA_947304695.1 uncultured Prevotella sp.
GTTGATGAGCAGGTGGAACTTGCCGTTGTGGTACTTCATGGAGCAGGCCCACATGCCGCGTGCATAGGCGTCCTGTCCGTTGCTCAGGTTGTAGTTGTCGGCGGTGGAGAGCTGCTCCAGCGGCTGGGCGCAATACTCCCAGTTCACCAGGTCTTTCGACTTCACGATGGTGGCACCGGGGAAGTGGTGCATGGTGGTCGTCACCATGTAGTAGGTATCGCCCACACGGATGACATCGGGGTCGGGGAAGTCGGCGAAGATCACCGGGTTCTTGTACTTACCGTTGCCCTGGTCGCTCAGCGAGATGTTCTTGAAGTCGGCACGGGGCCAGTCCTTATAGTAGAAGTCGGCATACCAGTCCATGCAAGTCTTGCCGCAGGCTTCGGGATTCTCGTTGAAGGCGGCCACCACCGTACCGTCCTTGAGCAGACGGTCGATGTCGAAGAAGTCATGCGGATGGGTAAGGGTCATCGAGATGTTACCATAATAGTCGAGCAGTGCCCTGAAGCATCTGCCCCACTTCGATGTGCTGCCCGTGCCCCAGGTGCCCAGATTGGGCTTCACCCAGGTGTTATGCTCGTCGTAGTGTCCCTCTCCGTTGGGGTCTTCGGGACTCCAGTCCACCTCGCTTATGAAGATGGGGTTGGTGTCGATGACGGGCACCTGCTCATGGAACTGCTTGATGTACTCCGTGGGCACAGCGTGGTCATCGCTGCCGCCATACCAGCCGGGATAGTCATGCACGGCATAGCCTATGTTGTAGCCCTCGATGGGATATGTGGCATAGCTGGTGTAGTTGGCCTGCCATCCTGTTCCGGGAATCCAGATGATGCCCGTGAAGCCGTTGCTGCGAATCTTGTCAACAATGGGCTGGAAATAGTCGTGCAGGGCCTTCGTGTCGTCTTGGTTATCGGCATTCCTGATGGAGATGGGCTCGTTGGCCAGCTCCAGGCTGATCTGTCCGGAATAGCTCTTGATGTCGGCGTTCTTCGAAACGATGTCCCACACCGTGAGCAGATAGTCCTGGTAGTAGTCGCCCACCTTCAGACCGTCGGGACAGACACCCGGCGGGCGCACCACCACATACATGCCATGGTTCATGGCCATCTTCATGAGTGGGATGAAGAGCGACGTCAGGTATTTCTCCAGCCGACTCTTATTGAAGTAGCTGATGTTGTTCTCCGACACGTCCCACGGGGCATTCTCATTGCTCCATGCCGGGTCGAGGTGCAGGCGGAAGATGTTACACTTGGCCTTCTCCATGCCGGTGAAGAGCTTCTCGAAATAGACCAGGCAGGCGTCCTTGCCCGTGTCATTGTAGCCACCAGTCCAGCGGTTACCGTTGAAATACATGTTGGGCGTGTCCATCACACCATGCAGCACCACGTGGTTGCCGTGAGTGTCGACGAGCCACCTTCCGTCTACATGCAGCGAGGGCAGCGGCTTCACACCCTGTGCATTCAGCGCCAGGACGGCCATCAGGGCCATCACACAGGCAAGAACAATTTTCTTCATACTACATTATTTATTACTTAATTACTGTCTTTCTTCCACCAATGACATAGAGACCGGGGCGCAGCTGCTGGTCAGCCTTCATGCGGGTGCCGTCAAGCCGGTAGACGGCTTGTTGCCGGGCGTTGGCAGTCTGGCTAACCGTCTGGATGGCTGCATCGGTGGCATCCTCAATCAGGAGGTCGTCAATCACGATGGCCATGGGGTTGGCAGCATCCTGACGGCTCACGAAGGCAAACTTCACGATGAGGTAGTCGGCTGTGACATAGTCGCTCAGGTCTATCTCCACCTTCTTCCACCCGGTGGTTTTCTCCTTCTGGAAGTCTATCTGCCTGAGCAGCTTCTCGTGTCCCTGCTGGTCGGTGTCGGCATAGACGCCCATGGTGCAGAGGTCGGCTGCGGGCTGGGCCAGATAGATGAACGAGAGCACAGGCTTCTGGGCACCTGCCAGCGAGAGCTTGCCCAGGTTGTAGAAGCCGTAGTCAGCACGGTTGGGTTCAAAGGCCAGGCCATAGTTGCGCTCTGCGGCATCATCGTCTGAGATGACGGCCAGTCCGATGTTCCAATCGGCATAGTCGCCCTCAATCCAGACGAACTGGTGGTTGGTCTTGTCGAAGTGATCCACGTAGGGCAGCCCGTAGGGGGCACCAGCCACCAGGCTGTTGGTGGCCACCAGTTCGCTCATGCCAGCCGTGTTCTCAGCATCGATGGCATAGTAGAGCAGCTGCTGGTCGCCCTCGGCGGTCTTCACTCCCGTGTGGTAAGGCGACTTGATGTCACTCTTCAGCAAGGTGGGATAGCCGTCGGCCGAGATGGCATAGAGGTTGTACTTGAGCAGGTCGGCATTCAGCGGCAGACCGTTGAAGCCCTCCGTGGGAGCCTTCCATGACAGCACGGCCTCACCGTCGGCTTCGGCCAGCAGCACATTGGTAGGCTCCAGCGGATAGTCCTGTCCGGCAAAGAGCGTGAACTGAGCCTTTGCACCAGGGGCTTCACCGGCGTAAGCCACCACATAGTAGGTGTTGATGCCGTTGGTCAGGTTCTCGGCCTCAATGGTGCATTCAGCACCGGGCACAGGATTGAGCGCAGTGCCCAGCACCTGTCCGTCGACATTGGTCACGTCGATGTGGCTGATGGCTGTCAGTTCGTCGCCATGAAGCGTCTTCGCCGGGGCGTTGAAGCGCACGGTGGCCTTCAGATAGCCCTCACTGTTGGCCGCAGCCCTGAGGTTAGTCACGGTGTCGGGAGCCGTGGCCAGCAGCGAGGCTGCCAGATGTATCTCGTCGACATAGAGTTCGCCCGACTCGGCCTTACTCACTGCATGAAGGGCTATCTGGTAGATGCCGTCGGTGGTGATGTTGACGTTGGTCATGAACTCCATCAGGTTCACGTCGTCGATGTCGAAGGTGTCCTTCAGCACCCGGTAGTCAGCCAGGTCTTCACCTGCGGGGCCCACCAAGATGCGCATGCGCTGGTCGTAGCGCTTGTCGCTGTAGCCCTTCTTGGCCGTCAGCTTCAGCTCGTAGCTGCCACCCTTCTCCAACTGCAGCGGCGGGGTGAGCAGATAGTCGTTGGCGGCGTTCTGTGAATAGATCATGGCGTGATCGGCCACGGTGCCACTGTAAGTGTAGACCTTGTGGAAGCGCACCCACGTGTTTCGCCAGTCGCTGTACTGGGGCTTCACACCGTCGTTGTTGGCATCGACCACGGTGAAGCGGTCAAAGCCCTGCTGTGTTGTGAAGTTCTCGTCGAAGGGGGGCACCAGTGCCTGTCCCACCACGACCTTGTTCGATGCGGCCGTGTCGCTCTGGTGCTTGCCGTTTACGGCCACCACTTCGTAGTAATAGCTCTTCAGGTCGCTGGTCTTCTCAATCTTCTCGTTGAAGCCTATGAGCTTCAGCCCTTCGGCCACCACCACATTGTCGGGCTGACGGATGACGTTATAAGAGATGTTATACTGCGTCAGCTCCTTGCCGTGGGTGCCCTTGACGGGAGCGTCCCAGGTGAGTCGCATGAACTCTGTTTCCATGTTGTAGGCCAGTTTCAGGTTCTGCACCGGCAGCGGTGTGTCGCGGCCTATGTAGAGGCGGGTCGTCATGGGGGCACCCTCGCCAGCGGCGTTCTTGGCCACCACCTTCAGTTCCACCTCGCCGCCGTCGGTGTCTACCGTCACCTGCTTCTCCACCACGGCACCAGTCTGCGCCTTGCCCGTGGCCACCTGCTTGCCGTCGGCATAGACGGTGTAGTCAAGGGTGCTGGCAATTGCGTCGCCGCTGTAGGTCTTCGTGGGCATGGTGAACGTCACGGTGCCGGTGGTCTGCTCACCCTCGAAGGCAGCAGCCAGCCCGGTCACGGCAGCAGGCGCATCGTCGGCAGCCTCCATCGGGGCAATGTACATGTTCACCAGATAGGCATTGTCGGGCAGCTGCATCACCTTCGTGGCCTTCACGCTGCCAATAGAGTAGTCAATCTCGTAGAGGAAACTCTTCTGCTTTGTCGTCACATAGCTCCAGTAGAGCTTCTTCGTGCGGGGGTCGAAGGTCATTGAGCTGGGGTTGGTCGAGATGTCGCCAATGCCCAGGTCGCCAATGGGATAGACGGCCACCGTCGTCGCCTCTTCCTCCAGCACTTTATCAATCACATAGAGCCAGCCGTCCTGTCCCACGCCGTAGAGCAGTCCATTCTCGGAGGCTGCAATGGCGGCGAAGGGTGTCTCTACAATGCCGATGATGTTTTTCGTCGGAGCGCCTGACTTCTCGGTATTCACGAAGTCGATGGTGGCCAGCTTGCGGTTGATGACATTATAGCTCAGGTCGAAGTTATAGAAGATGCCGAAGTTCAGATTCGTCACGGGGTCGCGGGTGATGCCGCACGACGAGATCAGGTTGCCGTACAGGCTGTTCAGTGGCAGGCCCTTGGTGCGCTCCCATGTCTGCATGTCGTAGGCCACGCTGTAGATGGTGTAGGTATTGGCCTGCTCATAGGGGTCGTACTCCTGCTTGAAGTGAATGCCATACATGGTGCCGTCCTGATAGACTGCTCCGCCCAACGGAGCCAGCAGCACGTCGCGTCCTTCTTTCAGCGGGGTGAGCTGTCCGCCCTCCCTGACTTCCAGCTGGTAGATGCCCTCCAGGTTGTTGTTCAGCGTCCAGGAGTCGGCCTTCACCACGCCTGCAATGATTTTAGGTACATAGTCGGCAGCAAGCAACGAGGTTGATGCTGCAAACATCAACAGCATGCAGAGCAGCTGTCTGATTGGTTTTTTGAAGTTCATAATGATTTTTATAATGTTTTAAATGATTATTTAGTCATTAGCGTTTTACGGCTACAAAGATACAAATTTTTTCTGAGACTACGCACATATCATAGGGGAAAAAAATCGAAGTTGGCAGAAACCACTTCCCCACTTTTCTTTTTTCCCGAACGAGGTATACCTAAGGTGTCTTTTTTTACGAAAATCTTCTGAAATGCCGATAAATCCGCGGAAAGCCCGTGTTTCCTATTTTCCTATTTTCCTATTTTAGCTTTTTCGAGCTACACTTTCAGGGAAAAGTATTTTTATAATAATATATTATATATAATATATATATATTATATATAATATATTATTATA
>CAMZBS010000108.1 GCA_947304695.1 uncultured Prevotella sp.
TTCTCTGCCACGGCCCAGTTGAATATCTCCTTGGCGTTGGGATTCATCACCGTCGACTTGTGGTTCCATTTCAGACCGGCATACTTGTAGGTGGTGCCTTCCACCACGCAGTCGTCGTCGCTATGAATCCACAGCGGGTTGTCATAGACGCCGAGCTTCAGGCCCTTGGCCTTACACTTGGCCACGAGATCCTTCAGCGCCATCTTGCCATAGTGGGTCATGTAGCCGCGGTGCTCCTTGTCGAGCATGGGTATGAAACCGTCGGTACAGATCATGTCGTAGCCATAGGGCTTGAGGTTGGTGGCAACCCAGTCGATGATGTTGTCCCACTCGGCCTCGCTGATGTCGAGGTCTTCGCCAGTGTGGCCCTGACGCTCCTGCAGATAGCAGTTCTCATACACGCTCCAATAGAGAGGAGCCTTCTGGTTCTCGTGAATGCCCTCAACCGTTGGCAGCTCAGGCAACTCATATTTTGGCGGGTAGCGCATCTCTATCTCGTCCTTGCAAGAGCAGAACATGGAGAGAGCGGCCAGAGCCGTAGCAAACAAAAATGTCTTTTTCATATTTTTATGTTACGAGGTTTAGTGTTAATCTTTCTTCTCCACCTTGATGGTGTAATGCTCCAGGTCGAGGGTTATGCGATACTTGCCTGCCTCCTTAACCTCCCACTGGTCGTCGGGAGAGGTGGTGAAGACGAAGTCGTCGGCTGCAACACCCTGCTTGGTGATGGCCACGTTGGCAGAAGAGGGACGTATAAAGGCAGCGCTGAAATCTTTCTTTGTGCATGCCTTGAAGGTGCCAACCTTGAGATCACCTTCCCATGTGAAGAGATACTTGTTGTTCGCATCTTTGGTGTACTGTGCGGCATCGTCGAGCGACCAGCCGCCGGGGGTGGCGGTGCCGATCATCCACACGTTGTCTGCCACGATGGGGTCCTTTGCCTCTTCAATTTCTCCTAGGAACTCGGCTTTCAGTGTGTAGTGTTCAAGGTCGAAGGTAAGGCGATAGTTGCCTGGGGCTTCCACCTTCCACTTATTGTCGGGACTTTCGGTGAACACAAAGTCGGGGCTCTCGACACCGTCTTTGTTGATCTTCACACCTTCAGCATCGGGACGAACGAAGGGCTGTCCCCAGTCGCCTGTCTGTGTGCAGGCCTTCAGCTCGCCGGGAACCAGCTCGCCCTCATAGACGAAGATGTACTGCGACTGCTTGGTGAGCTGCGTCGGGGCGTCAATGCTCCACCCGTTTGGTGTGGCATCGCCCACAATGTAGACAGCCTCCGCCTCAATGGGGGTGTTCGTCTGAGCGGGTATCTCACCCAGATACTCTGCCGCCAGCGTGTAGTGCTCCAGGTCGAAAGTCAGGCGGTACTGTCCGGCCTCTTCTATCTGCCATTTGTCATCGGGGCCTGTCGTGTAGATGAAGTCTGCACTCTCCACACCACTGCGGCCAATCTTGCAGCCGCCGAAGGTGGGACGGATGGCCGGGGCTCCCCAGTCACCGCTCTGAGTGTAGGCCTTCATTTCGCCTGCTGCGAGGGTGCCCTCATATATAAAGATGTATTGGCTCTGACGGGTCAGCTGTGTCGGTGCGTCGATGTTCCATCCGGCAGGTGTGGCGTCGCCCACCATAAAGACATTCTCAGCCAGAATAGGCTCTTTCGAAGGTGCTTCAGGTTCAGCCAGGAATGCTGTCGACATGGTCCAGTTGCGCAGGTCGAATGTCAGGCGATAAGTGCCGGCAGCAGCCACGCGCCATTTGTCGTCGGGGTCGCCGGCGTGCATGGCAAACTTGGCATTGCTGATGTCCGTCTTGCCAATCTCAGTGCCGTTTACCTCCGGGCGGATGAAAGGCGCATCCCAGCTACCTGTAGTGAGACAAAGTTTCAGTTCGCCAGTGCGTAGCTCGCCCTCCCAGGTGAACGTCAGCGCATCGTCAGCGGAAGCCTGCAGTGCCGTTGGGTTGCCAATGTCCCAACCGTTGGGCGTTGCATCGCCTACCATATAGAGTGTGCCGGTCTTGATGGGCAACTCCCCCTCAATGATGTTCAGGTCCTTTTCACCCTCACATGCCGTGAAACCCATTGTCAGCATGATGCCGAGTAGAGCGGAAAATAAATGATTCAGTTTCATAGCTTAATTATCAATTATAAATTCTCAATTCTCAATTATTATATCCAGGATTCTGCACCAACTTCGGGTTGGCATTCAGTATGGGGCGCATAATGGGGAAAACCTCTGTGTGGCGGTCAGCGTCGGCCGTCTTGTCCCACCAGGAGCTGGTGCTGAATTTCCCATAGCGGATAAGGTCGATGCGTCGGCGGCTCTCGGCAAAGAACTCGCGTCCCCACTCGTCAAGCATTTCCTGCATGTCAAGGTTGGCACTCCCCTCGGGAGCATAGAGCGCATTGGCCTGTTTGTCTGCCGGATAGTTACGCTTGCGCACACTGTTCAGCAGGCGGGCAGCCTCAGCCTTTTTGCCTTCGCGCAGTTTGCACTCAGCCAGCGAGTAGATAATCTCAGGCAGACGAATTTCGGTGTAGTCACTCTCCATCTGGTGAGCATCGTCATCGCTATAGAACGGATACTTGGCAAAATGCCAGCCAGAGTTGTGGTCACCGTCGCGCAGGGTACTGCTGGTGGCTGTGAGCCAGCGGTTGGGGTCGAGACCTTGGAACTTGCCCACGGCATCGCGGATGTAGAGTTCATAGTCCACTTCGGGAGCCTTTACCCGCCGGGTAGCACCACTCTCGTCGGTGTACTCCAGATAGCCGTAGAAGAACATTCCCTCACGGGTGCTGTTGCCCAGGTTCTTATAGAGCTTCATGCGCACATCGCCGTCGTATTTACGGAACTTCTCGATGGGCATACCCAACTCGTAGGTGTAGAGCGTGCCGTTAGGTGCATAGCTGGGCGAGGCGGCATACTTGGTATTGTGGTCGCCGGCCTTGCACTTCGAGTCGTTCAGGTAATAACGTGCGCGAGCAGGTGTTGTCCACCAATAGGTGTCGCCCTGATAGTGCCAATAGCTATAACCTGGAGCACCGGGGAAGCCAAAGATGACCTCGTCACACTCTTCATTGTTCCAGTCGAATGCAGCATCCCAGCGGTCGGCAACAGCATATTTGCCGTACACCCCATCAATGATGTCCTGTGCCACCTTGGCGCAGTCGGCATAGCGGTCCTCGCCGATATAGACTTGCGCATTCAGATAGAGGCGCACCAGCAGTGCTGCGGCACCTGCCTTGGTCCACTGGCCCTGAAGTGAGGCGTTGCCTCCTAATGACGACTTTTCTGCCAGCAGGGGCAGACACTCTTTCAGGTCGTTTTCGATAAAGTCGAAAATGACGCGCGGCTCCACCTGCGTCTCGGTATTCTTGCTTACGTCGTTGAAGCTAATGGCCAGAGGCACATTACGGAAACCGTCTAAAAGACGAATATAGAACCAGGCACGAAGCACACGGCACTGAGCTTTCAGGTTGTCAAACTCGGCAGTGGAGAATCCGAAGCGGGAGGCATCAAGCTGGTCAAGGTCCTCAATGACGTAATTGCACTGCATGATGCCTTGGAAACAGCCATTCCATTCTGACTGGGCATCACCGCCGTCTTCCACATCCCACTCATGGTAGTGCAGGCGACGCCACTTGCCACCGTCATCCCACCAACCGTCGCGCGTGGGAGTAATGAGCTGGTCGGCTGTAAGCTCGTTCAGTACATGGCGGCTCTGGATGCTCCAAAATGCATGTTCAAAGGGGCGGAACGTAGCGCGGACGACATCGTTTTTCGTGTTATAATAGTTCTGTGTACCCACCTGGTCGTAAAGCGTCTCGTCCAAATCGGTGCAGCCTGTCAGGGTGCTAACCCCTAATGCTGCGGCTAATATATAATAATGTATAGGTTTCATTGTGATAATAATTTGTATGTTTCAATTATCAGTTTTCAATTGTCAGAAGTCCACCTGCAAACCAACGATAAGCTGGCGGGTAGAGGGGAAGTAGGTGCGTGAACCTTGTGCGCCGGGTGTCAGTCCGTTGGTCTGATAGGTAGAGGGGTCTACACCGCTGAACTTGGTCAGTGTCAGTAGGTTCTTGCCGGTGGCATAGACACGGATTCGGTCGATGAAGCGCCAGTCTTTCGGGCGGAAGGTATATCCAAGAGTAGCCATGTCGAGCTTCAGGTAGTCACCACGCTCCAGGAAGTAGTCACACACTACGGGATTGGCTGTGCCGGCTATGTCGAAGTTCTTGCCGTATGCTTTCTCCAGACGGTTGCCCGTGAAGTTGCGGGTGCCATAATAGAAGTCGTGGATGTTGAAGATGTCGTAGAAGAAGGCACCACGGAAGAAGAGCGAAAGGTCAAAATCTTTATAACGGAAAGTGTGAGTCATTGACATGGAGAACTTAGGCATGCCGTTTCCTACCTTCTGGCGGTCGGCATCACTGGCCTGCGAGGCACGGATGATATCGCCGTCTTTATCATAGACCAGCCATTCGCCGTCGCTGTTGTGTCCGGCATACTTCCACATGTAGAAGTTGCCCAGCGACTGCCCTTTCTCTATGCGCTGCAGGTTGTAGAAGGGATAGGGGTCTTCGGTACCGGCCACATCGTAATAGTCTTGGCCTACGTATTCTGAATTGCTGAAGTCCACAAACTTGTTGTTCATCGTAGAACCTACCAGACTGATGCTATAGTCGAAGTCCTTGCTCTTCACTGCCTGGAAATTCAGGTCTAACTCAAATCCCGAGTTTTTCATCGTTCCCACGTTGACAAAGGTTTCATCGAACAGATAGGGCGGTACGCTGACCTTGTAGTTGCCCAACAGGTCTTGCTGTCGGCGGCTGAAGTAGTTGAGCGAGCCATAGAGGCGTCCGTTAAATAGGGAGAAATCAATACCGATGTTCCAGTTTTTGCCCTTTTCCCATTTTAGATTAGGATTGACATTCTTGGCTGGTCCCCAAACCTGGAAGTACTTA
>CAMZBS010000109.1 GCA_947304695.1 uncultured Prevotella sp.
TTCAGCAAACTTCAGCGAGATGAACGCATCGAAGCCCATGCCACAGGTGCAGAAGAAGGGCAGGCCGTTGATGACACCGTAGTCGAAGGCTTCAATCTGAGCGTTGTTGATAATCTCAAGCGACTGTCGGGCCGACATGGGCAGACAAAGGTGGCGGGCCAGGCCGTTGCCGCTGCCGGAGGGCACGATGCCCAGTGCCGTCTGAGAATGGACGAGCGAACGGGCTACTTCGTTGACGGTGCCGTCGCCACCCACAGCCACACAGATGTCGGTGTGGCGGCTCACGCAGTCCTTGGCCATCTCGGATGCATGGCCGGCATATTCGGTGAACATGATGTCGTAGTCGTAGCGTGACCGGTCGATTGTCTGCTCAATCAACTGGGGTATCTCGTCCTTCTTGTTTGTTCCTGAAATAGGATTGATGATGAAGGCAATGGTCTGTTTTTTTGCTTCGAACATGATGCAAAATTACGATATTTGAACGAGATTTCGAAGAAAAGACAACAAAAAAATGCGTTTCCCCTACATTTATTAGTAAAAAAATGCACTGTTTGAACTTTTTTGTGTAACTTTGCAGCCTGAAAGAAAATGAAACACCTATAATTTAAATGGGACAGTTACAAGAAAGATACAAGGAGTACCGGTTACCCCAGTTGTTTATGGAGAAGGGCGTCTATCCCTATTTCCGCGAAATAACGGGCAAACAGGGTACTGAGGTCGACATGGGAGGCCAGAAGGTGCTGATGTTCGGTTCGAATGCCTACACAGGTCTGACGGGCGACCAGCGCATCATTGAAAAGGCAAAGGCAGCACTTGACCGCTACGGATCGGGATGTGCAGGCAGCCGTTTCCTCAACGGAACGCTCGACCTTCATGTAAAGTTAGAGAAGGAAATTTCAGAATTTATTGGTAAGGACGATTGCCTGTGCTTCTCCACAGGATTCAGTGTCAATCAGGGTGTGTTGGCCATGGTCGTAGGCAAGGATGACTATATCATCTGCGACGACCGCGACCATGCTTCCATCGTTGACGGACGCCGTCTCTCGTTTGCCAAGCAGTTGCACTATAAGCACAACGACATGGAAGACCTGGAGCGCGTGCTCCAGAAGTTGCCCTATGAGGCAGTGAAGCTCATTGTGGTCGACGGTGTGTTCTCTATGGAAGGCGACCTGTGCAAACTGCCTGAGATTATCGAGCTGAAGCATAAGTACAACTGCTCGGTGATGGTCGACGAGGCCCACGGCATCGGTGTCTTCGGCAAGCAGGGACGCGGTGTGTGCGACCACTTCGGACTGACAAAGGAGGTTGACCTGATCATGGGCACCTTCTCGAAGTCGCTGGCCAGCATTGGCGGATTCATCGCCTCGGATGCCGACACCATCAACTTCCTGCGCCATACCTGCCGCACCTATATTTTCTCGGCTTCGAACACGCCTGCCGCCACGGCTGCCGCCATGGAGGCCCTGCACATCATTCAGCAGGAACCCGAGCGCATTGAAGCCCTGTGGAGGGTGACCCGCTATGCCCTGAAGCGTTTCCGTGAGGAGGGCTTCGAGATTGGCGAGACCGAGAGCCCCATCATTCCCCTTTATGTGCGCGATACCGACAAGACCTTTCTTGTCACGGCACTGGCCTTCAAGTCGGGCGTGTTCATCAATCCTGTCATCCCGCCCGCCTGTGCACCGCAGGACACATTGGTGCGCTTTGCACTGATGGCCACCCACACCGAAGAACAGGTGGAGCGTGCGGTACTGGCATTGAAGAAGATATTCGTAGAGCAGGGAATCATCAAATAAATGAAGAATAGGAAATGGGAAATGAGAATTGAATCGTTAAATTATGCCAAGGCAGTTTAATTTCTCATTTCCCATTTCTCGTTTCTCGTTTTTTTTGAGTACCTTTGCACCCGCAAAAAACGAGGTGTAGCGCAGTTGGTAGCGTTCCTGGTTTGGGACCAGGCTGTCGCAGGTTCGAGTCCTGTCACCTCGACCACTCAGGAGTGATGAGTGAAAAGTGATGAGTGATAAGTGAATAGGGTAGGCAAATAGTTAAAGTTTGCAAATTCCTCTAACACTTGTCACTCATCATTTATTACTTATCACTTTTTTTCACTAACTTTGCGCCAACTATAACGCTACTATTATGCAACTAAAACTGAATACCATATACCTGCTGGCGGCCTTTCTCCTTTCAGCTGCAAGTTGTTTCGCGGTGGAGGGAAAGCGCGAGTTCAAGGTAATCAATGCAGCAAACGACCTGGCCGACAACAGCGCACAGATTGTGGTGTGTACGAAGACTGGACGCATGATTATTGCCACAATCGGTAATGTGAACTTCTATGACGGCACAACTTTCTCGCACATCGATACCCATCAGGAATATCAGTTCCAGCTGCCACTCTACAAGGGCAATTACCATCTGTATTTTGACCATTACCACCACATGTGGCTGAAGAACACCAATACGGTGACGTGTATCGACATGATGATGGAAAAATTCCTGCCCGACGTGGAAAGTGTCATCAAGAGCCTGGGATGCGAAGACCCTGTGCAGGACCTCTTCACCGACGAGGGAGGGCAATTGTGGCTGCTCACCGAGAAAGGACTGTACGGCGTAGACCGTAAGCAGACTTATTCGGTACTGAAGGACCGTAACCTGCAAGACCTGGAAGTGTTTGATAGTCTGCTGATTACGTTCTACGACAACGGTGAGGAAGTGGGGCAGGACTTGAGCACGGGACGCATTGTCCACCGCACCAAGTCATACGAATGGGACGATGCACAGAAGTACACCAACTCCTCGCTGACCATGCGCTATAAGGACGGCTTCTTCCAGATCCGTAACGGTGCAAAGGAGTCTGTGCTATTGTATTTTGACGTGAAGAAGAAGACTTGGCAGACCATCATGCCGATGCCTTATCACCTGAACAATATGGCTCTTTACGAAGACCGCCTGTATCTGGCTTCCGAGTATGGCTACTGGATTTACAACATCAAGACAAGTGAGCAGACCCATATAGAGAGCGTGAAGCTGAAAGGCCAGGACAAGATGCTGGCCACGGACTGCAATACGTTGGCCTTCGACAAGCAGGGCGGCATGTGGATAGGTACCGAGCGGCGTGGCGTGCTCTATGCACAGCCCGTGCCTTCCCCCTTCAAGGCTCTGACGTGGGACAATCCGCTGGCTATGCAGTATGATGCCATGATGGAGAACCTGTCGCAGAACATTAGGGAGTTCAACGGCAAGCAGGCCAACTGTATGTATATCGACAGTCGTAACTGGTCGTGGTTCGGCACTACGACAGGACTCTACATGTACCGTTCGCCAAAGTCGGAACCCGTTGTCTTCGACAAGAAGAACGGCCTGCTGAACAACGTGATCCACTCGGTCGTGGAGGACAAAGACCATAACATCTGGGTGAGCACCTCGTGTGGCATCTCGTGCATCTTGTTTGAGGGTGAGAATCCTGTTTTTGTCAACAGCTTCAACGAGGATGACAATGTGCCCAACGAGTCGTTCATCAACTGCAAGGCCATGTGCCTGCCCGACAGCACCATCGTCATGCAGGCCTTGGATCATGTGGTGACGTTCAATCCCCATCAGTTTCGTCTTGTGAACGATCGCCAGCCGCTGACGTTCTATCCCAAGCTCATCCGACTGATGGTCAATGGAGCATATGTCGAGCCGGGGGAGGAACTCGACGGCCATGTGGTCATCGACCGTGCCATTACCCGTGTGAAGGACATCAGTGTGGCTGCCAACCAGAACACGCTCATGCTCACGTTCTCCGGACTGAACTATTTCCGTCCGTTGCAGACCTTCTACCGGGTTCACCTGAAGGGTCTTGACGACGAATGGAAGGTCTATTCCTACCTGAACGGAAGTGATTATGTCGATGCCGAGGGCCGTCTGCACCTCTCGCTCATCGGCCTGAAGCCCGGCGACTACGACATCGAGGTTCAGGCGTCTATGTTCCCGGACCAGTGGCCCGGCGAGCCATACGTCTGGACGGTGCATGTGAACCAACCCTGGTGGCAGGCCACAGGCGTATATATCATATTGGTCATGCTGGTGCTGGCACTGATGATCGTGAACTTCCTGTACTACAACCGCAACACGAGGATGCGTGCCCGCCGCGCTTCAGAGGAGGGTGACGTGATTCGCAAGATACGTTCGTTTGTTGGCCGTTGCGAAGCCATGAACGGTGAGATGATGTCGGCTTCGCCCGAGGATATGAGGTCAATGTACAGGAAGAACGCCGAGCTGACTCCAGAGTTTGTTGACCTGATGCTGAAGATCATTCCTTACGTGAATGAACACCAGCAGGGCGAGATTACGCTGCACCAGCTGGGCGAGGTGGGCGGTATGGATGTCGTTACGCTCTACCAGACCATGACACCCAACCTTTATAAGAGTCCGCGTGACCTTATCCGCTTGATTCGTCTGCAAAAGGCCGAAGCCATGCTTCGTACCACTGACAAGTCGATAGAGGAGATTTCCTCAGAATGTGGCTTCTACACGCCAAACTATTTCATTGGCAACTTCTTCCATCAGTATAAGCTCACACCCAAGGAATATCGTGAAGAGAACGCAGGGTAGGGGGAGGACTGCTACTTGATGAAGACCTCCTGATAGCCTACGAGACGCCATGAGCGCTGGCCCGTCCTGCGATAGTAAACGAGTGCCTGATAGCGGTTCTCCGTCTGAAAGAAGGAACCCTCTTCAGGCACTCGGTGTGTCAGTCCGTCAGGGTCGCGCATCAGCAGCTGGTAGTTGTAATAGCCCATCTTTTGCAGGACGACGGCGTTGTAAGACTGG
>CAMZBS010000110.1 GCA_947304695.1 uncultured Prevotella sp.
GATTTCGCCGTAGGCGTAGTAGACGGCAATCTTGTCGCCCTTGTCCTTCTTCTTCGACTTCACGCCAGCCATGTCCTCCAGAAGCAGCTGCGGGATGTCGTCTTTGCTGTCAAGTTGCAGCTTGGCCTTGATCACGTTCTTGATTTCCTCCGGGTACATGGCGCGGTCTATCAGGTGTGCCTTGATGTAGTCCTGTGGGCAGGCAAAGGCAATGATGCTGTCGCTGGCCAGCTGGTCCAGCTGCTGTGCTGTCACCTTACGGCTGTCGGCCATGTCTTTCAGCATGTGCTGCCAGATGCCCTGCAGGTAGGCAGTGCGCTGTTCGCGGTCGTTTTCGCTCATGTCCTTGCGGGTGACGCTTTCCACGGCACTCTTATATTTTCCCACTCTCGTACACTGGTACTTCACACCCAGTTTCTCGTAGAGTCCGGTCATGTACTGGCTCTTGCCACCCAGGCCCTTGAAGTCGATCATGCCTGTCTTGTTCAGGAACACCGAGTCGGCCACCGAAGCCACATAGTAGCTGGTCTGCATGTATTGGTCGGCGTAGGCAATGATCCACTTGCCGCTCTTCTTGAAGTCGAGCAGTGCGTCGCGCAGCTGCTGTGCGGTGGCAGGCGAGTCGAACGAGGCAACGCCGCCTTCAATGTAGATGCCCTTGATGTCGTCTTCGTCCTTGGCCTTGCTGATGCTCGAAAGGAGGTCGTCAAGTCCCATCTCGCTCATATCGGCCTGTCCCAGCAGCATGTTGAGGGGACTGTCGGCTGCGGCCCGTTCCTGGATGACACCATTCAGCTTCAGTACGAATACCGAGTTTTCTTCTACCTGAGTCTTGGCCGAGCTGCTGGCTATCATGCCTACGAGACTGATCATAAAGAGGATGCCGCTGATAATCGACAGCAGCACAATGCCACACATAGTGGCAAACACCATCTTGAAAAATTCTTTCATTTTGTCAGATATATTTAGAAACGTTTCCAGTTTGCAAAGTTACGAAAAGTTGAGAGAACTGCAAAAGATAAGTTCGCTTTTTTTCATTTCGTTTAATCCCTTTCGGGTATAAATGCTGTAAAGAAAGTTAAATATATACCCTTTCGGGATGATTTGTTTGTGCAATTCGGATAATTTGGGTAATTTGCACCCGAAAAGGTATAGATGTATGCTTGAAAAAAAAGAGGATTAAATGGTTCAATAAGAACACCAATAATACTGAAGGGAGAATTGTTACAATATATCAATTCCATTTGGGATAGTTCTCACAATTGATGAGCTGAAGGTAATCATTAATAAGAACAAATCATAAAAGGATTGACACTTGTGTATGAAATACTGGAAATAAAACGTTATAGAAGATATGAGCAAGAAGTCAATAAGGTTTTGGGGCGACCATGAGGTCAGAGCCGTGTGGGACGAGGAACATAGCAAGTGGTGGTTCTCGGCCACAGATATCGTAAGGGCTATCAACGACGAGGAGGACTATGTGAAATGCCGTAACTATTGGAAGTACCTAAAAGGGAAAATGAAGAAGGAAGGCATTCAACTGGTTAGTGTCACTAACCACTTCAAGTTTCAGGCTCCTGACGGCAAGCAGCGATTTGCAGATGCACTTGATAGTAACTGCGTTCAAACACTGGCAAAGAACTATCGTATTTTCATGCAATAAGCCAACACCGATTTCATTGACTTGCGACTGAGGCTTGGTTATCGAGTAACTGAGGCTCAGTTGTCGGATAACTGAGCCTCAGTTGCAACGTTATTTAGGCTTAGTTGTAATGTGCTGATATGTAGGATGTTACGTGGTGATACTGAATGCATGTTTATTCACTTATGCAATTTTTGGGCTGTTGGGAAATATTCGTGTAGAATTTATTTCGCAGGTTGGAAAAAATATTGTAACTTTGCGGCTGAAAACTAATCTGAATTAAGAACTACAAAATGAATCGAAGACTTGCTATGGGCCTCGTGATGCTGATGTTGTGTGCGGTGGCCGTGGGAAAGAAGAAAGAAGTGAAGCCAGATTTGTGGCCCGACGGAACGCCTGTTCCAGCATGGTTCAGCGACAGCTCGCGTGTCGACGTGTCAAGGTTGGGCAAACGCTATGTCGTTACCGACTATGGCGTGAAGAACTACAGTGAGCAGGTGCAGACCGAGCGCCTGCAGGCCGTCATCGACCGTGCCGCCCAGGAGGGTGGGGGCGTGGTGGTCATTCCGCGTGGCTTTGTGGTCAGCGGCAGCCTGTTCTTCAAGCCCGGCACCCACCTGCTGATTGAAGAGAACGGCGAACTGCGCGGTAGTGACCGTATTCGTGACTTCCAGTTGGTGAAGACCCGCATGGAGGGTCAGACGCTGAACTACTTTGCCGCCCTTGTGAATGCCGACGGCTGCGACGGCTTTACCATTACCGGTCCTGGCACCATCAACGGCAATGGTCAGGCCTACTGGGAGGAGTTCTGGATCCGGCGCAAGTTCAACAAGAACTGCACCAACCTGGAAGCCATGCGTCCCCGCAACGTCTACATTTCAAATTCGAAGGACGTGACCGTACAGGATGTGCGCATTATCAACTCTCCCTTCTGGACCAACCACCTCTATAAATGTGAGCGCGTGCGCTATCTGGGCTGCTATATCTTTGCCCCGAACAACAACGTGACGCCCGTCGACCCGAAGCGTGGAGCTCCTTCGAGTGATGCCATTGACCTCGATGTGTGCCGCGATGTGCTCATCTCAGGCTGCTACATGAGCGTGTGCGACGATGCCGTGGTGCTGAAGGGCGGCAAGGGAACCTGGGCCGACAAAGATCCTGACAATGGACCGTGCGAGAATATCATTGTGCAGGACTGCACCTACGGCAAGGTGCATGGCTGCATGACACTGGGCTCGGAGAGCCTTCACGACAAAAACGTGATGCTACGCCGCTGCAAGGTACACGATGCCAACCGCGTGTTGTGGCTGAAGATGCGTCCCGACACGCCCCAACATTATGAGTACGTGACGGTGAGCGACCTCACGGGCGACTGCGCCTCGTTCCTGGTGGTACGCCCCTGGACTCAGTTCTTCAAGCCCGAGGAGCGTGAGGACATGCCCTTGTCGCAGTGCAACAACATCACACTCAGGAACATCCGCATGGACTGCAAGAACTTCTTCGACGTGGGTTCCAGTGATAAGTACCGCCTCCTTGACTTCACCTTCGAGAACATCGATGTGACAGACCAGAAGAAAGCCTTCGACCCACAGTTGATTGAGAACTGTACGGTGAAGAATGTGCAAATCAAGTAGGTTGCATGTCATGAAACGTTATCTTTTGTTTTTGGTCCTGATGCTGACATTGTCGGCATCGGCTGTTGAACGCAAAAAACTGAACTTCAATGCCGACTGGCGGTTGCAGGTGGGCGACTTCACTGAGGCAGTGCGTCCCGACTTCGATGACAGTGCTTGGCAGCGTGTCACGTTGCCCTACGCCTTCAACGGAGATGAGGCTTTCAAGAAGGATATTGTCGACCTGACCGACACCATCTGCTGGTATCGCAAGACCTTTGTGCTTACAGATGCCGAGGTGGCAGGCAAGGTGTTCATTGAGTTCGAGGGTGCCCGTCAGGGTGCCGACGTGTGGCTGAATGGTCAGAAGGTGGGGTTCTCCGACAATGGCGTGATGGCCTTCGGCTTCGACCTTACTCCTTATATAAAGAAAGGTGAGAACGTGATTGTGGTGCGTTGCGACAACAGCTGGAACTACCGTGACCGTGAGCTGAACAGCCGCTACCAGTGGAACGACAAGAACTTCAATGCCAACTACGGCGGACTGCCGAAGAATGTCTATTTGCACCTGACGGGCAAGCTCTACCAGACGCTGCCGCTCTATTCGAACCTCGGTACTACGGGCACCTATATCTATGCCACCGACTTTGACATTGCCGCCCGCAAGGCTACAATTCATGTGGAGAGTCAGGTAAAGAACGAAGACACCAAGGCGCGCAGCTTCTTTCTGACTGTCCTCATCAAGGACATTGACGGCAACAAGGTGACGGGGTTCAATGGCGACAAGATGATAACCCTGCAACCCGGAGAGACTGCCATGGCCAAAGCCGAGAAGGAAGTTCAGGGGCTGCACTTCTGGTCGTGGGGCTACGGTTATCTCTACACGGTGGAGACCTATCTGCGCGACAAACTTGAGACAGCAACATCTTCGAATGATATGATCGTTACCCGCACCGGCTTCCGAAAGACAGAGTTCAGAGACGGAAAGTTCTACTTGAACGACCGTGTGCTGATGGTTCACGGCTATGCCCAGCGCACCAGCAACGAGTGGCCGGGAGTGGGCATCAGTGTGCCTGCCTGGCTGAGCGACTACAGCAACGACCTCGCTGTGAAGAGCGGTGGTAACCTGGTGCGCTGGATGCATGTCTGTCCGTGGAAACAGGACATCGAGTCATGCGACCGCGTTGGACTCCTGCAGGCCATGCCTGCAGGCGATGCTGAGAAAGACGTGGACGGAGCGCGCTGGCAGCAGCGCACCCAACTGATGCGTGATGCCATCATCTACAACCGCAACAATCCTTCGGTTATTTTTTACGAGTGTGGCAACTTCCGCATCTCGAAGGAACACATGGAGGAGATGAAGGAGATTCGCAACCACTACGACCCATGCGGTGGCCGCGCCATTGGCTCGCGTGAGATGCTCGACCGTCCAGAGGCTGAGTATGGTGGTGAGATGCTCTACATCAACAAGTCGGCCACCAAGCCCATGTGGGCCATGGAATACTACCGCGACGAGGGTCTGCGCAAGTACTGG
>CAMZBS010000111.1 GCA_947304695.1 uncultured Prevotella sp.
TCGTAGAACATGATGAGGTTGTCGAGTCCCAGGTTACCGGCAATACGGCCAGCACCCTGCGAAATCTCCTCCTGCACGCCACCGTCAGAGATGTAGGCGTAGATGGTCTGGTTCATCACGTTGCCCAGACGAGCCTTCAGGAACTTAGCGGCGATGGCAGCACCTACAGCGAAGCAGTGACCCTGACCAAGAGGACCAGAGGTGTTCTCGATGCCGCGCTCAATCTCGCGCTCGGGGTGACCAGGAGTTACTGAACCCCACTGACGCAGGTTCTTCAGGTCCTCCAGCGTGTACTTGCCGATGAGGGCGAGCTGGCTGTAAAGCATTGGAGCCATGTGACCAGGATCGAGGAAGAAACGGTCGCGACCCTCCCATGCGGGATTCTCGGGGTCATACACTAAGAACTCACTGTACAGGGTGTTGATGAAGTCTGCACCACCCATAGCGCCGCCGGGGTGTCCCGACTTAGCCTTTTCAACCATCGAAGCTGCCAGGATACGGATGTTGTCGGCAGCCATGTTCATAACTTTGTTGTCGTTTACCATAACAGTGTTTTTTTATAGGTTATGTTTTTTAGTTAGCAATGAGAATGCAAATATACGAATTTTTCTTGATACCGATGTTGTTTCCTGGAAGAATTATGCAAAAATAACACATTTATCACGCAATTATCACGAAATGTGTTTATCGGATGGTCACTTGCGTGGCTCCGTAGCTGTATTCCTGGAACGAAGCATCCTGGAAAGTATAATGCTTGAAACGGTATTGCAGGTCGTTGATGAGGGCACGTCGCAGCACACCTTCGCCCTTGCCGTGGATGAAGATAATGCGTGTGCCCTTCTTCTTCTCATATTCCTTCAGTGTCTTGCGGAACACGTCGAGCTGATAGTTCAGGATGTCGGTGGCTGTCATGCCGCTGGTGGACTGCAGAATCTCGTCGGCATGCAGGTCGACGACGATGGGGCCGCCTTCTTTGTGGGCTGGTGTGATGAGGGGGCGGGGCTTCTGTTCCTCCTTTTTCTGGAACATCTCCTCCTTCAGCGTCTTGGGATCGACGAAGAGCGGCTTCAACGGACGGTCGTTCTCAATGACGGTGTAGATGAGTGCAGGCTGCTCAAAGTAGTCGTTCTCCTGGAAGGTGTGCAGTTTGTAGAATTTCACCGCATCGATGCGGAACTGAGCGTCGACGGCAGGCTTCAACAGGAAGTTCTTCTCTCGCTTGTAAGGCAGTATCTGAACGGTCACGCGTTCCAGTTCGTTCAGAATCTCGCGGCCAAATTCCTCAATGTAGAGTTTTGTATTGGGTTCTACCTCGGCCGTGGCCCTGAGGTACCAGCTGTTGCCTTCCGAAGAAAGGTAGGTGAAGCGCATGTAATAGTTGGAATCGTTGATGAAGTAGGCTTCGAAGCGTGTATGCGTGAGTTCCTTCAAGTCGATGGGAACGAAGGCCAGGTAGGCCGACAGCTGTTCGCCACCCTTGCGTTCTTCGGGCTGTGTCTTGAAGGTAACAGGACGGTCGGCGGGTTCCTCCTCTATCTCTTCCTCTTCTTCCTGGGCCTGTTGCTGTTTTACTTCCACCACGTGTTTCGTGTCGTAGTTCTCGTCGCCAATGACCACCACCTCGCTGATTTGCATGGGCACTTCAAATCCATCGGCATCTTCCACCAGTACGATGTCTTTGCCTTGGAATCCGGCCACGCGGCCACCGCCTATTTCGCTCAGGAATCTAACTTTATCTCCAATTTTCATGTTCATGATGTTTTAATAAAATGCCCCGCCATGATTTTCCTTTACATGTTTGCTGAGGAAGAAGGCGGGGCATTTAAGCGTTTTTTTACTTAATTGTTGCGTGACTACTGAACGATTTTGAACCTCACGCGGAACGAATGTTCCATCTCGTCCCAGTTGGTGCCCAACATCTCGAAGCGGCCTATCTGTGAAGTACTCCGCACGTGTTTGCCAATGCAGGGACAGACATCGTAGTCGCCGATGCGCACCAGACGGATGGTCTCGCTGGCATCTTCCGGTAGACGGTCAGCATCGATGCCGTCGGGCAGCGTGTCGCGTGTTACGAACTCGAAACTCACGGGCAGGTCGTCGGCTATCAGCTCGTTCATGCGCCGTTCAATCTCCTTCTCTTCCTGCCGCGAGGGCTTGTGGTCCAAATGGAAACTCATCTTGCTCTTTTTCCGCTCGATATGGGCATTATAGCTTCGACCGCAGTCGAAGAGCCGGATCATGGTCTGATTGAGCAGGTGTTCGGCTGTGTGAGCAGGGGGAAACTCGTCCTTGTTATGATCGTTCAGCTCCATCGTTATTTTATTTTGCAAACGATGCCGTCGTATGGAGCCATGTGCAGCTCCAGCACGGTGTCTTTCTGTAGCTCCAACTGGAAGGAGGCACCACTGAACAGTTCAGTAGCTGTGTAGACCTTTTCCTTGATGTCCATGCAGTCAAAGGCGTGGGCAGGCAGGTTGAGGTCCATCTGAACGGGGGCATCGTCGAAGTTGACCACCACCAGCACAATCTCCTTGCCAGCCTTACGCAGGAAGGCATACTGACGCTGGTACTGCTGGTTCACGTACATGAGGTCGAACATCTCGCCTTCGCCAATGGCTTTCTCCTTGCGGGCAAAGTTGAGCACCTTCGAGTAGACGTCGGCCAACTGCTGCTCTTCAGCCGTCAGCTGATTGGCATCGGCCCGGCAGAGCGTGTCGATAGACCAGTAGTCAAAGATGGTGGTCTTGCCGTCCTGTCCGCTAAAGCCTTCCTTGTCCATTCCGCGCTCACCATACTCCTGTCCGGCATAGACCATGAAGGGGTTCTGCTGCATCAGTGCGTTGGCGATGAGGGCCGGCATGGCTTTGCGGCCGCTGCCTGCGAAGAAGTCGCTGGCAATACGATGCTCATCGTGGTTCTCGAGGAAATAGAGCATGTGGTTGCGAATGTCGTCGCAGGCCTGCCAGGCTTGGGTGATGGCACTGCTGTCGCGGTGGTGGCAGATGACGTCACGCATGGTGTCGTACATGCCAACCTTGTCATACAGGTAGTCAAAACCCGACTCCAGATAGCGGCGGTATTCGTTGGGGTTGTATACTTCGCCGATGAAGACGATTTCGGGATACTTGTCCTTGACCTGCTTCGTGGCCCATGCCCAGAACTCGGCAGGCACCATCTCGGCCATGTCGCAGCGGAAGGCATCAACGCCCTTGCCAGCCCAGAACAGCAGGATGTGGAGCATCTTCTTCCAGGTGGAGGGAGTTGGGTCGAAGTGACCAATGCGTCCGGCGTAGTAGTCCACGCCATAGTTCAGCTTCACCGTCTCATACCAGTCGTTCTGTCCGGGAGCATTGTCGAAGTGGTCGTTGCCGGTAGCTTTGGCAGGAGTCTCTTCGTAAGGCTGCTTTTCGCCATGATAAAGGTCGAAATAGGGCACCAGCGACTGTCCGGGACAATAATAGAAGTTGTTCTGCGGGTCGAAACCCAGTTCCGTGTTGTCATTGGCACCGAGGTCTTTCACACCTTTGGGCTTGCAGACTGACTTGTACTGGCGTGCCACATGATTGGGCACGAAGTCGATGATGAATTTCAGACCGGCTCTGTGGGTGCGACTCAGCAGTTTCTCGAACTCGTCCATGCGCTCTTCCACATTGACAGCCAGATCGGGGTCAACGTCGTAGTAGTCGGCGATGGCGTAGGGCGAACCAGCCTTGCCTTTGACAACGGCCGGATGCTGTCGGGGAATGCCGAATGCCTTATAGTCGGTCTGTGTGGCATGGCGGATAATGCCAGTGTACCACACGTGAGTGATGCCCTTCTCGCGGATTTTCTTGAGCACTGTCGACGTGAAGTCGTTCATTTTGCCCGATCCGTTCTCCTCAATGGAACCATTCTCCTTGCGGGTGGTGTTGCGGTTGCCGTAGAGTCGGGGCAGTACCTGATAGATAATGATTTTCTGTTTCATGTAGGCTTGTGGATGTTTTCTTTTATTCTATTCCGTGTGCCGTGACGTTGCGGTCAATCTTGGCAATCATGCCTTGCAGGGCCTTGCCGGGGCCACACTCGGTGAAGTCGGTGGCACCGTCGGCAATCATCGACTGCACGCACTGAGTCCATCGTACTGAGCTCGTGAGCTGGGCAATCAGGTTCTGCTTGATTTCGGCAGCGTCGGTATGGGGCTTACCGTCAACGTTCTGATAGACGGGGCATTTGGGTGTCTTGAACTCTGTCTGCTCGATGGCGGCCTGCAGTTCGTCCTTGGCAGGCTGCATCAGGGGGCTGTGGAAAGCACCGCCTACCTTCAGGGGCAGGGCACGCTTGGCACCGGCAGCCTTCAGCTGTTCGCAGGCTTCGTTGATGGCTTCGATGTTTCCGCTAATGACCAGCTGGCCTGGGCAGTTGTAGTTAGCCGGAACAACCACGCCCTTATCCATCTTTGATACTTCGGCACAGATTTCTTCAATCTTCTCGTCGGGCAGGGCAATGATGGCAGCCATGGTCGAAGGCTGAGCTTCGCAGGCTTTCTGCATGGCCATGGCACGGGCATAGACCAGCTTCAGACCGTCTTCGAACGAGAGCGCACCGGCAGCAACGAGAGCCGAGAACTCGCCCAGTGAGTGGCCGGCTGTCATCTTGGGATCGAAGGCATCGCCCATGCAGATGGCCGAGATGACCGAGTGGAGGAAGACGGCAGGCTGTGTGACCTTTGTCTGCTTCAGGTCTTCGTCGGTTCCTT
>CAMZBS010000112.1 GCA_947304695.1 uncultured Prevotella sp.
CGGTGGTAAACTCCTTCACCTCATCATTGATGAGGCCGTCGTAGCCACGATAGATACCCTTGATCTTAAAACCATTGTAAATACCTGCGCGCGTCACGGCGCGGATGGCTGCATTCATACCTGGGGCATCACCGCCCGATGTCAAAATACCGATAGTCTTAATCCTGCTCATAGTCTTAAATATTTACAAGTTAAACATACATTATTCCTTCATGATTTCTCGGGGCCGAACAATAGGTCCGCAGGTCGTTTCGGGGAGTTAAAACCCTACCGCAACATCCACTGTCGTACCGGACGTGCCGACGGCAACGTTGCTGCCCTTGCCAAAGAGCTTATCGCTGAGCCACCAGGTGAGCTCGGTTGCACCGATACCCACACCAGCGCCGGCTAACACATCATACCAATGATGGCGGTCGCGGGCCACACGCTCTATGCCTACGGCCGTGGCAGCCGCATAACCGGCTATCGGAATCCAGATGCTCTCCTGCCTGAATTCCTTGTCGATTGACCTCGCCGCAGCAAAAGCCATCGAGGCATGGCCAGACGGGAACGACTTGTTGTCAGAATGGTCAGGCCTTTCCTCTTTGATCATGCCCTTCAGTGCAGTCTTCGCACCATAGGCCACCACCACCGAGGCACCTGTGTTTACAATGAACCTCGGCCAGTTGTGACCAGCAATTGTCTGGACTGACCTCTTTTTGTCGCCGGGCTTATCCCAGCCGACAGCCTGTCCTATCTCGTACTGAACGCCAACATTGAAATCAAACCAGCCTGTGCTGCCAGAGTGACGGCTAATGGTCTTCCCCTGCACAAATTCATTGGGCGTGAATTGATAAGCCACATCGGCAAACACCTTCAGCCGGTCGTTTAGCTTGAACGTCTGCTCAGTGCCGATACCCGCTATTGGAGAAGCTGTGTCGTATTCAAAGTTGCTGTCCAATCCAGCACGGGGGAAGAGGATGGCTTCCCACACGCGATCCTTATCATATTCGCCGAACAAGTTGTGCAGGTTGAGGAACAGGTCGGCATAGATGGCTCCATATCCTCCGCCGTCATGGTTGCTGCCGGGCTTGTCTTTTGTATCCATCCAACTGAAATGATTATTCCCTACGATACCATTCTGCCAGTTCAGTCCGCCACGAATGCCGACGCCGGGAGAGATCCATTTACCCAGACCGAGGTTGACGCCGAATGTATTTCCATTCGGGAAGACATGAGCAAAGTTCTCGCCATATCTGTTCAGCAGCGACATGCCCAGACCGGCCTGGATAAACCAATTGTCCCAAAAGCCATTAAGAACCACAGCATCTTTCGTAGGCTCCACGTTGTCCGAGAGCTTATGAAAACTTTGCTTGCCGAAATTCATTTGCATGCCGACGCTGATGTCAAAATAGCCGTTGCTGCCAGAACCAGTGCCCGTGCCGAAGCCTATCACGCTGTTTGTTGCCTGATAAGACACGTCTGCATAGAGGCTCCATTTGCTGCTTAGCCGGAATATATTCCCAATGCCAAGACCTAAGATGGGAGAACCAATGCCATTCTTCAACTCAACAAAAGCACCAGCCCTCGGAAATACGGTTAGAGAGTATTTCCGGTCGGGCTTATAGCTTCCGACAAGATTCAGGATGTCAAACTCAAAGTCAGCCAAGACCGTGAAATAGCCCTTTTGATGGCGTAACCATTTAGCATGATCACTCTGAAGGAAAGTGTTTTCCAAAGACAGGTTAGCCCTCAGGCCAAATTCAGGAGTGAACCATTTTCCCACGGCCACATCGACGCCATAGGACTTACCGTTAGGGAACACGTTCTTGAAATTGGAACCATACGGGTTCTGCAGCCACATGTCCACACCGATCTGGCCATACAAGTTGTCCCATAAGGAGTTGGTGACATAAGCATTTGAATCCACAGGACTATTCTCCTGGGCTTTAACAGTCAGATTGCACGAGGCAAACCATAAAATCAAAAGAACGATATATGAGTGTCTCTTCATCTTATTGTTGTTTTTAAGATTCACAGCAAAAGACAGAAAACGCCTGCGGAAGTGCTGTGGCGTCCGCAGGCGTTTGTGGCTATTTCCTCATGATGATGCCGAGCTGGCTAGATTGGAGGAACTCGACGATGTGGCGGATCTCAGCACCTTCGGGCACCTGCTCGACAATCTGGTTGATGGCGTCGAAGAGCGACGTGCCGCCGCTGAACACCAGACGGTAAGCATTGGAAATGTGTTTCAGGGTCTTTTCGTCGACGCCGTGTTGACGGCCGACGGCGAAGTTGACACCGCCAAACTCAGCGTGCTTGGTGCAGATGATGTAGGGAGGAACGTCCTTCGAGAAAGTGGTTCCGGCCTGAATCATCGAACCCTTGCCGACGCGGGTCTTTGCGTTCTCAATGACAGACGAGGAGAAGATGACGCTGTCCTCGATGATACAGTCGCCTGCTATCTTCGTGCCATAACCGAACACGCAACGGTTGCCGACCTTCGTGTCGTGCGAGATATGGGCACCCTCCATCAGCACGTTCTCGTTGCCGATGACGGTCTGTCCGCCGGTGTGGGTGGCACGGTTGATGACCACGTTCTCGCGGATGACGTTGCCGTCGCCGATGATGCACTCCGAGCGCTCGCCGCAGAACTCGAAGTCCTGAGGCAGTGCGCCGATGACGCTGCCCTGGTGCACCTTGTTGCGCTTGCCCATACGGGTGCCGCTACAGATGCTGACGAAGGGGAAGATGATGCAGTCATCGCCTATCTCCACGTCGTCCTCAATATAGACGAAGGGGAATATCTTACAGTTGTTGCCGATCTTCGCCTTGGGCGATATTTCGGCCTTGGGACTAATTTCGCTTGCCATAAATACTCTGGTTATTTTGCACCGCCGCCAAGGGCTTGGTACAGGTTGACTACTGCTTGCATCTTATTGAACTGGTCGGTGACCTCGGAGATTTCAGCATTGAGCAGGTTAGACTGGGCCGAGATGACCTCCAGATAGGTGGTGTTCGAACTGGACTCCATCAGCTTCTTGGTGTCTTCGACGTTCTGCTTCAGCACGGCGACACGCTTGGACTCAAGGGCACCTTTCTCGGCTGCCGCATTGTAACTGACGAGGGCGTTCGACACCTCGTTGCCGGCCTTGAGGACGGTGTTCTGCCAGGTGTTGTACTTCTGTTCGTACTGCAACTTGGCCACCTTCAGCCCTGCTACAATCTGTCCGTGCTGGAAGATGGGCTGGACGAGCGAGCCGACAGCCGACCACAGCATCTTGCCGGGGTTAAGCAAACCGTTGTTGTTGGTGAAAATGCCACTGCCCGTGATGGTGATGTTGGGATAGAAGCGTGAGCGGGCCTGCTGTACATCGTAGAAGCACTGGGCCAGTGCCATTTCGGCAGCGTGCACGTCGGCACGGTTGTTCAGCAGGGAGAGGCTGACGCCGGTAGCAAACTGCGAGGGCAGCGACTGGTCGGCCAGACGACCGCGGGGGATGCTCTGGGCAGGCTGGGCGATGAGCAGTGAGAGGGCGTTCTCGCACTCACGCATCTGGCGCTGCATGTCCACCTTCTGCGCCTGCACCGAGTAGTAGGCGGCCTCGGCACTCTGCACGGCGGTAGAACGGTAGCCCACGCGGTTGTCGTGCATGAACTTCATCTTGTCCCAGGTCTCCTTGGTCAGCTGTTCCATGTCCGTGAGAATCTCCAGCTGGCGGTCGATCATCAACAGCGTGTAGTAGAGGTTGGCGATGCCCGTGACGATGTTGCACTTCACCACCGTCTGATAGTCTCTGGTGGCGATGAGCTGCATCTGTGCCGACCGCTTGGCGTTCAGCAGGTTGCCGAAGAGGTCGACGTTCCATGAGGCACTGACAGGCAGCTGGTAAGCCTTCGTGGTCACCGAGGGGTCGGTCTTCAGCGTCGAGATGCTGCCTTGTGGCGAGAGTGCGATGCTTGGCAGGAAGGCCAGACGGGCACACTTCAGCGCCTCGTTCACAATCTGGATGTTCAGGGTGGCATTCAGCAGGTCGGGGTTCTTATTGAGCCCCTGCTCGATGAGACTCTGCAACTGCGGGTCAGTGAAGAGCTGGCGCCAGGGCAGGTTGCCGAACGACTCCTCGCCATCAGACTGTAGCGCACCGTTCTGAGCCACGGGGTCGCGTACTATCCCGTCGGCCACAACCTTAGGCCGCTCGTACTTGTTGTAAAGGCCGCAGCCAGTGAGCAGCGTTGCTGCTACAATGCACAATGCACAATGCATAATGCATAATTGGCTACGCCTGAAAATTCCTTTATTTCTTGTCAACATATTCTACTTCTTCTATTTAATTGTGCATTCTGCATTGTGCATTACTTCTCTAATTCATAATCTACGGGACGATGTGCATACTGCGCAATCTCGGTAGCCACATCTTCGTTCTCTTCCTCATTGTCGAACTTCATGGGACTGAACTTCTCCTGCAGCGACTGGAAGATGACGAACAGCGTAGGCACAACGAACAGCTGGCACAGCGTACCGACCAACATACCACCCACGGCGGCGGCGCCTAAGGTCTGGTTACCATTCTTACCTACACCCGAGGCGAACATCATCGGCAGCAGACCGATGACCATGGCCAGCGAGGTCA
>CAMZBS010000113.1 GCA_947304695.1 uncultured Prevotella sp.
AGCCCCGCAGGGGGGACGATACGCTTAGGATTGGTGATAGCGACGAACTTGTGGTCATGGAGAACTTCGGTTCATTGCCACAGGGCGAATTATCACTTGACAGTCATGGCCTTATCGTCATTTGTACTGGAGGCATGGCTCAGTTTGACTACGACGGACAGCAGATACAGCTTCACAAGAACGACCTGTATCTATATATGGCACATAGTGTTGTCTGTAATTTCATGTCATCACCGGATTTCAATTGTCGGCAGATTTGGTTCTCCCGTAGCGAACTATGGAACATCAATATGTATGGTGAAGTAAGTTTGGCAGACCTGACCTACCTCAAGCAACACCCGAAAGTGCATCTGTCCGATGATGACGTGGCTTTGCTTGATGATTATTTCCAGCTGTTATGCCGCCGAATGAGAGACCAAAGCCCCTTGTTGTATTCCGATATCGTTCGCTCGCTTGTCAGTACGATGATGCTTGAAATGCTTTGCATGATGCGTCGCGACAAGGAGCAGAAAGAGCAGTCGGACTTTCAGGTTGACAACACGACGGGTTTCCACAGACGTCGGTTGGCTGACAAGTTCGTGCGTCTGGTGGAGCAGAGCGACGGCCGTATCCGCAAGGTGGATGATTTCGCCAGTCAACTGAACGTCACGCCGAAATACCTTTCGACATTGCTTAAGGAGACGATGAGCCGCAGGCCGAGCGAGATGATAAAACTCTTTACGCTGAAGGCTATTGAGCGCCGTCTGCGCTTTACCGACATGACGATGCAAGAGATAGCCAACGACCTGAATTTCCCCAATGCCTCATTCTTTGGCAAGTACGTCAAGGAGCATTTGGGCATGACACCATTAGAATATAGGAAAAAATACCATAGATAAAATGAAAAAGATCATCATGATGATGGCCGCTGTGCTGATGTGTGGCACGGTGAGCGCACAGGAAGAGAAAGAGAGTAAAGAGCCGCCGAGGAAAAAGGTGGCCGTTGTATTGAGTGGCGGTGGCGCCAAGGGTATGGCACATATCGGTGTGCTGAAGGTGTTGGAGAAGGCGGGCATCCCCGTCGATATCGTCACCGGCACGTCGATGGGTAGCATCATCGGTGGTCTCTACGCCATCGGCTACAATTCTCATTCACTCGACTCAATGGTCCGTGTGCAGGACTGGAGCTATGTCATCACCGACAAGGAGGATTTGCGTAACCAGAGTCTCAGCGACCGCAAGAAGCAGAATACCTATTTCTTCAGCACGGGCTTGACACTCGGCAAGAAGGATCAGAATGCGGGCGGCATCATCAAGGGTAAGAACTTGGCCGAGCTCTTCCAGCAACTCTGCGTGGGATTTACCGATTCGGTCGACTTCAACAGGTTTCCCATTCCCTTTGCCTGTGTAGCGACAGACATCATCACCAATGAAGAGGTGGACTTTCATAGCGGACGACTGCCACAGGCCATGCGTGCCTCGATGGCCATTCCAGCTGCTTTCTCGCCCGTAAGAATCGGCAACAAGGTGTTGGTCGACGGTGGTTTGAAGAATAACTATCCCGTGGATATCGCCCGTGAGATGGGTGCTGAGATCGTGATTGGCGTCACCGTGCAAGGTCCCCCGAAGGAGGCCGAGGACATGGGTGGTACCATGAGCATCCTGAGTCAGATCATCGACGTGAACTGTAAGAACAAGGTCGACGACAACATCGCGATGACCGACCTGCACATGGCCGTCGACACCAAGGGATACAATGCCGCAAGCTTCTCTTTGGAAGCCATCGACACGCTTGTACGTCGCGGTGAGGAAGAGGCCATGCGCCACTGGGACCAGATCATGGCCCTGAAAGAGCGCATCGGCGTCGAGCCCGGCTACCGTCCTGAACTCAATCATCCATTGCGCCCGCAGGTGATGACTGAAAAACACCGCATCCTCGAGATCAGCTTTGAGAATATGACGCCGCAAGATGAGACTTTCCTCCGTCAGAAGTTCCATCTGACACCGATGAAAGACTACATCGACGCCAAGCTGGAGCAGGAACTCACCACTTCGATGCGTGTGGACTTGTTCTACCAGACGGCAGAATGTAACATCCTGCCCATGAAACTGCCAAAGCTGGCCCCCCGCTCGTTGTATAACGAAAAGGATTCCATGTGGCGCGAGGCCGACGGTGTGCGTGTCATTCTCACGGCCGGTGAGCGCAAGTCGGTACAGTTCCAGGCCGGTTTCCGCTATGACTCTGAAGAGTATGCCGCTGTGCAACTGGGTCTCGACATCCCGTTTAAGACCGCTGTACCGATGAGCACCGACATCACCGTGCGATTAGGCAAGCGCCTGAAGACACGTGCCGAGCTGACCATCCACCCGCGCAGCTTCACACGTCCTACGCTCAGCTACGAGTTCCGTCGCAACGACGTGGATGTGTTCATGGAGGGCGATCGTGCGTACAATATATTATTTAATCAGTTCCAGGGTGAACTGATACCTTTCAATAATGATTTCCGGCACTTCAACATCCAGTTCGGTCTGCGCTGGGACTATATGCACTACCGTGACGCACTTGTTTCGGAGTCATCCCGTCGGGTGACGCTCAAAAACGAGCACTTCTTCAGCTATCGTGCCCGACTGAACTACAACAGTGAGGACAACTGGTACTTCCCCACGCGTGGTGCCCGCTTCAAGGCTGAGTATGCCTATCTGACCAACAATTTCGCTAAGCTCAATGAGTATGCAGATGATGGTACGGAGATAGGAAAAACGACCGGAATGAGCGACGTTAGTGCCGATTGGCGTATGTCGTTTACCTTTGGCGAGCGTTTCACCCTCCAGCCGATGCTTTATGGTCGTTTGCTCGTCGGTTCCGTGGTTCCACCTGTCTTTGGCAACACTGTCGGCGGTGAGTGGTTCGGCCATTATATTGAGCAGCAGATGCCCTTCGCTGGCATAGGCAACCTGGAATCTGTTGAACGTCAGTTTGTGGCCGCCCAGCTGCAAGCCCAGCAGCGTATCGGCCGTAGTGCCTACTTGCTGCTCCGCGTAGCCGGTGCCCAGAAAGCTGCCAAGGTAAAAGAACTCTTGGACTACCGGACATTGCTCGGTGTACAGGGTGCCTTCTACTACAACACGATGTTTGGTCCTGTTGGTGCTTCCTTGGGCTACAGCAACCGCACCAAGAAAGCGTACTTCTACCTCAATCTCGGATATGAATTCTAAACAATAAACTATTAGCGATGAAAAAGACCAGGAAAAAAAGAACAGTAATGGCGCGGGCGGTGATGCTCGGGCTGCTGGTGCTGTTACCGATGAGCGGCCAATGTCAGCGACTGCTGACACTCGACAGTTGCAGGGCGATGGCACTGAGAAACAACAAACAGATGGGGTTGGCGAAGATGAAGCAGGAGGTGAATGCCTACACGCGTAAGTCAGCTCGCACGCAGTATCTCCCGAAAGTCAACGCCTTGGGTGGCTATTTGTGGATGAGTAAGGAAATCTCCATCCTGAACGATGACCAGAAATCGGCGCTGAGTAACTTGGGTACGAATACGGCCACGAAGTTACAGGATGCTTTGTCGCCGCTGACGTCGGCCCTGCCTGCCGCTACGCAAGCCAAGATGGGGAGTGACCTGGCACAGTTTGCCGGTGCCCTCGACCAGGTTGGTAGTGGCATTGTGGACGGCTTCCGCACCGATACCCGAAATATGTTTGCCGGTGCTGTAACGGTCACGCAACCTGTTTTCATGGGCGGTGCCATCGTGGCAGCCAACAAGATGGCTGACATCAACGAACAGATGGCAGCGAACTCATTGGAGATGAAGCGTCAGGGAACCTTGTATAACATAGACCAGGCATACTGGCAGGTGGTGTCATTGCGTCATAAGCAGACACTGGCCGAGAGTTACGTGGCGCTGGTGAAGAAACTGAAGGCCGACGTGCAGAAGATGATCGACCAAGGTGTGGCCACCAAGGGTGATGGTCTGAGTGTCGGCGTCAGGGTGAATGAGGCTGAGATGGCACTGACTCAGGTGAAAGACGGTCTGGCACTGTCGAAGATGCTGGTGTGTCAAATGATAGGTCTGCCGGTAGATGATAATATCACGCTGGCCGATGAGGAGCGTGAGAGCCTTCCCAATAATCAGAATACTCTGAGTACTCCGAATAATCTGAATTATGACAATCGTCCTGAGCTGAAGGTGCTTCAGAATACGATTGACCTGAGCAAGCAGGCAACAAATGTGCTGAAGGCTGGCAATCTGCCGCAGGTACTGGTGACAGGTGGCTATGCCATGACCAACCCGAATACATTCAACGGCTTTGAGAAGAAGTTCGGCGGCGTGTGGAATTTGGGTGTCATAGTTCGCGTGCCTGTATGGAACTGGGGCGATGTGAAATATAAGGTACGTGCCTCGAAAGTAGCTACGGCCATGGCCAGTCTGGAGATGGACGAAGCCCGCGAGTTGATTGAGCTGCAGGTGAACCAGAGCAACTTCAAGGTGAATGAGGCCAAGAAGAAGTTGGAGATGGCGAATGCGAATGTGGCGAA
>CAMZBS010000114.1 GCA_947304695.1 uncultured Prevotella sp.
AAGGCAGGGATGATGCCCTCCATGCGGGTCAGCTCGTAGGCAGCATGCACAGCCTCGTCATCGTTAATGCTGTAGACGGTGGCGCGGTGTTGTGTAGCTAGGTTGGCGTGCATGGGGCCGATGCCGGGATAGTCCAGTCCTGCCGAGATGCTTTCGGCCTCAATAATCTGACCGTCGGGTGTTTGCATGACCAGTGTCTTGGCTCCGTGGAGGATGCCCAGTCGTCCGGCATGGATGGTAGCAGCGGTGTGGCCTGTTTCCACTCCTTGTCCGCCAGCCTCGGCCAGCACGATCTTTACGCGCTCATCGTCAATGTAGTGGTAGATGGTTCCTGCGGCATTCGAGCCGCCGCCCACGCAGGCCATCAGGTAGTCGGGATAGTCACGCCCTATTTTCTCCTGCAGCTGTTCCTTGATTTCTTTTGAGATGATGCTTTGCAGACGGGCCACCATGTCGGGGTAGGGATGTGGCCCCACGGTACTTCCTATAATATAAAAGGTGTCCTGCGGATGGCAGCACCAGTCGCGGATGGCCTCGTTGGTGGCGTCCTTCAGCGTCCAGTTGCCGGTCTTCACGGGGCGCACCTCGGCACCGAGCATCTTCATGCGCTCCACATTCACGTGCTGTCGCTCCACATCAAGTGCTCCCTGATAGACCACGCAGGGCATGTCCATCAGGGCACAGACCGTAGCCGTAGCCACGCCGTGCTGTCCGGCCCCCGTCTCGGCAATGATGCGCTTCTTGCCCATCTTCTTGGCCAGCAGGATCTGTCCGATGGTGTTGTTGATCTTGTGGGCACCGGTGTGGTTCAGGTCTTCACGCTTCAGATAAAGCTGACAGCCGTATTTCTCACTCATGCGACGGGCCAGATAGAGTGGGGAAGGGCGTCCCACATAGTCGCGCAGCAGTTCCATGTACTCCTGCTGGAACTCCTTGCTTTCCAGGATGGGCAGGTACTGCTTCTGCAGGTTCTTCACTGTGGCATAGAGTATCTCGGGCACGTAGGCTCCGCCGAACTCGCCATAGAATCCTTTTTCGTTGACTAAATAGCTCATATTTGTCTTTTTGTTTTTGTTTGATGGTCGTTTGTTGAAAGGGGTTGTTCTTTAAAAGAAATAAGGCCCATCGTAAGAACGACGAGCCTTCTATTCTCTGCAACAGCAGTACGCACACGGCAAGTGTCTCACGATTTTCCGAATCTTGAGCTTTGCCACCACCATGCGTTTGCCTGTCTGTTCATTTTTCTCTTCAGTTTAATTTTCGTCGGCAAAGTTATGCATTTATTTTCATTCCTGCAAACTTTTCCTGATTATTTTTCAATATTTTTTCATTCTTGTTAGAATTTTCGCATATTTATAAACTTACACACGGCACACAGCCCCTTTGTGTCGCTAACAACGGCCACGTAGGTACCGCCTGCAAGGTGGTCAACGGGCACCTCGGCATGGCCTGCTGATAGAGTGGCCGTGAGGTTGGCCACGCGCTGTCCTGCCATGTTTGTTATGGTAATGTTCAGCGGTCCGCTGGCATTGCCTTCCACTATAAGGCGTTGGGTTGCGTAGCGTGCCGTGAGGCTGTTGCTGGCGACAGCCAGGTCGCTAATGCCGCTGAAGTCTGTCTGAATAACGGGTGTGACATAGCTCGACGTCAGGTTGGCACGGCCAATGGTGGGTATGTTCATGGCCAGAATCTGGTTGCTGCCGTCGGGATAGCGGCCCACGGTCTCGTCGGCCTTCATCTCATAGTAGGTCAGTCGGTCGTTCCACGACGAGTCGGCAGCCGTGAGGATGACGTCGCCGCCCTCGGAAGCCAGTTTGAATGTGGCGTGAAGCTGCGATTGTGACACGAGCTTGTCACACCACACAATGAGGTAGCCGTGGGCAGGGATGACGGTCGAAGCCTGAGAGCTGGCGATGCAATATTGGCTGGGGTTTTGCGGATCGTCGGAGAGATACATCCCTGCAACATCGACAGGCTTGTTGGTGGTGTTGTAGAGTTCCACCCAGTCATTGCGCTTGAAATATTCGTTGACGTAGATGCCGTTGGCGGCACTCACCTCATTGATTCTCACGGGGGCAGTCTGTGGGGACTCCAGCGGGGTGAACGAGGCGGTAAGCGAGAGGTTGCTGCCCGACGGCAGGCTGATAGAGGCATCAGTGCTGAGTGTTGTGCTCCCTTTTTTCCATTCCTTGAAGCGGTAGCCTGCCGGTGCTTCGGCTCTCAGGGTGACAGGGGCGAAGAGGTGGCCTTTGAAGTAGCTGTAGGGCACTGCAATGCCGTTGATGAACAGGTGTGCCCCTTCGGTGTCGGCTGTCAGCGTAACGCTCTGTGCCGTGTTGGAGAGCTTCATGGGCGAGAAGTTCTTCATGTAGCCTGTCATCATAGCCGACCGTCCGCTGAGCTTGTTTTTGATGGTGTTGGCGGCACGCTCTGGGTCATGACCGTCGTTGATGCCCTGCTGTTTCATGAGGTCTGTCATGGGCTTCACGTTGGCCAGCAGCTCGTCGACGATGGCATTGGCGCGGCTTGACTCAAACACGCTGCCAGCCACTATGCAGAAAGTGTCGATGAACTTCCGGCGGAAGTCGTCGTTGTTGAGCAGGTTCAGGAAGAGGCGCACAAACTCATAGTTCTGTGTGCCGCTGTTTCTGAAATTATAGAAGAACTTGAAAGCGTCTTCATTGTATTTGTTGTTTCCGCATAAAGCGAAGGCGTAGTCGAGGTCAAAGCTGACGAAGCGGTAGCGTCCGTCGTGCTGTGAGCGGTAGCCCTTGACGTTGTTGTTGGGCCAGTCGTCGTTGTCAAGGAACAGTGTTGCAGCCATGTAGTTGGTGTACTCGTCAATGTCAAGCATTGTCTTCAGTTCTTCGTAAGCACCTTCGTCGTTGATTTTCTGACCCAGTTCAAAGATGCGCTTGATGACGCTGTCGGTGCCGTTCTTCATGTTGAGGTTCTCAAAGGCATCGAGTTCTTCGTCGTCATAGCCCCAGTTGGCGTAGGCATACTTGTCGTTGTTCACCTCGCGCAGGTTCAGCACACCGCGCAGCTGGCCGTTGACATATTCGATGACGGGCTGGTAGGCCTGCACGTCGACATCGAGCCCCGAACGCTGGATGATGGTCTGGAGTGCTGGGTCAAGGAAGCGGGCATTGTGCGTCCACACATCGTTGCCGCCGTTACGCACCAGCACGGCTTTGTTGCGTATATAGGGCTTTTGCTGGAAGAAGGCGAAGTCGAAGCGGTTCTGCCCGTCGAACACCTTGTTGGACTTCAGCTTGAACGAGCGGTATTTCTGCGAACGGGTATATCCTCCTGACACGCTGATGTTGACATCCTGGTTGAACAGCATCTCGCCTTCGGGACTCAGGTAGCTGAAATTCACGGGGCGATCCCAGTCCATGTTGTAGTTGCGGGGCTGGTTCTGTCCGTTGCCGGTCTTGCCGTTGGTGCCGTCGCCGTCGCAGTCAATGCCGGTCTTCGGGTCGGTGAAGTAATCCTTGTCGCCCACTATCGACACCACAGGTATGGTGTACTTGTTGTTGGTCTTGATATAGCTGCGGGTGACAGGCACACTGGGCAGATAGCCTTCCTGGAACAGGCGCAGGCTGAGGTTGGTGGTCTGCGAGATGGTGAATGCTCCGTCGGCACTTTGCTGGCTGCTGCCGGTGCTTGCCTGTGGGGCGTCGCCGGTATAGAGTTCCCAGCTGATGTTGTCGAAATAGAAATTGTTGTCTTGATGGTCGTTGTTCAGGTTGAAGGCAATGGTCTGCAAGTCCTTGACCGTTGCCTCTCCCCACCAGTTTGTTTCCTTTCCCACTTGCTCGTCGGTAATGGTGCCTTCGTATTCTATGTCCATCCATTCTGTACCAATGTTGTAGTCGCCGTTCAGCATCTTCCAGTAAATATAGTTGCCGGGTGTGGTGTGGCTCTGGGTTGAGATGTGTGCAGGCTTGTCGGCACGCACCTTCATGTGGAAGCGGTATTTTTCGCCCGATTGCCAGACGTGTTCCGGGGTGTAGACGAAGAACTGTGCGTCCCAGTCGTTAGTGGGATTCTCAATGGCATGGATGCGAATGCCGCGCGAGTTGCCATATCCGACCTTGTCTACAATCCGCTTGATGGTCTTCCCGTCATCGGCATCCTTGCTCATCAGGCTTGTTGCATCGCTACCCTCGCAGTTGCCGTTGATGACATATTCCGTCCAGGGGCTCGGCGTGCTGCCTGCTGCCACTGGGGCCGAAGGCGTGGTGCCGTCGGTGGTGTACATCAGGGTGGCACCTTCGGGAATGTCGACCTTGACCTTCAGTGTGCCGGTAAACAGCTTGCTGCCCACGCTGACTACAGGGGCCGCCAGTCGCCCCTGGGCAAAGGTGGCAGTGGCGTTGCTGGCTCCGGGCGTGGCATCGGCCGTCAATCCCCATTCCCCGTCACCGTCGGTCATGCGTGCCCAGGCAGTGCGGCTTATCGCCTCGGGATAGGTCTCAGATGCAACGA
>CAMZBS010000115.1 GCA_947304695.1 uncultured Prevotella sp.
TCAACATCGGTGCGCTGTTTGCTCCGACGGCTGCCGTGAAGATCATGGAGTGGGCACAGCAGAACCTGGGCACGTCGGTGAACGATTCCTATCACTTCGCCTTTGCCGTGGCCTGTGCCTCGCTCATCCTCTCCATTGCCATCTACTACATTTTCCGCGGCACATTCCGCCATGTGGAGGGCGGCAAGAAGAATGCCGGCAGCGCCTCTGCCGCTGTCGAGGAACTGTCGCCGAAAGACACCAATGCCCGCATTCTGGCACTCTGCCTGGTGTTTGCCGTGGTCATCTTCTTCTGGATGGCCTTCCATCAGAACGGCCTGTCGCTGACCTACTTCGCCGATGAGTTCACGGCCAAGAGCTCTACGGGCGTTGAGGGCATGGCCTTCAATGTGTGGAACCTTGTCTGCGTTATCTTTATTGTCTACGCCCTCTTCTCGCTGTTCCAGTCGAAGACGGGCAAGGGCAAGGCAGCATCGGTAACGATGATACTTCTTTCCTTGGCTTTCCTGTTCTTCCAGTACGATGCTACGAAGGGTGAGATTGTGGCCGTCTCGGCTCCCATCTTCCAGCAGTTCAACCCCTTCTATGTGGTGGCACTGACCCCCGTGTCGCTGGCCATCTTCGGCTCGTTGGCCAAGAAGGGCAAGGAGCCTTCTGCTCCGCGCAAGATAGCCTACGGCATGGTGGTGGCCGGACTGGCCTACTGCCTCATGGCCGTTGCATCGTTCGGACTGCCCATGCCGCAGACCACGGTTGGCCCCGATGGTGAGTCGGTGGCCGTCCATGTGGCCGACGTCACGCCGCAGCTGCTCATCTACACCTATCTTATTCTGACGTTTGCCGAGCTGCTGCTCTCGCCGATGGGCATCTCGTTTGTCTCGAAGGTGGCACCTCCGAAGTATAAGGGCCTGATGATGGGTGGCTGGTTCGTGGCTACGGCCATCGGCAACAAGCTGGTAGGCGTGGGCGGCTACCTCTGGGGCAACATTCCCCTTTGGGCTGTCTGGAGCGTGTTCATTGCCCTCTGCCTCATTTCCGCCATCTTCATGTTTGCCATCATGAAGCGACTGGAGAAGGTGTGCTGATTGTTGAAAGTTGAGAACTGAGAGGTCGGGGAAGTGAGCTTTATTCCTTTCATCGTGCTCATTGCACTCATTTCGTGTTGCGTTGCCGTTTTCGGCAGCGCAACATTGGATGGTGCCTCTCAGGTGTCGCTGCTGGCGGCATCGGCCGTCAGCGTGCTGATAGGCCATCTGGCCAAGCGTCTGACGTGGGAAGACCTTGAACGTGAGATTTCCAGCAAGGTGTCCAGTTGCACACCGGCCATCATCATTCTTTTGTTGATAGGTGCCATTGGGGGCACGTGGATGGTGTCGGGCATCGTGCCCACGATGATCTACTACGGCATGCAGATCATCCGTCCCGAGGTGTTCCTTGTGAGCAGCAGCCTGCTTTGTGCGCTCGTCAGTATGATGATTGGATCTTCGTGGACTACTGTCGCCACCATCGGACTGGCACTGATGGGCATAGGCAAGGCTCATGGCTTCGACGACGGATGGATAGCAGGCTCCATCATTACAGGTGCCTATTTCGGCGATAAGCTGTCGCCGCTTTCCGATACCACCGTGCTGGCCTCCAGCGTGTCGGGCACACCGCTCTTCACGCACATACGCTACATGCTCTACACCACCGTGCCCACGTTCTGCGTGTCGCTGCTCATCTTTCTCATAGCAGGTCTTACCATGCCCGTCGAGGGACATGGCAATGTGGCAGAGTTCATGGACGGCCTCCAGCACACGTTCGTCATCTCTCCGTGGCTGTTGATAGTGCCTGTTCTTACAGGCGTGATGATTGCGCGGCGGTGGCCGTCCATAGTCGTTCTCTTCCTGGCCATCCTGTTGGCAGCCGTTGTAGGACTGGTGGTTCAGCAGGATTTGGTTCGTGAGATTGCCGGTGACTCAGGCATCACCAGCCTCTATAAGGGCATGATGCAGGTGTGCTATGGCAGCACCGATATCGATACAGGGGTGCCTATGCTCAACGAACTGGTGCATACCAGTGGCATGGGTGGCATGATGCCTACCATCTGGCTCATTCTCTGTGCGCAGACGTTTGGGGGCACCCTGACGGCAACGGGTCAGTTGCAGGACCTGATGCAGCTTGTCGTCAGAATGGTCAAAGGTGCGGCCTCGCTGGTTGCATCCACCGTGGGCACTGCTCTTTTCTGCAACATCGCCCTTGCCGACCAGTATCTGTCGATCATGCTTAGCAGCCAGATGTTCCGCGACACCTATGAAAAACTGGGCTATGAAGCCCGTCTGCTCAGCCGTAGCTGTGAGGACGGTGCCACAGTCACTTCGGTGCTGGTGCCCTGGAACACTTGTGGCCTGACGCAGAGCACCGTGCTTGGCGTGGCCACACTCACTTATCTGCCTTATTGTTTCTTCAATCTCCTTTCTCCCCTGACAAGCGTTCTTGTTGCTGCCATCGGCTGGAAAATCAAGAAGAGATGAAAGCATTCCACCTTGCCCTTATAGTTCTGATGCTGACAGGTGTTGCTGCACCTGTCAAATCTCAGTCTGCCGCTCCCAGCGCAACGCTGACCTTCGTGGAACTGAACTGTGAGAACCTGTTCGACACGAGGCACGACGAGGGCAAGGGCGATGCCGAATTTGTGGAAGGCGGTCTACGCAACTGGAACGACGCGAGATATTGGCGTAAGCTGAACCATATCGGGCAGGCCATCCTTTCCTGTTCGGAAGACCTTCCCGACTTGGTGGCACTCTGCGAAGTGGAGAACGACAGCGTGATGTGTGACCTCACTCGTCGGTCTCTATTGCGTAATGCCGGTTATGAATACCTGATGACCGAGTCGCCCGACGAGCGCGGCATCGACGTGGCCCTGCTCTATCAACCTTCGGTCTTCCGCGTGCTTTGCTATGAGACGCTCGAGGTGCCTTTGGTCAAAGGCATGCGTCCCACGCGTGACCTATTATATATAAAAGGTGTGACCCGCCATCAGGACACCCTCCACGTTTTCGTGGTTCATGCGCCCAGCCGCTATGGAGGCGAACTGGAAACCCGTCCCTTCCGTTGCCAGGTGGCCAACATGATTGTTCAGCATCTGGGCAGTCTGGAGCAGAGAAAGGTGATTGTGGCAGGCGACTTCAACGACTACTACAACAGCTCGTCGCTCCAGCTGCTGGAGCAGCACGGTCTTGTCAACCTGACGCGGCAGGCTCGGGGACGTAACAATCGGGCACGGGGCACCTATCGCTATCGTGGCCAGTGGCGCAGCATTGACCATGTGCTGGCCTCACCTGCCATGGCTCAGCGCAAGCTCGAAGCCTTCGTCAACGACGATTCCTTCCTGCTCGAAGAAGAGCCTCGCTATGGCGGTGTGCATCCCAGGCGCACTTACTCTGGCCTCCGCTACCAGCGCGGCTTCAGCGATCATTTGCCCTTGGTCGTGAAATTTGCCTACTGATTATTTGCAGCAATCAAAACAAATGATTATTTTTGCACCATGGATGATAGCAAACTAAACATATACTTAGACGAAATCGGGCAAGAGCAGCTCTTGTCCGAGGAAGAGGAGCGGGCATTGTCGCTGCGCATCCGCAAAGGCGACGAGCGGGCTCTTCACAAGCTCATCGAGGCCAACCTGCGTTTTGTGGTGGCCATTGCCCGTCAGTATCAGGGCAACGGCCTGGAGATGGAAGATTTGGTGAGTGAAGGCAACATCGGACTGATGAAGGCCGCACGCAAGTTCGACGGCGAGCGCGGCCTGCGCTTCGTCAACTATGCCGTGGTCTTCGTGCGCCAGCAGATTGAGAAGGCCCTGAAGATGGAAAGCTCTGAGCGAAGGGTAGAGGCTGCTGTGGCAGGCCACACTCGTTCGGTTGACGCCCCATTAGGCTCGAAGGCCAACGTCAATCTGCTGTCGGTGCTGGCCGATGCCAACGCGCCCATGGCCGATGTCCGTGTCTACAATGCCAATGTCGAGACCGCTGTGGAGCATGCCCTTGCCAAGCTCGACGAGCGTGAGAGTAGGGTGGTCAATGCCTATTTCGGCATAGGCCAAGACCACCTGACCATGGCCGAGATAGCCGAAGACATGGGTCTGAAGCGTGAGCGTGTCCGCCAGATTCGCGACCGTGCCGTCCGCCGAATGAAAAAAGCCTACCGAAGCTTCTTCCAAGCATAAAATATAAAAATTTAAAGAGGATGTGCCTATTTTGACACATCCTCTTTTAAGGTGGAATTGTAGTCGGTAAGGGAATCGAACCCATGAAAACAAAAGAAAACATTTGAAAGGTATATTATTGAATATCAACTGAATACAAATATTGTTGTTTTTCCTTTATTTTACTAAAATGCCTATTTTTGCCATTGGGGTGTTAAAATTAACACCTTATTAACACCCCAAATCAAATAATTGTTGTAC
>CAMZBS010000116.1 GCA_947304695.1 uncultured Prevotella sp.
ACGGGAGTTAAGGTCGATGCCTATGCACCGGGGGTGATGAAAGGCTAGGATGCGCTCAGCGTCGTCGGGACCAATGCCGCCGCTGAGCAGGAAAGGTTGCTGGCCGTCGTAGGCTTGCAGCACACTCCAGTCGAACTGCTGGCCGCTGCCGCCCACGGTTTTGCACTTGGTGTCGAAGACGAAAGCATCGACGCAAGCCTCGTAGTCCTTATAGGCAACCACGCTGTCGGCACTGCTGATGCTGACGGCCTTCCATATCTGGACGTGGGGAAGGGCGTGGCGGAGTCTTTCAATGGTCTGGGGCGCTTCGTGGCCATGCAACTGAATGACATCGAGGTCGAAGCTTTCTACACGGTTGGCAATGACCTCTGGCTGTTCGTCGACGAAAACGCCCACGGTTTTGAGTTGCTGAGCGTTGAAGGTTGGGAACTGAGGGCTTCCGCTTGGAAAGCACCTCGGCGAATTAGACCAGAAAATCATTCCCATATAGTCAATGCCCAGCGCGGCCACCTCGCGGATGTTGTCAGCCTCGCGCATGCCGCAAACCTTAACTTTTAATTCAGAATCCATATTTCATAGTTGAGCGATGAAGTTCTTGAGCGCTAAGCCTGGGGCGACTGTTTTCATGAAGCTTTCACCGATAAGGAAGCCGTGGAAGCCTGCTTGGCGCAACTCACGAACGGTCTGCGGGTTGGAGATGCCGCTTTCGCTTACCTTGACGGCATCCTTCGGGAGCCGCTCGGCCAGACGGAAAGAGTTTTCAATATCAGTTACAAACGACCCCAGATTGCGGTTGTTGATACCACACATATCCGGCTCAAGGTCAGCATATTCCAGTTCTTCGATGGAGTGCATCTCGAGCAGTACTTCAAGACCGAGGTTGTGGGCTATGTGCAGCAAGCGACCGCATTCCTGTTTAGACAGGCAGGCGGCAATGAGCAGCACCGCAGAGGCTCCGCAAAGACAGGCTTCGTAGAGCTGAAACTCGTCAATGACGAAGTTCTTATAGAGTACCGGCAGGGTGACACCCGAGCGGCGGGCCTCGCGGATAAAGTCATCGTGACCACCAAAGTAGTGCTTGTCGGTCAGGATGCTCAGGGCGGCTGCACCGTTTTGCTGATAGGACAGGGGGATGATGTCAGGGCGTCCGTCTTCCTTGATCCATCCCTTTGAGGGACTGCGGCGCTTGAACTCGGCTATGATGCCGGTCTGGCTCTGTACCAAGGCTTCACGCAACGAGGGCTTCGGGGCTTTCATCCTGGCCAGTTCCTGTTGCTTGGTGGCGATGATTTCTTGTAGGATGTCTTGCATGATTTGCTTTTTGTGGTTACAACTTAACTGTTCAGCTCCACGAAATGCTTGAACGTCTTCAGGGCACGACCGCTGTCAATGCTTTCACGGGCTATCTCAACGCACTCCTCAATGCTCTTCTGGCCTCGCTCCAGCACCTGAATGCCGAAGGCGGCATTGGCCAGTACCACTTCCTTCTGACCAGGCAGACAGCGGTTCTCGAGCACGGAGTCGAAAATTTGGGCGGCTTCGTCCTCAGTAGCACCAGCCACCAGTTCCTCAGGCTTGATGACGTTGAAGCCAAGGTCGGCAGGTGAGAAGATTCGCTCGTAGTCGTTGGTGGTCACCTTGAAGTCGCCCGTCAGCGAAATCTCGTCATAGCCGTCGATGGAGTTCACGATGCCGTAGTCGATGCCCAGTTTCTGGTACACATTATTATATAGACGCATCTGGTCCAGATTGGCCACGCCGAGCAACTGGCATTGGGGCTGGCTGGGGTTGACAATGGGGCCGAGGAGGTTGAAGATGGTGGGGAACTGCAGTGCCTTGCGGATGGGCCCCACGAACTTCATGGCGCTGGCAAAAAGCTGGGCGTGCAGATAGACGATGCCGCACTCATTGATGGAGCGGTTCAGACGGTTGATGTCGTTGGTGAACTTTATGCCGTGGTGGGCAATCACGTTAGAGGCACCGCTGGTCGAGGTGGCGGCATAGTTGCCGTGCTTGGCCACCTTGTAGCCCGCTCCGGCAATGACGAAGCAGGAGGTGGTAGAGATGTTGAAGGTGTTCTTGCGGTCGCCTCCAGTTCCTACGACGTCAATGTAGCGTTCGCAGTCCAGGGGGGCATGGACTCCCGTTTCAAGAATGCCGTCGCGGAAGCCCAGCAGTTCGTCTACAGTCACGCCTCGCATCTGCAGTGCTGTGAGCAGGGCGGTAATCTGTTCGTTCGGGTACTCGCTTTGCGTGATGCCAATCAATATCTGTTTCATTTCTTCACGAGACAGGTTCTCGTGGTTCAGCATCCTGTTCAGGATGTCTTTCATTGTCTGTGCCATAGTTTATTTAATTTTTGAGCCAATTCTGAATGATGTCACGTCCTTGTAGTGTCAGCACACTTTCTGGGTGGAACTGTATGCCGTGGATGTCGAAGTCGCGATGACGTAAGGCCATGATCTGTCCCTCGTCGCTCTCGGCCGTAATCTCAAGACAGTCGGGGAAGCCTTCACGGGAAACCACCCAGGAATGGTAGCGGCCCATGGTGATGCGGCGGGGCAGTCCGGCAAAGATGGGGTCATTGCCCAGTTGCGTGCCTTCGGTGGCCACGCCGTGGAACACGTCGCTCAGGTTCTCTAGATGGGCACCAAACACCTCGCCGATGGCTTGATGGCCTAGACAGACACCCAACATGGGCTTTCGTCCCGCATAGGTGCGGATAACATCGAGCAGCAGGCCTGCCTCAGAGGGAATGCCGGGGCCAGGACTCAACACAATCTTGTCGAAGACTTCAAGGTCATCCAACTGGAACTGGTCGTTGCGCAGCACGGTGACCTGGGCGCCCAGTTCCTTCATCAAATGACTCAGGTTGTAGGTAAACGAGTCATAGTTGTCAATGATAACGATATTCATAGTCCCTTTTACTTTTTTATTTTATTACCTTTTTCACATCTTCTCTGCCATTAGAATGGCCTTTCTCAGTGCTCCCAGCTTGTTGTTCACTTCCTGCAGCTCATATTCCTCACTGCTCTTGGCCACAATGCCGCCGCCTGCCTGGAACCACAGTTCACCGTTACGGCTGACAAAGGTGCGGATGGTGATGGCCTGATTGAGTGAGCCGTCAAGGCCGATGACGCCGATGCATCCGCCGTAGGCTCCACGATTGTGTGGCTCGTATTCACTGATGAGCTGCATAGCCCTGACCTTCGGGGCACCGCTCAGAGTACCGGCTGGGAAGGTGTCGATGAATGCCTTGATGGGGTCTTTGTCGGCATCGAGCTCACCGCTGACCCGACTGACCAGATGGATGACGTGGCTGTAGTACTGCAGGTCTTTGTAGAAGTCGACCTTCACGTCATGGCAATTGCGGCTCAGGTCGTTGCGAGCCAGGTCTACCAGCATGACGTGTTCGGCATTCTCCTTCGGGTCGTTGCGCAGGTATTCGGCTCCCTGCCGGTCTTTCTCAGCATCGCCGGTGCGCTTTGTGGTTCCGGCAATTGGGTCTATGTAGGCACGGTATTTGGCTGTTGGCTGTTGGCTGTTTGCTATTGGCTCTATGCGGCAATGCGTTTCAGGCGAAGAGCCGAAGATGCGGAAGCCGCCGAAGTCGAAATAGAACAGGTAGGGCGAAGGATTGATGCTGCGAAGGGCACGGTAGAGCTTGAAGTCGTCGCCTTCGTACTTCTGTATGAAGCGTCGTGACAGCACAATCTGGAACACGTCGCCTCGCTGACAATGCCGTATGCCGAGGCGGATGTTAGCCTTGTGCTCATCGTCGGTCAAGGTCGATGTCGTCTCACCTACGGGATGGAAGTCGTAAGCCTGAATGCTGGCCTTGTTCATCTGGCGGAAGATGTTGTCAATTTCCACCTCACCGCCTAATGTGACAATGGTCAGCTGATTGTTGAAGTGGTCGAACACGATGATGTCGCGGTACAGGATGTAGAGCACGTCGGGGGCATCGTTGCGCTCCATGGTCTCATCCTTCACGTCAATGTTCTCAGAATAGCGCACAGCGTTGAACGATGTGTAGCCGTAGAGGCCGTAGACACTGGCGTAGTTTCCACTGACATGGATGAGGTCGGTGAGCATGTGAATAGCCTCTGCACAGCCGAATGCTGCACTGATGGGCTGGCGAAGGGTTGTCCCGTCGGGGTAGGTAGCGGTGGCGAAGCCATGGCCGATGGCCACACTGGCGATGGGATGGATGCCGATGAACGAGCGCGAGTTGTTGGCATCGTGATAGTCGGAACTCTCCATCAGAGCACTCTGTGGATAGATGTCGCGGAGTCTCATATAGACGCCTACAGGCGTATAGAGGTCGGCCAGCAAGGTGCGACTGGCTGTTGTGTAGTTAAAAGTTTCCATATTCTCCTGCCATTTGTTTGTTGTTCAGATAGGTTTCCACATCCTTGTCGCCTCGTCCGCTGACAGTCAGTACTA
>CAMZBS010000117.1 GCA_947304695.1 uncultured Prevotella sp.
CTTGTATAAGCCATACAAGACACCATAACGTGAATTTCAAGACGAAAGAATATTAGTTGCGGATTTTAGGTTGGATTCTTGTGGTAGTGACAGAAATATTCTAATGTTCTGTCGTTTCTCCTCTTTATCATCTAAGGTATCATCACTTCCAACCTTTGCAGCTGACTATCATCACTGCTGGCACCAACCAGCAGTTCATAGCGACCGGGAATGACACGCATGGTTTGAGTATCATTGTCCCAGCACTCGAAGCGTTCGCGGGGGAAGTCTATTTTCACGGTTTTCTGCTCACCGGCTTTTAGGTGTACGCGACTATAGCCTCGAAGCGTCTTTGTGGGACCCTCTAAGTCTGTTGGACGGCGTAGATAGACCTGTACAGTCTCTGTTCCATCCACGCTGCCCGTATTGGCAACGTTCACTGTCACCTCATGGTTTCCAAAGGAAGCCGCTCCATAACTGAAAGTGGTATAACTCAGTCCGTAGCCGAATGGGAAGAGCGGTTTGCCGCGAAAATAGCGGTAGGTACGTCCTTTCATCGAATAGTCCTCGAAGGGCGGCAGTTGTGCATCGTTGCGATAAAAGGTGACGGCCAGGCGCCCTGATGGGTTGTAGTCACCGAACAGAACGTCAGCCAAGGCGTGTCCACCCTGTTCGCCGGCATACCAAGCCTGGATAATGGCGTTGCACGACTCCAGTTCTGGCTCCAGCGCCACAGCAGACCCGCTGCAGTTGACCAGTATCAGTTGTTTGCCAGCCTCGTGGAGTAACCTGAGAATGTCGCGCTGCACCTTAGGCAGTTCAATGGTTGTGCGGTCGCCGCCATCGAAGCCAATATCTTTGGCACTTGTCTGTTCACGCTCCAAGTTGGGCGTGATACCACCTACGAAGATGATGGTCTTAGCCTTACTGGCAGCCTCAAGTATCTCTGCCGCAGTGTAGGTTTTCTCACCTTTCTCTATCATTTGTAATGTCGTGCTGCCGTCAGCAGCTTCTGTGGCTTTACCCACAGCTCTCTCCTTGACCGTCATTTTTGTGATACCGCAGGCTGTCAGGTAAGGCACATCTCCTACTTTGGTTCTGATGCCCTCAAGGGGAGTTACCGTGTGGGATGCCTTCCCGAAATAGATGCCCCACAGCATGGTTGAGTCAGCAGCATTGGGCCCCATTACCATGAGTCCGTCTGCTGAAGGCTTCAACGGCAAAATGCCGTCATTCTTCAGCAACACCATCTGTTCACGTGCCATTTGCCGGGCCAGCTGAATGTGTTCTTTGCAGGCAATGACCGATGGGGGAATCTGTGCCCAGGGAACGATGGAGTCAGGGTCGAAGTTGCCTAGTTCGAAACGGCCTTTCAGCAATCTGCGGACGCTAACATCGATTTGCTCCTCACTGATATCGCCCCGTTCCACAGCCTTCGTCAGGCTTCCGTAGTGGGCGCCGCACTCTACGTCAGTACCACTCGCTACAGCTTTGGCTGCCGCTGCCGGCTGGTCTGCCGATACCTCGTGGCGACCTGGTTGCCAGAAGTCTCCGATGGCTCCGCAGTCACTGACCACCAGTCCTTGGAAACCCCACTCATCGCGTAGGATCTGCTGTAGCAGACGGTTTGAACCGCAGCAAGGGTCGCCGTCGAAGCGTTGATAGGCACACATCACCTCTTTTACGTCTCCTTGCTGAACCAGTGTCTTGAATGCGGGTAGGTATGTCTCCCAGAGGTCACGTGGCGAGAGGTCCTCAATGTTCATGGAATGGCGGCTCTTCTCAGGTCCGCTGTGTACGGCGAAGTGCTTGGCGCAGGCATAGAGTTTATAGTACTGACTCCCCATACTGTTAGGAATGGTGTATGGGCTTCCCTGTAGTCCGCGAACCACACGAAGCCCCATTTGTGCGTTCATGAAAGGGTCTTCGCCATAGCTTTCCTGCCCGCGTCCCCAGCGTGGGTCGCGGAAGATGTTGATGGTTGGTGTCCAGAACGAGAGACAGCTGTATTTCCCCACTTTTCCCTCACGGCGGGCTATTGTGTTTTTGGCACGTGCTTCGTCGCTGACAGCAGAGAAGATGCGCTCAATAAGATCATTGTCAAATGAGCAGGCCATACCGATACATGAGGGGAAAATGGTGCTGATGCCGTTGCGTCCCACACCGTGAAGGGCTTCACTCCACCAGTCGAAGGGGGGTACACCTAGCCTGGGGATGCCTGGTGAGCCGTTGCGCATCAGTCGGGTTTTCTCTTCAAGGGTAAGTCTGCCCAGCAGGTCATCTGCACGTTCAGCGGCGGTGAGTTTTGGGTTCTGATAAGGTAGCTGCTGTGCTGCCAGGTTAGTAGAGAGCAACAGGGCAGCAATGACAATAAGGGTTCTTCTTTTCATAGGTTTATCTGATGACGATTTTCTTTCCGTTTCTAATATAAATACCTTTTTTGTTCAGTGTGGGGACTGTATGTCCTTTGAGGTCGTAGATGATGGACGATGAAGGGGAAAGGGTTGTGGGTACTGATTGGATACCGTCAGCATTGGAAAGGAGCAGAGAAATATTCTTTACATTACCAGTATACTGCCCCTTGGTGCTAAGCCAGGTCATAGTAAGCCTCTTTGTGCCTTCTGTCATTCCGCCAGTCTCGAAAGTGTAGGTCTTGTATTTCTGCCAGTCGCCCGTGTTGATGACGGCAATGGTCTTGTCGACCTCTGTGATGCCACTGGCGACATCGGTGATTTCAATGACCAGTTTGAAGTCGCTGCGGGTTGTGGCGGCATCAAGACTGATGGTATAGATGCCAGACTGCTTGCAATTCAACAAGAACGTGGCCTGATCGCCGTTTGAGAAGCTGTCAAAGCTTCTGTTGAGAACCTTTGCTGCCTGTTTGCCACTTTTGTCGATGCTGATTTCCGCCTTGTCGGGGTTCAACTCGTTGGTGGGAATATTGATGGCTCCTGTCAGATCCTCCTCTGTAGCATACTCAATGGAACCTTCAGGGGTTCCGCCCTCGTTCTGAGCTTGGGTGATGTGGTCCACAATGGCGTTCATATATAGTTCCAGGTTGGTGTAGCCCTCGTCATTGCGAAACGTGCCGTCGGCCTTGTTGTTGGGGTTCAATCCGTTTGCCGTTTCCCAATCGTCGGGCATTCCGTCGCCGTCAGTGTCCAGCGGCGCGTTGGTAGTGGAAAGCTCAGGCCAGGGTGTCCACTCTGCGGCTGCTCCATTGGGCTTCAGGTCGAACGGAGAGTCGATGATGCCAGGCCAGTCGCCCTTGCTGGTGTCGCCGGTATAGGTTGCTTTGCGCTGCCGTGTGTCACTGATGATGACTTCATCGAGCGCATCGCGGTGAAGCGAAGCCCCTGCGTATTTCAGCACTTGTTCATAGGCTTGCTGTGGGGTATGGGTAGTGACATAGATGAATGGCAATGGCTCGTTCAGCCGCATGGTATCTTTAGTCGTTGCGGTGTATCCCCAGTTGTCTGTGGAAATCTGAGGGTAGATGCCCATCTCCCAGTTTTTTGTTTTCAAAGAGGGGTGGTCAGCGTTCTCATTGCCGTCGACATAATATTTGCCCCAGATGTGGTAGCTGCCGTCACCCTCTTTGGAGGTTACACCCAGACCGCAGATGCGGTAGGCTAGGGGAGACCGGCTTCCTGTAGCCCTCCCGTCGGTGGCTGGTCCGGGCTTGTAGTAATTGTTCACCATGTTTATCTTCATTCCTTCACCTCCATAACAGCCGTTACCCGCCCAATTGTAGATGACGTTGCAACGGTAGTCGGTGGTGTCCTGCTGTACAAAAGTGGGACGGTTGCCGAATCGCGGCGTACGCGAGTCATGATGAGCCACGAGGTTGTGATGGTAGGTGGCACCCTTTCCTCCCCAGTTGCCGCCGTATCCGTGGGCGCTCTTTGCGTGGGTTGAGTTACGCAGGCTTTGGCTGACGATACACCATTGTACGGTCATGTGTTCATTGCCATAGACGGATAGGCACTCGTCGACTGACCAGCTCACAGAGCAGTGGTCTACGATGATGTCGCGTCCATCGAAGCCGCCCAGACCGTCAGGTTCGCCCTGCGAGGTCTCACCTGGACGGAACCGCATGTAGCGGATGATGACGTTCGGGGCCGCAATCGTAAAATCCCAGTCTGCCACGCAGATTCCGTCTCCGGGTGCTGTCTGTCCGGCTATGGTGACATTGCCGTTACGCAGTTTCAGTTGAGATTTCAAGTGTATGGTGCCGCTGACATCGAACACAATGGTTCGTGTGCCACTCTGTTCGCATGCCCACCGCAGCGAACCGGTGCCTGAGTCTTTCAAGTTGGTGACATGATATACCTGCCCGCCACGACCTCCGGTAACATAACGTCCATATCCCTCAGCACCTGGAAAAGCAGGCGTCTTCTCCTTGAGAGCAGACGGGGCGGTGCCTTCACATTGTGAGCTATCACCAAGAC
>CAMZBS010000118.1 GCA_947304695.1 uncultured Prevotella sp.
CGCCGTGGGGGCCGTATCCTTCATAGGTCACCTCCTTGTAGTCGCTCTGATCCTTGCCCATGGCATTCTTGATAGCACGCTCGATGTTATCCTTCGGCATGTTCTCGCGCTTGGCGTTGGCAATGCAGGCACGCAGTGCGGGGTTGTTCTCAGGCTCGGGTCCGCCTGCCTTCACGGCAATGGCAATCTGCTTGCCAATCTTGGTGAATGTCTTGGCCATGTGGCCCCATCTCTTCAGCTTCGTAGCTTTACGATATTCAAATGCTCTTCCCATTGGATTTATTCTTTTAGTTTGTTATTATCTTAATTCTGCATTCAGTTGTTTCTTCAGGTTGGCGATGAGTTTCTGCATGATGGCATCAATCTGCTTGTCGTTCATGGTCTTCTCTGTGTCCTGAAGGATGAAGTTCACGGCATATGACTTCTTGCCGGCAGGCAGTTTGTCGCCTTCGTAGACGTCGAAGAGTTCAACGCTCTTCAGCAGTTTTTTCTCTGTCTGACGGGCAATCTGCTCTATCTGGGCAAACTCAATGGTCTGGTCAATCAACAGGGCCAGGTCTCGGCTCACGGCAGGATGCTTGGATATTTCGGTGAATGTTACCTCGTTCTTCTTCGTTGCCTTCATCAGTTGTGTCCAGTTCAGTTCGGCGAAGTAGACGGGCTGTGTGAGGTCAAATTTCTTCAGCAGGGCCTTTGACACGATGCCCATCTCAATGAACTTCTTACCGCCACGATTCTCCATGACGATGCCAGCCGAGAAATTGGGGTTGTCCGATTTCTTTGTGACGAGCATGCCTTGCTTCATGCCTATGCGCTGCAGGATGTTCTGCACGTAGGCTGACAACTCATAGTAGGTGCTGTCCTCATTAGGATGTGCCCACGAACCTTCTACGCGCTTGCCGGTTACCCAGAGGGCCATGTAGTTTTCTTCCTTATAAGCCTGCATGGGATTCTCGTCGTTTGCCTTCTCAGGATCGAAGAAATAGCAGTTGCCGAACTCAAAGAAACGGAGGTTCTGTGCCTTGCGCTTTACGTTGTGCTCGATGCTCTCCAATCCACCGTAGAGAAGCGTCTGGCGCATGACACCAAGATCGCTGCTTAATGGGTTCATGATCTTCACAACATCCTGTTTGTCGTCGTAGTACGACGACTTACTCAACGAGTTGTTCAGGATTTCGTTGAACCCAGCTCCGACGAGCTGCTCGCTGACCAGGTTCTGCAGCTTATGCTTGCGGTCTTCCTCGCCCTTGATGACGAGCGATGACTTCAGCTGTGTGGGAATCTCCACATTGTTATATCCGTATATGCGCAGAATATCCTCAACAACATCGCAGGGACGCTGTACGTCGACACGATAGGCGGGCACTTCGAGCATCATTCCTTCAGCGTTTTCGCTGAGTACCTTCATTTCCAGCGACTCGCAGATGCTTTTGATGGTATCCACGGGGATGTCCTTGCCCACGAGTGAGTGGACGTAGCTGTACTTCAGGTCTACCTGAGCGTTGGCAATCGGTGAAGGATAGACGTCGCAGATGTCCATCGAAATCTTACCTCCGGCCAGCTCCTTGCAGAGCAGGGCAGCCTGTTGCAGGGCGTAGATAACGCCATTGGGGTCGATGCCGCGCTCGAAACGGAATGAGGCATCGGTGCTCAGTCCATGACGGCGGGCCGACTTGCGAATCCATGTGGGGTGGAAGTAGGCACTTTCGAGCACGACGTTCTTGGTTGTTTCGTAGGTGCCGCTGCCCTTGCCGCCAAACACACCGGCGATACACATAGGTTCTTCGGCATTGCAGATGGCCAGGTCGCGGTCTGAGAGTTTGTGCTCCACACCGTCGAGGGTGACGAAGGGCGTTCCCTCAGGCATGGTCTTCACCACAATCTTGTGACCTTTCACCATGTCGGCATCGAAGCAGTGCAGGGGCTGGCCATAGGCCATCATGATGTAGTTGGTAATGTCTACAATATTATTGATAGGACGCAGACCAATGGTGGTCAGCTTGTTCTTCAGCCAGTCGGGGCTTTCCTTCACCTCACAGTCGGTAATGCTGACGCAGGCATAGCGGCGGCAAGCCTCGGTGTTTTCAATTTCTACTGTTACGGGAAGGGCCTGATTGTCAGCGACGAAATTGCTGACCTCGGGACGGTGGAGAGCAGTCTGATAGCCATTCTGTTTGAGCCACGCGTAAAGGTCACGGGCCACGCCCCAGTGGGAGAGGGCATCGGCGCGGTTAGCGGTGATGTCGACCTCGATGAGCCAGTCGCTCTCCAAGTTGTAGTATTCTGCTGCAGGGGTGCCCACCACGGCATCCTCGGGCAGGACGATGATGCCATCATGGCTGGTGCCAATGCCAATCTCGTCCTCAGCACAGATCATGCCGCATGACTCAACGCCGCGAAGCTTTGATTTCTTGATGACAAATTCCTTGTCGCCGTCGTAGAGCACGCAACCCAAATCGGCTACGATGACCTTCTGGCCAGCGGCCACGTTGGGCGCACCGCAAACGATCTGCGAGGGTTCTCCCTTGCCCAGGTCGACCGTTGTCACGTGCAGATGGTCGCTGTTGGGGTGCAGTTCACACGTGAGCACTTTGCCCACATACAGGCCCTTGAGGCCTCCACGAATTGTTTGTACTTCTTCCAGTGCGTCGACTTCCAGTCCGGTCGAGGTAAGCGCATCGCAAACCTGCTGTGGCGTAAGGTCGAAATCTACGTATTCCTTAAGCCATTTATAAGAAATGTTCATTTCTAAAACTGATTATATTTACTCCAATCTATAGATTTTTCGTGACCATTGGTTCGAAATCGAGCGCAAAATTACTAATTTTTTATGAAACACATGCAATGTTGGGCAAAATATTTACAATAATGGGGCGTCACTCTATGCAATTCATCAGGAAATCGACGGCTCCGTTGACTCCGAACTTGCGCACGTTAAGTGTCACGTCATAGTTGCGGGCATCCTGCCAGTCGCTTCCGGTGAACGACTTCGTGTAGAGTTCGCGCGAGTAGTCATTGTCCACGACCATGGCTGCTGCATCACGCTCAGAGATGTCATATTTCTCAGCAATGCGGCGCTTGCGACACTGGTCGTCAGCATGGATGAAAATCTTCAGGCAGTTGGGATGGTCACGGAAGATGTGGAATCCGCAACGGCCGATGATGACACACGACTCCTGACTGGCAATCTGCCGGATGGCTTCTGCCTGGGCATCGAACAGCTGGCGTGATGTTTCGTCGTGCTCCGTTCCGTTATACTCGGCACCGGCCATGTAAGAGCGGTAGAACTGTGTGAAGTCGTCGCGCCACATTGGGTTACGTGCTTCGATTTTCTCGACAGCTTCTTCCACCATATTAAATCTCCGGGCCATTTCGTTCATAATCTGTTTATCGAGCAACTTCACGCCTAATCTGCGTGCCAGCTCGACACCAATCTCATGTCCGCCTGTTCCAAACTGGCGGCTGATGGTAATGACAAACTTCTCTTCTTTATTCATAACTGCAATTAGGTTTAAAGGTTACTTCTTGATGGCAAAGATACGGAAAAAAAACGAAACCGCCCACGGTTTTAACAAAAAAATTTGGTATTTCCCTTGAATTAGCTTACCTTTGCACGCAATTTTATAAATGAATATACCATTATGCTTACACTGAAACTCATTACTGAGGAGACAGAACGCGTAATCAGCGGTCTGGAGAAAAAACACTTCAAAGGTGCCCGCGAGGCCATTGGCCAGGTGCTGGCAGTTGACAAAAAACGTCGTGAGGCCCAGCAGCAACTGGACAAGAACCTGAACGAGCAGAAGCAGCAGTCGGGTCAGATTGGACGGCTGATGAAGGAGGGCAAGCGTGACGAGGCTGAGGCCATCAAGGCCGGTGTGGCCCAGTTGAAGGAAGAGTCAAAACAGCTGGAGCAGACCATGGGCGATGCCCAGGAAGAGATGGTGCGCCTGCTTTGCCAGATACCTAACATCCCTTACGACGAGGTACCTGAAGGTGCTGCAGCCGAGGACAACCGCGTGGTGAAGAGCAACCTGAAGGAATGCACGGCTGAAGACACCGTTGGTAACTGGAGTGTGAATCCCTCACTGGGCATCGACAATCCGCTGCCTCACTGGGAACTGGCCAAGAAATATAATCTCATTGACTTCGATCTGGGCGTGAAGATTACGGGTGCAGGCTTCCCGGTATATATCGGAAAGGGTGCCCGTTTGCAGCGCGCGCTCATCAACTTCTTCCTCGATGAGGCCCGCAAGAGCGGCTACACCGAGATTATGCCGCCCACGGTGGTCAACGCTGCCTCTGGCTATGGCACGGGTCAGCTGCCTGACAAAGAGGGGCAGATGTACCACTGCGAGG
>CAMZBS010000119.1 GCA_947304695.1 uncultured Prevotella sp.
TCTCCTTCATCACGTCGCCCAGGTTCCCCGTCAACGTGAGCTTCGAACCCTTACACTTCGAGAGTGACGTCTCGATGAAGAGGATTTCACCGCCTACGCTCGTCCAGGCTAGACCTGTCACCACACCAGCATAATCGTTGCCCTGATAGATATCTCGATAGAATGGTGGCTTTCCTAACAGATCCTCAATCTCCGTAGGTGTGATTTTCTGATAACCGGTCACATCCTCCAACTGTCGCTTATAGGCAATCTTCCGTAGCGCCTTGTCAATCTGTTTCTCCAGCTGCCTGACACCACTCTCCCTCGTATACCGCTCGATGATCATCTCGATGGCCGCCTTATTAAACGTCGGCTTCATACTGCGCGTCTTCAGGCCCGTGTTCTCCAGCTCACGGGGTATCAAGTGTCGCTTCGCGATTTCGTACTTTTCCTCTGTGATATAGCCACTTACCTCAATTACCTCCATACGGTCGAGTAGGGGACGTGGGATGGTGCTGAGGTTATTCGCAGTAGCGATGAAGAGCACCTTCGACAGGTCGTAGTCCACGTCGAGGTAGTTGTCGTGGAAGGCGGTGTTCTGCTCAGGGTCGAGCACTTCGAGCAAGGCACTTGCAGGGTCACCGTTGACGGTGTTCTGCGTCACCTTGTCAATCTCGTCGAGGATAAAGACGGGGTTGGAGGAACCAGCTTTCTGAATGCTCTTGATGATTCTTCCCGGCATGGCACCGATGTAGGTGCGGCGGTGGCCGCGAATCTCAGCCTCGTCGTGCAGTCCGCCCAGCGACATGCGCACGTACTTTCGCTTCATGGCTTCGGCAATAGACTTGCCCAGGCTGGTCTTGCCCACTCCGGGAGGGCCGTAGAGGCAGATGATGGGGCTCTTCAGGTCGCCACGCAGCGAGAGCACTGCCATGTACTCCAGGATGCGCTCCTTCACCTTCTCCATGCCGTAGTGGTCGTGATCCAGAATCTTCTGGGCACGCTGCAGATTCAGGTCGTCGCTGGTGTACTCGTTCCAGGGCAGCGACACGAAGGTCTGCAGGTAGGTGAGCTGCACGTTGAAATCAGGCGACTGGGGAGCCAGCTGATCCAGCTTCTCAATCTCACGATAGAAGATTTCCTCCGTTTCCTGCGACCATTTCTTCTCAAGGGCTTTATCGAGAAGGGCTGCTTTCTCAGGCGAGCCCTCGTTGCCAATCTCAGCCTGTAGGTTCTTGATCTGCTGCTGCAGGAAGTAGTTCTTCTGCTGTTCGTCAATGTCCTCACGCGTCTTGTTGCGGATGTTAGCCTTCAGGTTCTGAAGGTTGATCTCGCGGTTCAGGGCCCTCATGGCACCAAAGAGTCGTTCCTTTACTGAATCAACGGCCAGCAGGTCGATTTTCTCCTTGATGGGGAACGGCATGTTGGAACATACGAAGTTGAGTGCCATCTCGTTGTTGTGGATATTGTTGATGGCAAACGTTGTCTCGTCGGGAATCTCCTCGGCCATGTTGATGTATTCACTGGCCAGCTTGCGCAGGTCGCTCATGGCCGTATTCCATTCGCGGTCGCGCTTGTCGGCACGATGCTCAGGCGACGGGGTTACGCTGCCCACGAGGTAAGGCTTGGTCGACGTGAGGGCAAGTAGCCGCATACGTCCCAGACCCTGCATGATGACGGTCACATGGCCGTTGGGCAGTGTGAGCTGTTTCACCACGCGGGCAAAGACGCCAAATTCGTACAGGTCATCGATGCCAGGAGTCTCAACTTCAGGGTCTTTCTGGCATACAATGCCAATGATCTGATTCTTCTTCTCAGCCTTTTTCACAAGATTCAGACTCGACTCGCGTCCAATCAGTATGGGCGACACCACGCCGGGGAAAAGCACCAGGTTCCTGACAGGCAGGATGGGTGCCTCACTGGGCATTTCAATGTCGAAGATGTCGGAAAAATCGCCGTCTATGTCTGCAATCATTGAGAAGGCTTTGTTGTTCTGATTGTCACTCATTTCAAATGTAAACTGCATAATTGGCTGCAAAATTACAAAAAATAACTGAGATATACAGACGTAAGGATGTGAAAAGAGTATAAATATGGTATAAAGAGCGTCTTTTTTGGATATAGGTCAAGCCTTCAAGTCAGCGCGGAAGGGCGAGGACAAAGCGAACATTGTCGTTGCAACTGGTGTCGAGCGCGATGTCGCCACCCAGTCGGCGTATGACGTTACGACTCACGGAAAGACCTACTCCCACGCCTTGATGGAAGTCGTCGAGCTGTACGAAAGGCTCGAAGATGTGCTCTGCCTCTGCCTCGGGAATGGGTGTTGTGACGGTGTTCTCTACGGTCAGCAACAGACGGTTGTCCTGCCACTCACAAGACAGCTTGATGGTTCCGCCATTGGGTGAGAATTTCTGGGCGTTCTCCAATAGCTGGCAAAGTGCTCTTGATGCGTATGTGGCGTTAGTTGTAATGATTTCACCATCAGAAAGTTCCGTCTTGAATTCGAAGTGATGGTTCCTGTCTTCGGCCACTCCGCTTTGCGAGATGGCCATGCCGCAGAGTGTGTTGCACGAAACGGCCTCAGTACGCTCGATAATGGTGCGGCTGTCAGACTCGGACAGAGCCAGCAACTGGTCGATGAGATGGGTGATGCGTCTGGTGTTCTCGATGATTTTCTCGCCTGCCTCTTTCCTTGTTTCTTCCGACAGGTTGGCGCCGCCTTGGGTGATAATCTGTGAGAAGCCGCTGAGAATGTTCAGCGGGGTGCGCACCTCATGCGACATGTTCTGGATGAATTTCGTCTTCATCCGTGACGACTCCTGTGCCTGCTCGTGGGCTATGGTCAGTTCCTCGTTCTTGCTGCGCAGTCGGCGTGAGGTGAAATACCAATAAATCATGAACAGTGCCAGCAGCGTTCCCACGGCAATGGCGGCAGTTGTCATGTAGCGTGAGCGTGACAGCTTGTGCTCCATGGCTATCTCGTCAACGCGGAACAGGGTGTTCAGCTCGTTGATCTGGTCACGCATGGAGCGGTTGTTGAAGGAGTCCCTCAGGTTGAACATCTGCTCGTAGACCTCAGTGGCCTCCTTGTACATGTTCAGGTGTTTGAGAATCTCAACCCGCTGACGTCGGATGAGTACGGGTGAGGACACGTCGCTGACATCCTCGCTCCTGCGGAGTCGCATGGAGTTCAGTTCCAGTGCCTTGGTGTAGTTGCCCTGCTGCAGGTAGAGCTGTGCCCTGTAGTACAGCAGGCTCATCCCGATGAACCCGGCTTCTTCGCCTTTTTCCAGTTCCACCTTGTCGAGTTCCTGGGCAGCTTTTTCCAGATGGCCCAGTCCCATGTGGGCTTGCGCACTGGCAATGTGAAAGTAGTCAGTCCATACGCTGCTGATGGTGCCCTCATTCTTCTGCTTCTTCTCCTTTTCCTGTACCGATATAGTCTTGAGAGCTTCCTGCCACTGGGCCACTATGTCGAGCATCTTCTCATATTTCTTCTTGTTGTTGAGCACGTCGCAGTAGTAGGAGAACACGTCGTTTACGATGGATGGCACTAAGTCCAGATAATTTAGCTGGTGCAGGCTCTGGCCGTAGGCCCGTTCTGCCTCGTCGTAGCGCTCCATGTTCAGATAGGCATTGCCCATGCCATAATAGGCCACACCCATGCCGAAGTGGTTGTCGCGCTCCATGGCATCCTCGTGCATCTTCTGCAGTTCGCGCAGTCCAGTGTTCACCTTGCCGCTGAAGATGTAGTCGTTGGCCAGGTGGTTCCACGTCAGGTAGTAGTTCTCCCACAGCTTGTGTTGGCGGTTGAACTCCATGTCGATTGGCGCATATTTGTATAAAGAGTCGTTGAGGTCTGTATTGTAAAAGAAGCAGATGCGCTCTATTCGGGCTTCGCTTTCTTCCTGCACGTCATGCTGGCTGGCAGCGTCGGCAATCATGCTGTTCAGTCTTGCCAGATGATCTTGGTCGAAATCGGGCGTTCCCCACAGGGAAACGGCAGCAAAAAACAGGGCACAAGTGATAATCTTTCTTAACATTGGTCGAGGTCTATTCTGAATTTCGGTGCAAAGTTACGGAAAAAGCTTGTAACAACGAAGCGATTTTGGAAGATTAACGCATTTCAGCCTAAAATAAAGGCAATCAAGGGAAAAATGAGGAAGTTCAATTTTGGGCTGAAAGCAAATTTGGGAGGATTGGTGAAGGAGTTAGGTTGCCAAATCGTAACCCAGAAAACGGGTCAGTTAGGTGGGTTAATCTTCCAAAAATGACAATGCAAATCGGGGCAGAATGAGGGCAGAATACCTGTTTCAGACTGGTCAGTATGGACTTTGATTAGAGGACGATAGGC
>CAMZBS010000120.1 GCA_947304695.1 uncultured Prevotella sp.
ACTTAGGGATTAAAAAACGTGAAAAGATTTGGCAATTACATGAATTAACTGTACCTTTGCACGCGAAAAAAACGATGCCGTGATGGTGGAATGGTAGACACGAGGGACTTAAAATCCCTTGATCCGGAAGGGTTGTGCGGGTTCGAGTCCCGCTCGCGGCACACATCTACCCCAAAAAGAATCCACACTTAGAGACCGGAAGAACGGACATTCCCGTTTTTCTGGACTTTTTGTTTAACCTATATTTGTGCGGCGGTAGAACTCAATGTTTTCGCGGGTAAGCAGCTCGATGGGCATATAGTTCACCGGCGTCACCTCCTTGCGCAGGACAATGGCCTGGAAAAGGGTCTCAACACATGAGTATCCTTGCATGTAGGCATGCTGGGCAATGAGGAAGGAGATGCTGCCCTGACGCACGCATTCAGCATTCTTGGGAACCATATCGTAACCCATAATCTGCACATTGCGGCGATTGGTACGCAGCAGGAACTGACCTACGAGATGGGCCTTAGAGTTGAACGTGATGCAATGATGCACGTGAGGATGGGTTTGAAAGAATTCTTCGAGGATGACGTCGAACTCCTCGCGTGTGCCACCCAACGGCAGGTTCACCTCGGTGATGGCAATCTCGGGGAAGTGGTCGCGCATGTAGTGGCGGAAGCCTGTCTCGCGGTTGTTCTGCTGCTTCGAACCGATGTGTCCGTCCTTGAGCTGCTTCATCAGCATGATCTCCTGCTCTTTCGAAGCGATGAGCATGAGCATCCGGGCAGCGAAATATCCGCTTTGGAACGAGTCCTGACCGAAGAAAGCCAGCGGCTTCAAATCGGGCAGGTAGGAGTCGAGCAGGATGAAGGGTATCTGACGGTCGGTAAGCTGGTCGGTGAAATCGCGTGTCAGCTCCAGCTTGGCAGGAACGACGATGACGCCATCGGGGTTGGTTGCAAGGCAATCGGTCGTAGCTTTGGTAAACGACTCGCCGTTGAAGCGCTCGTAGTAGAACAGGCGCAGCGATACGTGGAAGTCGCGACGAAGTCGGGTGGCGGCCTGCACGCCCTCTTCTATCTCCTCCCAATATGCCTCACTCTCATGCTGAGGAATGATACAGGTGAACGAATAGGAGCGGTTGTAGGCCAGCGCCGAAGCGTAGACGTTGGGCTCATAGTCCATCTCCTGAAGGGCCTTCTCCACCTTCTCCCGTGCCACTTTCGAAACGTTAGGACGGTTATGCAGCACGCGGTCTACGGTACCTACCGACACACCGGCACGCTGTGCTATATCTTTAATACGAATATTCTCGGATGCCATGACAAACAATCTTTTCAGCGTGCAAAGGTACATCTTTTTAAGTAGATTAAGGACTTAAAGGCTTTAAAAAGAGTTAAACCTTGTTTCCTAGAACACAAAATGCACCTTTTTGGGAAAATTATTTCCTAACTTTGCACAATTAAAGCGACAGGCTCCCCACATGGAGCGCTGAAAGAAGAGCGTTTAAAAATAATATAAATGAGAGCAATCAGAAAGTACAGTAACATGAAATGGACAACACTGGCACTAATGGTGCTGACATCGCTCCCGCTGACAGCACAGCGGCAGTGGACGATTGATGACTGTATCAATTATGCCCTGGAGCACAACATCACGCTCCAAAAATCACGGCTCCAGCTACAGTCGGCCGAAGAAGACGTTCAGGCCCAGCGCGGAGCCATGCTGCCCACCCTCAACGCATCGACCAACCAGAGCGTGGGCTACCGTCCCTGGCAGGACAACGGCGTGGCTACGGTGACCAACGGTCAGGTGAACTCGAAAGTGAACAAGAGCTACTATAACGGCAGCTACAATCTGAACGCTTCGTGGACGGTATGGAACGGCGGCCGCAACCGCAACAACCTGCGTATGAGCCAGGTAAGCGCCCAGCAGGCCGAACTCAGCGTTGCCCAGCAGGCCAACAGCATCGAGGAGCGCATCTGCCAGCTCTACGTACAGTGTCTCTACCTGAACGAGGCCATCAAGGTAAGCCAAGAGAGCCTCCTCACCAGCAAGAAGAATGAGGAGCGCGGCGAGCAGATGGTCGAGGTGGGTATGATGTCGAAAGCCGACCTTGCCCAGCTGACGGCCCAGCGTGCCAACGGCGAATACAACATCGTCGAGGCTCAGGCTCAGCTGGCAAACTATAAGCTGCAGCTACGTCAGCTGTTGGAGCTTACTGCCGACGACGACTTCGACATTGTCATCCCCAATAACACCGACGAAGAGGCGCTGGCCGACATTCCTTCGCTCCAACGAGTCTACGAACAGGCCCTCGGCACAAGACCTGAGATTGAGAGTTCGCGTTTGGGCATCGAGAACAGCAACCTGCAGCTGTCGGTGGCCAAAGCCGGCTGGCTACCCACGCTTAGCGTGACTGGCGGTGTGTCGACAAGCACCAACTCGCTGTCGAACAACGGCTGGAGCAATCAGATGAAGACCAACGTCAACATGTCGGGCGGACTCTCTGTGAGCTTCCCCATCTTCGACGGATGGCAGACGCGCTCCAATGTGAACAGGGCCCGCATACAGCAGCAACAGGCACAGCTCGACTTGCAGGACCAACAGAAGCAGCTCTACCAGACCATCGAAGGATACTGGCTCGACGCCACTACCAATCAGCAGAAGTTCCGTGCTTCGATAGCATCTGTCGGCAGCGCTGCCGCCAGCTACGAGCTGTTGGAGGAGCAATTTAGCTTGGGACTGAAGAACATCGTCGAGCTGCTGACAGGCAAGGACAACCTGCTTCAGGCCCAGCAGAACCAGCTCCAGAGCAAGTACATGACGCTGCTGAACAAGCAGATGCTGCGGTTCTATGCCGGCGAGAAGACTAAGTAGACCAAAACCGTGTAACAATAAAAAGAACAACAATATGAAAAAGAAAACGTGGATCGTCATTGCATGTATAGCCGTCGCAGCTGTCATTGCCTACTTCCTGCTGGCTGGAGGCTCGAAGAAGCCTACCGTCAGCTTTGAGACCTCGAAGGTGGAACGCACCACCATCCAGAGCAGCATCACCGCCACCGGCACTATCGAACCCGTCACCAGCGTCACCGTAGGTACACAGGTGAGCGGCATCGTCAGCCACCTCTACGTTGACTACAACTCGGTAGTGAAGAAGGGACAGATCATTGCCGAACTCGACAAGACCAACCTGACCAGCGAGCTCAACACGGCTCGTGCCAACCTGTCGAGTGCACAGAGTTCGCTCAACTACGAGCAGGCCAACTTCAACCGCTACCAGCAGCTCTACGACAAGGGATTGGTCAGTGCCAACGACTACGAGTCGGCTCGGCTGAGCTTTCAGAAAGCCAAGGATCAGGTGAGTACGGCTCGCGAGACCGTTCAGCGCGCACAAACCAATCTGGGCTATGCCACTATCACCAGCCCCATCGACGGCATTGTACTCTCGAAGAGCGTGGAAGAGGGACAGACCGTTGCTGCTTCGTTCAACACCCCTGAGCTGTTCACTATCGCCCAAGACCTGACCAACATGCGAGTCATTGCCGACATCGACGAGGCTGACATCGGCGGTGTGAAGGAAGGACAGCGTGTCAGCTTCACCGTCGACGCCTTCCCTGAAGACATGTTCATGGGTGAGGTCACGCAGGTGCGCCAGCAGGCTACTACAGAGAGCAACGTCGTCACCTACGAGGTAGTCATCTCCGCTCCCAACAACGACCTGAAACTCATGCCCGGCCTGACAGCCAACGTCACCATCTTCACACTCGAGAAGCCCGACGTGCTGGCAGTAGAGTCGAAAGCCCTGCGCTTCGTTCCCAACGAGATGCTGCTGACCGAAGGACAGACCATCGAGGACTGCGACGGTCCGACGAAGGTTTGGACGCTGGAGGGCAACGTCTTCAAGGCCCATGCCGTCCAGACAGGCATCACAAACGGTGTGCTCACTGAGCTGGTGGGAGGTGTCGAGGCAGGCACTGAAGTCATCACAGGCTTCAACATGATTGGCGGCGAAGAGCCGATGATGGGCAACGGACAGGCCCAGAACCCGTTCATGCCCCGTCCGCGTGGCAACAACAGGCAGAACCCGCAGCAACAGCAACAACCACAACAGAGAAGGTAATATGGCAGAAGAAAGAAAAGCCGTCATCGAACTGCAAAACGTGAAGCGCTATTTTCAGGTGGGCAGTGAGACGGTAAAGGCTCTGCGCGGCGTGTCGTTCAAGATCTACGA
>CAMZBS010000121.1 GCA_947304695.1 uncultured Prevotella sp.
TCATTCCAAGGCGCCGGTCCAAGTCCTGTTCAAGTAAACTTGACAGGCCTTGCCCGACACTTTAGAATGGCCTGCGGCCCTGCAGCACAAACCAGAAAAACCAGAAAAACTGGTAGTCCGCCTGACGGCGGAGAAATTCTTCAAAATTTAATTCAAAATTCATCAAAATCATTTTGTTTAATTTCTGTCCCGACAGGGGCATTTCCTTGTCTCTGTCAGTCCACCTGTCGGTGGTGAGATTGTTGAAGCATATTCGCAATTGTTTTTTTACGATCCAACATGGTTTTCTGTACGAAAAAGTTTGGTGTTCTGCATTTTTTTTGCTACCTTTGCAGAAGAAAGACCAATACGAACATACATGATGAGAAACCTATTGCTTTTTGTACTGCTAATGGCTGTCGGCACAGTATCGGCACAGCAGCTCTATGTGGGGTCGTACAACATCAGATATCTCAACAACGACGACTTTGCCAGCGGTGACAGGTGGTATCGGCGATGCCCTGTGGTGTGCGCTCAGCTGAACTTTGAACACCCTGACATCTTCGGTGCCCAGGAGGTGCTGGAACCGCAACTGCACGATATGCTCCAGCAGCTCGACGGCTACGACTATATCGGCGTGGGACGTGAGGACGGCAAGACGAAAGGGGAGTATGCTGCCATCTTCTACGACAAGCAGAAGCTGAGGCTGGTGGACGACGGGCACTTCTGGCTCTCGCAGACCCCCGAGAAACCCAGCCTGGGATGGGATGCCGGCTGCATACGCATCTGTACATGGGGTCTGTTCGAGGACTATGCCACAGGCATGCAGTTCTACTTCCTGAACCTGCACATGGACAATGTGGGTGTGGTGGCTCGACGCGAGGCTGCCAAGCTGGTGGTGGAACGCATAGGCCAACTGGCTGGCGGCGTGGTGCCCGTGGTGCTGACGGGTGACTTCAACGTTGACCAGAACGATGAGATATACCGCATCATCACCCAGTCGGGGCTGGTAGACAGTTACACGGCGGCTCGTCTGCGCTTTGCTGAGAACGGCACGTTCAACGCCTTTCATCAGGAGCGTAGGACCCTCAGCCGCATCGACCACATCTTTGTGTCGCCCCACTTCAGCGTCGACCGCTATGGCATACTGACCAATACCTACTGGGCCGATCAGCGGCGCCTGCCATCAGACCATTATCCGGTGTTTGCAAGGATAAAAGCCCCCCTCAGTCCCCCCGAAGGGGGGAGGAATGGCTGCGGGGTTACACTCCTCCCCCCTTCGGGGGGATTGAGGGGGGCTAACCCTCTGATCGGTACTGGTGGTCACGGTCATGTGTTCCTGGGAGCTAATGTGCCGTTCGGCTTTGTGCAGCTCGGACCCACTAATCGGAAGGATGGCTGGGACTGGTGCTCGGGCTATCACTATAGCGACTCCACCATCATCGGTTTCGCACATCTGCATCTCAGCGGTACCGGCTGTGCCGACCTGGGCGACATCGCCCTGCTGCCCGTGCTCGATAGCGAGCAGAAGAGTGTGGGGTTCTCGCATCAAGCAGAGTATGTCCGTCCCGGCTATTACTCCGTGATGCTCAACAACGGCATCCGCGTGGAGCTGACAGCTACTGAGCGCACGGGTCTGCACCGCTATACGCTGCCTGCCGATGCACGTGTGGGCTATCTGCGGCTCGACCTTGAACAGGGCATAGGCTGGGACAACCTCACTGATTGTCAGATCCGGCAGGAGAGTCCTACCGTCATTTCGGGCTATCGTTTCTCAAAGGGGTGGGCAAACAACCAGAAGGTGTATTTCGTGGCAGAGTTCTCGAGACCCGTTGAGCAATGCACAATGAACAATGCACAAGGCACTATGCAGGATGCACAAGGCACAATTCTTAATTCACCATGCACCATTCTGCGCTTCGCGGGTGGCGACCAGCCTCTGTTGGTGCGTGTCGGGCTGTCGGCAGTAAGTGTAGAGGGTGCAAAGGCCAACCTGCAGGCAGAACAGCAGGGCTGGAACTTCCGCTACACGGTGGCTGAGGCCGACCGCAAATGGGAAGAGCAGTTCGAGAAGATTCAGGTGACGGGCGGCACTCCCGACGAACGCACCATCTTCTATACCGCTATGTATCACACGATGACAGCCCCGTCAGTCTTCTGCGATGTGGACGGCAGCTATCGTGGCTCCGACGGCGAGGTGCATCAGAATGCCTCCCCAACGGGAGGTGGTCAGGTGGGGGTTAACTACACCACCTTCTCGCTCTGGGACACCTACCGTGCCGCCCATCCGCTGATGACGCTTATCCATCGTGACATGCAAGAGGACATCGCCACCACGATGCTGAACATCTGGCGCGAGCAGGGCAAACTGCCCGTGTGGCACCTGATGGGTTGCGAGACCAACTGCATGGTGGGCAACCCAGCCATACCCGTACTCGCCGACCTGGTGCTGAAGGGGCTGACGACGAAACGCGAAGAGGCTTTTGAAGCGATGAAGGCATCAGCCATGCTCGACGAGCGCGGTCTGGCATTGCTGAAAGAGTACGGCTATATCCCCTGCGACCTGTTCAGCGACAACGAGACGGTGGGGCGCGGACTGGAATATGCGCTGGCTGACTGGTGCGTGGCACGCGTGGCAGCGAAGCTCAACCATAGGGCCGACCAGAAATATTTCGACCAGCGTGCCCAGAGCTATCGCAAGTACTTCGACCCTGCCACAGGCTTCATGCGTGGCAAGGACAGCAAGGGTAACTATTCTTTCTCCTCCCCTGCGGGGATGGGGGCCGTTCCTCCCCCCTTCGGGGGAACAGAGGGGATGGGGGCCGTTCCTCCCCCCTTCGGGGGGACTGAGGGGGGCTTCAACCCCTTCCACTCGGCTCCCAAGAACCGCGACTATACCGAAGGCAATGCCTGGCAGTACACGTGGCTCGTTCCCCACGATGTACACGGGCTGGTGTCGCTCTTCGGCACAGAGCAGCGTTTCGTCTCAAAGCTCGACTCGCTGTTCATCGTCGAGGGCGACCTGGGCGAGGATGCTCCGCCAGACATCTCCGGCCTTATCGGACAGTATGCCCACGGCAACGAGCCTAGCCACCACGTGCTCTACCTCTATAATTATGTGGGTCAGCCCTGGAAGGGTGCCAAGCTCATCCGCCGTACCCTGAGCGAGCTCTACCATAATGCTCCTGACGGTCTGAGCGGCAACGAGGATGTGGGGCAGATGTCAGCCTGGTACATCCTCTCGGCGATGGGCCTCTATCAGGTGGAGCCTGCCGGCGGCAAGTACGTCTTCGGCTCACCGCTGTTCCCTGAGGTCACCATGAAGGTGGGCAACGACAAGGTCTTCACGATAAAGGCCCTCGACGTCAGCGATGAGAACATCTACATACAGAGTGCCCGCCTGAACGGCAAGCCCTACACGCGTTCCTACATCATGTACGATGACATCGTTCGTGGTGGCACCCTCGAGTTCCAGATGGGACCGCAACCCTCCAGTTTCGGCACCAACATAAAAGACCGCCCATAAAAAAAGGTTGCTATGAAACTGTATTTGTGTATATTTGCCTGTTTATGGCTCACGACTAGCGCTCAGGAGTCTAAGCGTCCTGCGGTGGAGGACAGGCTGTTCCGTTCGGAGGTTATCGACCAGAAGATTGAGGAGGTGAAGCAGGTGCTCAGCAGGAACCCACGGCTGGCGTGGATGTTCGAGAACTGTTTCCCGAACACGCTGGAGACGACGGTACACTACCGCACCATAGACGGCGAGGACGACACCTTTGTATATACCGGCGACATCCACGCCATGTGGCTGCGCGACTCTGGGGCACAGGTGTGGCCCTACGTGCAGTTTGCCAATCAGGACACGGCGCTGAAGAAGATGCTGCGGGGCGTCATCCTGCGGCAATGGAAGTGCATCAACATAGACCCATACGCCAACGCCTTCAACGATGGGCCTACGGGGGGCGACTGGCAGACGGACAACACCGACATGAAGCCTGAGCTGCACGAACGCAAATACGAGATCGACTCGGAGTGCTACCCCATCCGCCTGGCCTACGAATACTGGAAGGTGACAGGCGACGATAGCGTCTTCGGCGAAGAATGGCTGCTGGCGATAGGAAAGATTCTGCAGACCTTCCGTGAGCAGCAGCGCAAGGACGGAAACGGCCCATACCGTTTTCTGCGCAAGACCGACCGTGCTTTTGACACTGTGGGGTGGGACGGTT
>CAMZBS010000122.1 GCA_947304695.1 uncultured Prevotella sp.
AGCTTGTCGGCAATGTCCTGTGTCTCAAGCTTTGTGCGGCAGAAGATGATGGCAAAGATGCGCGGATTGAAGTCCACGATGCGCTTCAAGGCCAGGTACTTGTCCTTTGCGTGTACCATATAATATATGTGGTTCACATTCTCGGCGCCCTCGTTGCGGCTGCCCACGACAATCTCCTTGGGTTCCTTCAGGTACTGCTGGGCCACACGCTCCACCTCACGGCTCATTGTGGCCGAGAACATCAGGGTGTTGTGCTCCTCGGGCAGGGCTTCGAAAATGGCATTGATGCTGTCGGAGAAGCCCATGTTCAGCATCTCGTCGGCTTCGTCGAGCACAATGTTGCGCACGTCGCCAAGCTTGGCCTTACCACGGTTTACAAGGTCGAGCAGACGGCCCGGGGTGGCCACAATAATCTGAACGCCCTCGCGCAGGGCACGCATCTGGGGCTCGATGGCAGCACCTCCATAGACGGCCTCGACGTGAATGCCAACCATGTATTTAGAAAAGTCGCGCAGGTCGTCGGCAATCTGCAGGCACAGCTCACGCGTAGGACTGAGCACCAACGCCTGTGTGTTGCGCCGACTGGTGTCAATGCGCTGCAGGAGCGGAATGCCGAAGGCCGCCGTCTTGCCAGTGCCGGTCTGTGCCAGTGCGACAGTGTCCTGCCTGCTGGCCAGCAGCTGGGGTATTACTTCCTCCTGTACAGGCATGGGCTGTACAAATCCCATTTCTTCAATGGCGCGGCGTATCTGTTCGCTCACGCCCAATTCTTCAAATGTCTTCATAATTCTTTAAACGTCGTTATCGGGAAGGAGATAGAAAATGCTCTCAGGTCCCATGTTGAAAAGCAGGTCGAGTACGCTCAGGTTGGGCAGGAAGCCATGCCTGCGCTCGTAGACCTGGTAGTAGCTCCGCGCCTTGAAGTCGGCATCGGGCTGTGGATGTTTAGGATGAATGGTCTCACGAAAATCGATGAAATCGCCCGTTTTCTGATATTCAGAGGTAAAGGAAACGTGAGGCTGAATGTCGATAAGTTCGCACATTTTACTGCGAATGGCTTCATTGTAGTCGTGCAACAGCTCCCATCGCTCCGTGAAGAAGGGCCGCAGGTCGTCCTCGTAATACTGGAAGAAAGGCGAGTCGCCATAGGCAGAAGTCAGTGCTTGCCAGTGCTGATGCCGCCAGTTACCGTGATCGGAAACCCGGATTAATTGGGAACCGAGAGCTGAGGTCTCAACTGTTACTGGCACGGTCAGTGCCTGCACACCGTTGGCCGATGCAATGAGACAGCGGTTGCGGTAAGTCTGCTTCACGTAGGAGTCGTGGTGCTCGATGAGCACCTCTGGATAGACTACCAACTTCTGATACCACTGCACTGGGCCAAAATAGGTGGTCGAGAGCAGGGCTTTCATTTCGGAAGCAATAAGCGGTCGGAGCGATAACCCGTCCACGGAGCGTCTCCAGGACGGTGGGAAAAGACAATGAGCACTGCACGACCAATAATCCTTTCCTCGCTAATGGGACCCAGCAGCCGCGAGTCTAAGGGATTCTTTTCGTTCAGGGCCTGCATCCAGTAATAGTCGGCATCGGCACAGTTCTTCAGGCTGGGCACCTCTTCCAGATGACCTTGATAGCGCACCGTGTCGCCAGGCAGAGCCCGGCAGCGTCCGAAAAGCACGCTGGTGTGGGTCGAATCGCGCGGATCTTCGTATGCCACAAGGTCGCCTCTTTCTACCGGCTGACGGCACAGACGGCCATAGCTAAAGGGTCCACCACCACCACCTGTGCGCAAACCATAGCTCCAGCGGTTCACCAATACGCGGTCGCCTGCTGAAAACTCCGGCTCAAGTCCACTGCCTTCAACCTTATAGACGGTGAAGGCCAACGCGCGGAAAGCCATCATCAGCAGCAGCGAGACGGCTAGCACGAGCAGGAATTTCAGAGTGTTGCGCATATCAGGAGTAGTCAGAAACAGATTGAAGGGGCTAAAGGGGCCGCATACCAGCCCCTTTAGCTGTCATTATTTGATATTGTCCACACAGCGGAACAGGCGGCTCCAGCGAATGCCGGAAAGCCCACTTCGGTCGGGATCGCTCGACCACCAGATGAAAATGGGCTTGCCCACAATGTGATCTTCGGGCACGAAGCCCCAGTAGCGGGAGTCGGCCGAGTTATGACGGTTGTCACCCATCATCCAGTAGTAGTCCAGTTTGAAGGTATAGCTGGTGGCTACTTCGCCATTGATCAGGATCTTGCCATCCTTGACCTGCAGGTCGTTCTTCTCATAGACACGGATGGGACGCTCATAAACGGGCAGGTTCTCAAGCGTGAGGTCGATGGATTCGCCCTTTTTCGGAATCCAGATGGGGCCGTAGTTGTCGCGCGTCCAGTGCAGATTGCCGTTCAGCGGGTAGATGTCCCACTCCGAGGCTTCTGTGTTCAGCACCACGCTATCGGTCAGGTCTGGCATCTTCTGCATCTTTTCAACAGCCTCACGGGTCATCGGCATATAGCCCATCTGATTCAGCTGAGCCAAGTCTTCCATCGTAATCTGCATGTCCAGCATCTCTTCGTCAGTCAGGTGGCGCTTCAGCTTCACCTTGTAAGTGAATTGAGCCTGGTCGGGAGTCTTGTTTTCCTTGCCGTCCAAGTAGATGATGCGATTCTTGATTTGCAGCGTCTGACCAGGCAGACCCACACAACGCTTCACATAGTTCTCACGGCGGTCAGTCGGACGTGAGTCGATTTCACCGAACTCCTGGAAGTTGCCTTCAATGTATTTGCGACCCAGCGTAGCCACCTCGTCGAACAGGCGGAGCCGCTGTTCGGCCGTAAGTGAGTCGGGGTTCGGGCGGTTGGGGTACAACTGATAGCCGTAGCCGTAGCACAGCTGATAATAGTCGTAGGCCTGGTAGCGCGGATCTGAGCAGATGGTGTCGCCTGCAGGGAAGTTGAACACCACAATATCGTTCAACTCAACGTTGCCAAATCCCTTCACACGGCGGTAGTCCCAGTGCGGCCATGAGATGTAGCTCTTGGTTCCGAACACGGGAAGTGTGTGCTGAGTGAGCGGCATAGTAAGCGGCGTTTCAGGAATACGGGGGCCATAGCTCACCTTTGATACAAAGAGGTAATCGCCCGTGAGAAGTGACTTTTCGAGCGACGAAGACGGAATGACGTAGTTCTGGAAGAAGAACAGGTTGATGAAATAGACGGCCACGAGGGCGAAGACAATTGCATCGACCCACGACATGACCACCCGAACGGGTGTTTCAGCCTCTTTCCACCATTGCCAGTTAATCTTCTTTGAAATATAGGCATCATAGATGAACGGCACAACCAACAGTCCCCACCATGACTCTACCCAGTAAAGAAACAGCAGATAAAGCACCAGTACAATGATGAACTTGGCCCACTGCACTTTCATGTTCGGTTTTCTCTTGTCTCGTTTCATGCTTTCTCAGTTAGAATTTAAACATGTCGCTGATGGTGAGCAGACCCTGATGCTCATTCGTGTACTCAGCAGCCAGCACCGCACCAAGGGCAAATCCCTTGCGGGAATGGGCATCGTGGGTAATAGTGATCAGGTCAGCTTCAGAGTCGTAGCGCACCGAGTGAATGCCAGGTACCTCTCCGCGGCGTATGTGGTCAATACGCAAGAGCTGCGGGTCAGTTGTATCTTCCGCCCACCCCTTCTTGCGGTCGATTGCCTCTACAATCTCCTCGCCCAGCGTGATGGCTGTACCAGAGGGATGGTCGAGCTTATGCACGTGATGGGTTTCCTCCAGTTCCACGTCGTACTGGGGGAACTGATTCATGATTTTGGCCAAATAGCGATTCACGGCAGAGAAGATTGCCACGCCAATGGAGAAATTCGACGCCCAGAACAGAGTCTGACCGTTGGCGCAGGCTTGCTTCACGTCGTCGCCATGCTCCTTCATCCATCCTGTAGATCCACTGACCACCTTCACGCCCTTGGCCCAGGCTTTCAGGTAATTGCCGTAGGCTGCCGTTGGATTTGTAAACTCGATAGCCACATCGGCAGAGGCAAACGCCTCGCTTTCAAAGTCCTGCTGGTTATCAATGTCGATGACACTCACAATTTCATGGCCACGGTCGCGGGCAATCTGCTCTATCATCTTGCCCATCTTTCCGTAGCCGATTAAAGCTATTTTCAT
>CAMZBS010000123.1 GCA_947304695.1 uncultured Prevotella sp.
GTCTCGCGGAATGTGTAGGCCTCCATGCCTTCGGGCAGCAGGAAGCTCTGGTCGCTATAGTAGAAGGTGGTGTAGCCCGACTGTGGTATCTCCACAGTGACAAACGGCTGTCGGTATTTTATATCGAAGCCTTGGAAATTGACCCATTGTGTGCTGCTGGCGATTGTTGCGGACAGCGTCATTTGGTGATTGTCCACGACCGCGTCTTTCAGTACTGTCTGTGCCAGGTCGCTGGTTAGCGTCTGTGCCGCACCGGCAGTCGTCTCGGCGGCTGTCATCATCACCTCGTTGTCTGCCACCGTCTGCCGCGCAACCACCGTTCCCGTCACGGTGTTCGTGGCCTCGGCAGTCACAACAGGCGCTTTGTCTGCATTGTCGTTGCGATAGAATGCGTGTAACACGATGTCGTAGATGCCCAGCGGCAGGTCGGTTTGCGTTTGTGTGAGGGTGAAGGGCTTGTGGAACATCTCGATGTTTCCGTCCTTCATGGTGGTTGAAGCCGTTGTCCAGTCGGTCGTGGTCGCATTTCCAAGCATGTCAGCGTTGTCGAACAGGCAGGATGCGTCTATGCTGCTCGTGAGACCTTCCGCTACGGCCAGAACCAGTTTGCGAGCGGCCGCACGCAGTTCTGCCACCGTTGCATCGGCATTCAGATAGACTTGGGCCGCAGCCTGAATGTTAGCAGCATAAGCCTCTTCTTTTCTTGAGTCGGCAATGGCTTGGCGGAGGGCAAACAGCTTCTGTCGTTCCTTGTATTTGGCGTATGACTGGGAGGAAATCTCTTTCGGCGCGATAAAAGCCCAGCGCGTGAAACCACGTCCGTGGCGCGTTGTCAGGGGACCACCATAGGCATAGGACACGTCGAGATAGTCCTTTTGTGCATTTGATATCAAGGCATACGTGCTTCCGGCGGCTGTGGATGTCTCTTGCCACGTGAATGTGGCTTCCTCAGCCGAACGGTCGCTCCAAACGTTGCAGGCATCCGGGAGGCATCCGATGTATGCGTTGGCCTTGTCCGCCATCGAGAGTCTGACTTTGCCTCCGGTCAATTTCGTGACTTTTACTCGGAATCGGTTGTCCAGACTGCGGTCGCCTTTTGCCAGACGCTGTGCCACCGATTGGGTGTTCCAGCTCATTCCGTAAGTGACGAAGGCGTCGGCATCCACGTTGTAGAGGTAGAGGACTTCTGCAGAGCTGATTTCCGCTATAGTCTTGGATGGCAGTACAGGCTCGGGCCATGCATTCTCATCGCCGTGTGAAGAGGTCTCGCCCATCACGGACTGGAGTTCTGCGGGACTTAGCGCATAGTTGTAGATGCGCAGGTCGTCAATTCGTCCATCCATCGGTGGTACGCTCGCGTCTTGTCCACGACCGATGTAGTTGCACACGGGCCGGATGTCAGCAAGCCCTACAGATGGCGCCGCGCCAGTTCCACTCGGCTCACCATCGAGATAGACCTTTGTCATGCCCTCGCCGATGGTCACGGCTACATGATGCCAGCCTTCGGGCAGCTTTCCGCCGCTGATGGTCTGCACATGCTCGCCGTCCTGTACCGTCAGCACGATGTTTCCCCCTTGGTTCAGGAAGAGCACGGCCTGACGCGTGTCGTTGGCAGCGAAGTCAAAGAGGCGGCTGTTCTCGGCCAAGCGGCCTGGGTTATACACCCATGCAGCGATGGTGGCTTGTGCCAGACATAGGGAAGCGGGCGGGATGCGAATATCGCTTGCCGAGCTGCCATCGTACTTCGCCACCAGTCCACGCTGTCCGCTCAGTGCCGCCTCCACAGGTTCCGATTTGTCGGAGCGGTTCTGGGAGTAGTCCACGCTTTGCAGGGCATAGTAGTAGATGGTGTTCTGGCGGCAGTCGCTGTCGGTGAAACGATTATCCATGACTTGTCGTCCGATGACGTCGTATTCAATTGTTCCCGCTGCGTTCTTTTCACCACGGAGCACCATATACCCATTGAAGTCCTTGTCCTGAGTGTTGGCTTCCCAGCTGAGTTCGATGGTGCTTATGCCCGGCGTGGCTTTCAGTCCCGACGGAACGGTGGGAGCCACACGTTCGCAGGGCGCATCGATGGGTAGGAGTTTCCACAGCTGGTGGTCGTCGGTAGCCTCGGTGCACAGGCGCACGGTGGCGTTGTTGACCGAACTTCCGCCAGCCACCTCAAGATAGAGTCCCGACTGGTAGTTGCGAATCTTGTAGTAACCGTCGCTGGCATACTCAAAGGTCCAGCGCTGGTTCTCTGCCTTTGTCACGGGATAGACGCTCACCGTGGCACCGGGTTTCACCTGAAAGCCCGCAGTCTCCAGGTTCATGTTCGCATTGCGCAGGCTGTGGATATAGAACCCCGTGAGGTCGCCTCCATTGTCCTTCAGGGCTTCCAGCGTCCATTGCTGGTAGGCATAGTCCTTGTCTTCGTACTGGCCTACGGTTGCCGAATTAGCTGTGGAGCCTGACAGAATTGTCAGCACCTTCTGACTTTTCTTGTTGACGATGATGTAGTTGCTGCCTGTCAGCGGACAGAGAGGCACGTCCTCACCTTGGCATATCTGTATGCTGCGCTCGGCACTTTGCTGGTGCTTGTCGCCATAACGGTAGCCACCGGGCAGGGAGACGGGGTAGGTGTAAGCGGGGCCATAGCCATCGAAATACACCGCTTTGTCTGTACTTACCAGTTCATAGGTGCATGGTGAGGCCTGTCGCTCGCTGGCGCCTGCAAATGCCTTGATGCGGCCGTCGGGCATCCTGTAGACAGCAGCCCCAGTCCATGCAGCGCGATTCTCGCCATAGCCCAGGCGCATCCCGCCAGGGCTGGTGGCCAGACAGAAGTCGCCTCGTGTAGGTCCAACCGTTCCCCACCAGATGCCATTCTCCAAACCGTATTGTGCGCCCACGATGCCTTCCATCACGTTGTGCAGCTCGTCGTTCGTAGCCACGTTGCCGTCGGCTTTCACCGTAGTATAGAAATCGGCATAGTGGTCGAAATCGCCGGCCAGCTGGTGCGTGTTCCCTTCATCGACGTATGGCTTCATGTGCTGATACCATTCCATGGCGCCATCGTTGTTGCAGGTGTTGCCGGCGCAAATGCGTATGCCGGCAAGCTCGGGATCTTCCTTCAGCAGTTTGGCCACAGCCTTGAAGTCGTCCTTCGTTCCTTGATTGCTCGCCGTCACATCCGGCTCGTTGAAGGGAGCGATAGAGACCACGTTCAGTCCGTAGTCTTGCACATATTTCACCGTTGCCTTGATGACCTTGTACCACTGTTCGGGGTGGTGGGTGAAGATGTCCACGTTAATGTCTACGGGGTCGCTGTTGAGTAGAATGCCCGTGGGCTTGCTCAGTGCGATATGCTGCAATCGCGACTGCAAAAACTTCTGCTGCCGGGCAGACAATGTGCCATCAGCATTCACAGGGTCCATCACCTGGAAGGAGACCCGGCCGTAGGTGAGACGGTCGGCACCGATGAAATTGATGCCACGCAACACGTTGCCCTCGTCATCCCAGGCTGTGTCCATGCCCCACTTGATGGGTGTCGGCTGTCCAGTATCAGTGACGCAGAACGGCACTTTCACGATGTTGCTGCACAACTGCTGAGCTGACATCCTGCAACACAGCAGGAGGAGAATCATGAAGACCAGAGATTTATGGTATTTCATATGGTATGTGAATTTTTTGGGTTTATAGAGTTACAAAGGTATTAAAAAAATCCAAGTCCCTGTGAAAAGGAAGGACTAAATTAAAATAGTTTAACGTGAGTTCGATGTAAGAAAAGAGTCTAATAGTTGTAGGAGTGACAGTTTTTCGTGCCTTTATGGAGAAAAAGGCCGCGGTTCAAAAGGTTTGCACCCAGCGTGGTCCCCAACCAATGGTAGGGGCAGACCCCCGTGTCTGCCCGAACAACAACGAGCACCCAGCGTGGTCCCCAACCAACGGTAGGGGCAGACCCCCGTGTCTGCCCGAACAACAACGGGTCGCTTCGCGAGAAATTTTTCAAAAATCTATTCCAAAATCTTTCAAAATATTTATCCAGAAATCCTTCTATTAAAACAACCTATTCAACCGAAACAACTTTTTTCTGCCCACAGATTCCACAGATTTGCACGGATTCCTTTGCGGATGATACGAACGAAATCGGACAGAGGAGGGCGATTCCGCGAGCGGAA
>CAMZBS010000124.1 GCA_947304695.1 uncultured Prevotella sp.
CTGCAGGGGCTTGATGCGTGCCGAGTCGGTAAAGAGTTCGTTGCCGTCGAGGCGGTATTCGTAGGCCTTGATGGTGCCACGCATCATCAGCTTGAAGATGTAGGTGAAGAGGTTCATCTGCGTGCCGACAGGCTCCTTCGGATAGTAGAGTCCGGCATTAGCATCGTCGTGGAGGTCGACCTCGCGATAGATGTCGCGGCGCCACACGACGTCTTCGGACATCGTGGCCTGCGTGGGGAACGACAACTGTGCACGGGTGGTCATCGTGTTGGCATTCGACTTCTGGGCGGCCGAAGTGGACGACTGCTGCTGGGTGGTGGTGCGTCGGCGCTGCGGCTGGGCGACAGCTGTCGCAATTAAGAAATTAAAAAATGCAAATATTAAAAGGCTTCGCTTCATGATGTCTGATGATTTAAATGATATAATTTCTTAATTCTTTAATTATTTCACGATGAACTCCATGGCTCCTGGCAGGGTGCGCTGAATGCCGTCGGGTCCGATAGCCTTCACGCCACGCACATAGAAGCGTTTGTTGCGCGAGAGCTTGCGGAACGTGTCCTTCTGTCGCCCTGAGAACGATGCGCCCTCGGAGGCGATGGGGATGGAGTTGCCCATATCGTCGAAGAACACCGTCTCGAAGCTGAGCACGCGGAACGGGATGTCCAAGAGTCCGTCGTCGATGGCGGCGTGGAGCTGGTCCATGGCCACGAGCGAGGCTTTCGGCATGTTTCCACCCTTGAAGCGGTCGGTGCCCACCACGACGTAGGGAGTGGGGTCGGGCAGCTTACGCACCTTGAACGTCACTTGTGCCATCTGGCGGGTCTTGCCCTTGTCGTTGGCCGTGACGGTGAACACCACATCCTTGCCCACGGCTGCAGGGGTTGCCACATAGTGTCCGGCTCCCTTTGCCACCAGCGAACCGCCACTCATCGACACCGACACGGCATTGGCGGGCACGCCGGGCACGCTGACGCTCATGGGGTTTTGGAATCCGGCATAGAGCACGTTCATCAGGTCGGCCGCCACGGTGGCTCCTGTGGGTGCTGGGATGACGCTGTACTTCTGCATGAATTCGCGGCGCATGGTCTCGCCAGCCGCGTTGCGCGTGATGAGGTAGCCGCTGAACGAGTGGTCGCCCACGGCACCTGCCGTAAACGAATACTTGCCCTTGGCATTGATTTTCGTGCCGTTGACGTATATTTCGGGCTGCATGGTCGTGTCGACAGCAGCCATCACGATGTCGGCATTGAACACCTCGCCCGGATAGAGCGTGGTCTTCTCGGGGATGACGAAGGCGTCGAGTTTGTTCACGCGGATGTCCTTCACGTCGATGTTGGACACGAGTGTGTGGAGCACCTCGCCCTCAGCATATCGCACGTCGCTCTGCAGCTTCGACAACAAGGTGACGGCGGCTGCCACGGGCATGTCTTCGAACATGTATTCCTGCCAGTTCTTGCCCAACGCGCGCTGCGACTTCGGCACTTCGGTGGTCAGGTTGCTGGCGATGATGTCCTGCTGTTTCTTGTCGGTCACCAGCTTCAGGATACGCTCGCGGTACGAGTTGATGGCGTTATAGAGTTGGCCGCCCCTACCCTTTCCGGGAGCCAACATCACCTGCGTGGCTGCCTCGAGGTCGTCCTTGTGGTCGATGTTGTGCACGTCAGCGTCGGCGCCGTCGGCTTCTTTCACAATGGCTTCTTTCAGTTCCTGGGCGAAGTTGTAAAGCGAGTCGCTCATGCTACGCACCATCGCTGCCTTTTCAAACCACTGCTTCACCTTTTCGGGATTCTGCTTCATCTGCGCATCGAAGTCCTCATAGATGGACGCATTCTCCTTCGACGAGTTCGACGTGGTGCGGTTCAGGCTCTCCTCAACAACAGAGAATCCGTTGAGCACCTCGGTAGAGACGTTCAAAGCGAGCATGGCCATGAGGACGACGTACATCAGATTGATCATCTTCTGGCGCGGATTGACAGGTCTTTTCTTGATTGCCATTTATTTTCTTCTTTTTTGGTTGGCAGTGAACTGTTGACGGTTTGTGACTACAAATCTTCGTTGTTCACGGTAGGCATCGGAGCCTTTGGCATATTCACGGTCATCGCCTCAATCATTCGGGCGTAGATCTTGTTGAGCTCGGCTATCTGCTTGGCCAGCTTGCGCGTCTGTTCATTGATCTCGTCGATGGTACCTATCTGGGCACTGGCACCCTTCAACTGCATTTCATAGACTTTGCTGATGCCCGTGAGCGTGCGGTTGAGGTTTTCCATCTCTTCGCTGTCGCGCGTCAGGCGCTGGCTCTGCTCCTCCACTTTGGCCAACGTCTCGTTGAGCTTCTTCAGGTTGTCCACGTAGTTGCCCTGCGCTTCTATCATCTCGGGCGTGGTCTCCTGCTGTTGGGCTACCCACGTCGTGGTACCGCCACCACCGCCAACAGGCTGGGCAACGGCAGCCACCTGCAAGTCATCGTCACCACTGGTGCCAGTGGAAAGACCGCCTTCGGCATAGCCAGAGCCACTGCCAGAGCCGCCACCAGGACCTCCACCGCCGATGATAATCGTGCCACCTCCCTGTACTCCACCTGAAACAGATGGGCCAGTAGAAACATGTAACCCTTCTTGAGCGTCTACTACACCTTCTTCGCCTTCACCGTCGGCACTAACTCCCAGATGAGTGGGCAACTCGCGACCGTCGGCTGTCTTGTCGAACGGGCGGTCGAATGCCGAAAGGAAGAACACCACAACCTCGGTACCCATTCCCAGGAAGAGCCAGAAGTTGGCGCCCGGCAGGTGGGTGAGTTTGAACAAGGTTCCAAGAATAACCACAGCGGCACCCCAGCTATACGCATAGTTCAGGAACGTTTGTCCCGGCACGCTGTCCATCCACTTCTGCAGACGGTAGATGATGTTGAATTTGCTGTATTCTGTCATGTTTATTTCTTGCTCTTTTTCTGTTTTGTACTTGTCGTATTAGCCAAACTGCGGACGCAGCGGAAACCGATGTAGGAACGCGGCTGGTTCTGGTATTCCCATGTGCGCCATGCGGAACGGATATAGCTCTCAGGGTCTTTCCACGAGCCACCGCGCACGCTCTTCTTCTTCAGCCGGTAAGGGTCTTCCTTGGCAGCCTTGTATTCGAGCTGCGGATTCAGGTCGTTCATGGCATCGACACCTGCCTCGGTGTAGATGGTGGATGTCCACTCGGCCACGTTGCCGGCCATGTCGAAGAGTCCGTTCGAGTTGGCGCTGTAGATGCCAGTCTTAGAGGTGATGAGGTTGCCGTCCTTGGTGTAGTTTCCGCGGTCAGGCTTGAAGTTGGCATAGAAGCATCCTTCACCGTTCTTCACATTGGGATTGTCCCAAGGGAACTCGTTCTGGTCTTTACCACGTGCTGCATACTCCCACTCGGCCTCAGTCGGCAGACGGTAGCGCTGCACATAGCGGGCCTCGGGGCCAAGACCTTTCAACAGATACTCTGTGCGCCAAGCGCAGAAGGCATTGGCCTGCTCCCATGTGACACCCACCACAGGATAATCGTTGTAAGCGGGGTTGGAGAAGTAGTTGCGCAGATAGACTTCGTTATCAGAGTTCTGGAAGTCGTTCACCCAGCACGTCGTGTCGGGATAGATGTTCACTATATAAGTATTCAAAAAGTCCCACGGACCCGTGAGCTCGCGGTTGAGTGTCTCGCGAACGATGCGTCCCTCATCATCGATGTAGGCAGTGTCCTTGGAAATCATCACCGTCTCGTTAGGATCGACCACAACGTCGGTGTTCAGCACTCTTTCTTCAGGGCGCATGCGGTTGCGACGCAGGGCAGCTGTCGTGTAGTCGTAGACTTCATAACGATAGTTCATCTGGCTATAGTCCAACAATTTCTCACCCGTCACAGGATTGGTCACGTATAGACTCTCTATGGCGCGCAACTCGTCCTCATTGGGTTTGCGGGGCAGTTGCTTTTTCCAATTCAAATGGGGGGGAATGGGGTCACCATTCTTGTCCTCGGTAATCATATACGACTCATCGCCACCATATGACGGGTCAGCCAGGCGTGTACGCAGAATGCTGTCACGCACCCAGTTCACGAACTGCTTGTATTGCGAATTGGTGACCTCTGTCTGGTCCATCCAGAATCCATCAACCGA
>CAMZBS010000125.1 GCA_947304695.1 uncultured Prevotella sp.
AGGAGGAGTTCTGGGCGAAGTTCAAGCACGGCGTGAACGAGTTCAAGGCTCAACTGCCGCGAGGGGTCATGGCCGTGGTGGTGCTGGACGACTTCGGCGACTCGTCGGCCCTGCTCGTCACGATGGAGAGCGACGACAAGACCTACCGCCAACTGTCGGACTATATGGACCAGTTGAAAGACTGTCTGCGCAGGGTGGAGAGCGTGGGGCGCATGACCGTGACGGGTATGCAGAAGGACCAGGTGAGCATCATCCTCGACAACGACCGTCTGGCGAAGTACGGCCTGAGTGACCAGACGCTGGCCATGACACTCTTCTCGAAGGGTTTTTCTACTACGGCGGGGCGCATCCGCGACGAGGCGAGCGAGCAACCCATCTATGTGAACCGCTCGGAGGCCAGCGTTCGCGACATCGAGGAGATGATAGTGCTCTCCACGCCAGCGGGCAACGTGGTGCGGCTGAAGGACGTGGCAGAGGTGAGGCGCGAATATCCATCGCCCGACTCGTACATCACGAACAACGGCCATAAGTGTCTGCTGCTGTCGGTGGAGATGAAGAAGGGCAAGGACATCGTGGCGATGGGGGAGGCGGTGAAGGAGCAAATAGCCGAATTCCAGGAGACCCTGCCACGGGACATCACACTGTATAACATTACCGACCAGTCGAAGGTGGTGGACGATGCCGTGATGAAGTTCCTCAGCGAACTGGCCATTGCCGTCGTTGCGGTCATCATCGTGGTGATGCTTCTGCTGCCGATGCGTGTGGCACTGGTTTCAGCTGGCACCATCCCTATTACCATATTCATTTCCTTAGGTCTGTTCATGGCCTGTGGACTGGAGTTGAACTGTATCACGCTCTGTGTACTAATCCTGTCATTAGGCATGGTGGTGGACAACTGCATCGTCATCATTGACTCCTACCTGGAGAAACTGGGACTGCTGCCGCAAGACCTGCCGCGAGAGGAATACGACCGTCTGAGGCGGGAGGCCAGCATTGACAGTGCCCGACACTTCTTCCGCAGCATCTTCTCTGCCACGCTGGCCATCTCTGTGACGTTCTTCCCCATCTTGTTCACCGTGACGGGAATGCCGCTCGACTTCCTGGAGTCGTTCCCGTGGGCCATCAGCATCGTACTGTTCACGTCGCTGTTGGTGGCAGAACTGTTGGTGCCCTACCTGCAATACACGTTCATCAAGAACCCGCTGAAACCACGCGAGAAGGAGCATGACGAGAACATACAGATGCAGACAGGACGGCTGACGTGGAAAAAGCACACCACACCGTCGATGCTCGACCTTCTGCAGCGGTCGTACAATAAGGTCATTGGCTGGTGTTTCCGTCACACGAAGACCACGCTTACCCTGGGCATCGGCAGTGTGCTGCTGGGCATCCTGCTGATGGGCAGCATCCCGCAGAAGCTCATGCCCATTGCCGAGCGCAACCAGTTTGCCGTAGAGATATACCTGCCGTCGGGCACGTCGCTCGAAAAGACGTCGATGATAGCCGACTCTCTGGAGCGCATGATGCGCCGCGACCCGCGCGTGCTGTCGGTGGCCTCGTTCCACGGCAGTGGCTCACCGCGTTTCCAGTTCTCCTACGCTCCACAGATGGGTGGTACAAACTTTGCGCAGTTCATCGTCAACACGCCCAGCAACGACGACACGGTCGATATGCTTGACGAGTTTCAGGACCTTTACGCAGACTACTTCCCCGAGGCATACGTGCGCTTCAAGCAGATGTCCTATTCCGAGGCTGTCTCACCGTTGGAGGTGCGGCTGACGGGCAGCAATCTGGATCACCTGCGCTTGGCTGCCGACTCCATTCAGACGGTGCTGCGCCAGTGGCCGGAACTGAAGATGGTGCGCTCGAACCTGAACGAGCCGCGCCCCACAAACCACATTGCGCTGCGAGAGGACTATTCCACTCGTCTCGGCCTGACCAACATCGGCATAGAATCGACATTGGCCTTGCGCTACGGCAGCGGTATGCCGGTAGCAAGTGTCTATGAAGACGACGACGAGGTGCCAGTGGTCATCAAGAGCACGCGTGCAGACGCTTCATCGGCTACCGATCTGTCCAGCGAGCAGATTCCCGTAGTGGGCGGCATCGACAACGTGCCTCTGCGCCAGGTGGCAGACATTGTGCCAGAATGGGAACTTGGCAGTATTCCCCATCGCAACGGTGTGCGTTGCGTCACCGTCAGTGCCGAGTTCGACCGCACCGAAAGACCCAATGGCATGGTGGAGAAGGAAAAGGTGGAGCGGATGATTGCCAGTCGCGGGCCCGAGTTCCTGCCCGCTGACGTAAATGTCACATACGGCGGCGACTTCGAGGAGTCGGACGACAATATGCCAAAGGTGATGCGGGCACTTGCCATTTCCATTATGATTAATTTCTTCATCCTTCTGTTCCACTACCGCAATGCCCGCACGGCCACCCTGCTGCTATTCTGCTTTGCCCTGTGTCTGCCTGGCACCGCCATCGGCGTGAAACTGATGGATTGTGACTTCGGCTGCACCTGCGTCATGGGTGTCATCAGTCTTCTGGGTATACTGGTGCGCAACAGCATCATCATGCTCGATTATACCAACGAACTCTTGGAAGAAGGGCAGACAATGTACGATGCCTGTCTGCATGCCGCCCAGCGACGTATGCGCCCCATTTTCCTTACCTCGGCAGCCGCTTCTATGGGCGTTCTGCCTATGGTGACAGGCGGCAGTCAGTTGTGGGTGCCTATGGGCTCCGTCATCTTCTTTGGCACGCTCATCACCATGCTCTTCATTCTCACCGTCATCCCAGTGGCCTATTATACCATCAATAAGCATACTATATATAAAAAATCTGTAAACGAATGAAAAGAACGCTCTTTCTTATAACAGTAATGGTTTGCTGTGGTGGCTTGTCTGCCCAGCAAACCTATAGTCTGGAGCAGATACTCGACTCTGCCCTACACAACAATATCGCCATGCGCAATGCTAGACAAGAGATAGATGCCGCCCAGCAGCAGCGCAAGGAGGCTTTCACCAAATACTTCCCCAACGTCAGCGCCACGGGCTTGTGGTTTAATGCCAACAAAGGCACGGCAGAGAAAACACTCTACCCTTCGGAGATGATTTCCCCTGAGATGGGGGCAGGACTGGCCCAGATGTTCCCAGCCGAGGCTTTGGCCGCTTTGCAGAATCCAGTCAGCCTCTCACTGATGAAGCACGGCACTGTAGCCGGTATCACTGCCATGCAGCCCGTCTTTGCAGGTGGCCTGATTGTCAACGGCAACCGCTTGGCAAAGGTCGGCGAAGACGTCAGCCGTCTGCAACTGCAACTGTCGGAGAATGAAGTGGAGAAAATTGCCGAGCAGTATTTCTGGCAAATCGTCTCACTTCAGGAGAAGATGAAAACCGTCGCTGCTGTCGAAACCATGCTAGCAGACATTCACAAGGATGTCGATGCGGCTGTCAGTGCCGGCATTGCTCTCCGCAATGACCTGCTGCAAGTGCAGTTGCGACAGAACGAGGTGGAGAGCCAGCGACTAAAACTCCAGAACGGCATCAGCATCGTCCGTCTGTTGCTTGCCCAGTACTGTGGATTGCGTGACACGTCTTTTACACTCAGCCACCATGCAGATGCTGTGATTCCTGTGCCTTTGAAACAAGACCATCAGCAGGCATTGTTTTCAACATCTGAGTACCAGTTGCTTGGCAAACAGGTCGAGGCTGCCAACTTACAACGTAAGATGGAGATTGGCAAGAATCTCCCCACCGTCGCCGTGGGGGTAGGCTACAACTACCACACATTGCTCGAAAACGACCACTCCTTCGCTATGCTCTTCGCCACTGTCAGCGTCCCTATCTCCGACTGGTGGGGCGGCTCACATGCCATAAAACGCAAGAAAATCGCCTACCAGCAGGCGCAAGACCAACTCGCCGACAACGCCCAACTGCTCACCATCCGTATGCAGAACGCCTGGAACAGCGTAGTGGAAGCCCGTCAGCAACTCGACATAGCCCAGCGCAGCATCGAGCAGTCGGAAGAGAACCTCCGCCTCCATCGCGATTACTACCGTGCCGGCACCTGCAAGATGTC
>CAMZBS010000126.1 GCA_947304695.1 uncultured Prevotella sp.
GTAAAAAACCAAATAAAATTTGTTTTTTCCGCTTACTATTTGTACCTTTGCAGCAAAACATATTTCTAGTATTATGGTAGAACTCAGAAACGACAAGCTTACCGTGAAGGTGGCATCGCTCGGAGCAGAGCTCCAGAGCATTCAGGACAGTGATGGACGTGAATATCTTTGGCAGGGCAATCCTGCCTTTTGGCCTCGCCGTTCGCCCATATTGTTTCCCATCGTCTGTAGTGTGAACGACGATACCTATACGGTTGAAGGCCAGGAGTACCATCTGCCGCGACACGGCTTTGCCCGCGACATAGAGTTTAAGCTCATAGCCCAAGGGGAGCACAAGGTGACTTATGCCTTGCACGAAACGGAGGAGACGCTGAAGGTCTATCCTTACTGCTTCAATTTGGCTGTCAGCTATCGGCTCAGTGGGAACAAGATTCATGTGGTATGGCACGTTGAGAATACCGACAGTCGTGAGATCCATTTCCAGATAGGTGGTCATCCGGCATTCTTGGCTCCCGGTTGCAAGGAGAACGAGGAGTTGAAAGGTGTCATCATGTTGGACAACAAACAACCGCTCAAAGGGCTTAAGAGTAACATCGATGGTTCGCATGAGATGACTGAGATACCACTTGACAATATCAAGGACGGTCTCATCAGATTCGACGATGCATTCTTTGCCAATGATTCTGTAAAGATTCACAACTGCCAGACGCATCAGGCCTGTCTACTCAATCCCGATGGCTCACCTGCTGTTACGGTCAGTTACAAGTGTCCCGTCATTGCTTTCTGGAGTCCTTATCAGAAGAAGGCTCCCTTTGTCTGCATCGAGCCTTGGTACGGCGTGGGCGATCCACGTGGCTGGAAGGGTGAGTTTAGTGAAAAGGTGCTGATGAATCACCTGCAGCCTGGTGCTTCGTTTATGAGCGAGTACACTATTGCTATTGGGGAGTAGGGCACCTCTCTGTTCTGAAAAGGAACCTACTCCTTACCCTTTCCGAAAAAGGAGGGGGAGTGTAGGCAAAAGGATAGACGGTAACTAACTGAGCCCACTTCGAAGTGGGCTCAATAACTAATACAAATATTCTTCCAGGCGTTTGAAGGCGGGCGTCAGGAGGGTTGTCTCTAGCTCTTGTCCATTTTCTGACCTGAAGAAGCAGCGACGTTGTGTAGCATTCATACGGCTGATGTAGCGTATGTTGACTACTGTGCTGCGGTCAGCCCTTACAAAGTGCGGGGCTTTCAGCATCTTTGCGAGTGCCCCTAAACCTGTAAGAACGGTTTCCGTTCCGTGGAAAGTGACTAGCAGCGTGTAGTTGCCGTCGGCTTTCAGATAGACAATGTCGTCGGTAGCCACCACAGCGCTGCCTGGTACGGTGCGTAGTGTCAGCTTTTCGGTAGTGTTACGCTCTGTCATCTTCACGATGTCTTTTGCCAATTTGGTTTTCTCGGCTTTGATAGCTTCTTCGCGAATGGCCTGAATCAGGCGTTCTTTTTCCATTTTCTCCCGCTGAAGGCGCAGCATTTTCTTTCTACTGCGGTGCTTCTCATACCATCGTGTCAGAGCCCACACCACCATCACGAGCAGCAGCGTCATCACTATCCATACCCAGGCGTGCTGCCACCAGCGCAGGGGTGGTCGTATGAAGGTGTCGGCCTGACTGTCGGTCACCAGTTCTTCAGGCTTGAACGACAGCATGCCCTCAACGCCGCACAGCCATACCGTGCCGTCGGCATCTTCTGCCATACGGGCCTTCAAAGGCTCAATCATGGTGAATCCGTTGGTATGGTCGAAGAAGCAGACGTCGCTGAGTTGCTGATTGTCGCTGACACGACAGACGAACAGTCCGTCGATGGCTGCAACTACGAGGAAACCGCGAGGCGACACGTGGAGCGAGCGCACCTCATGGCCTTCGAGCTGAGGCAGCTGGCTGTTCAGCTCCTGCACCTTGCCGTTGCTGACGGCAAACAGCGAGTCGCCGCTGGCGAAGAACACCGTCCCTCGTTGGTCAGCCTCCATAGTAGTGATGATAAGTGTCTGGTTGTGGTAGTCCACCTTCTGTGTTTCCCATGTCTTGTCGACATCCGATGTTGACAGGTTGTACAGTCCGTAGGTGCTGCCCACCCACAGGCGACCCTCACCGTCGGCAGCGGCACACCACGGGTGGGCAATGTCGGTCGAGAGCGTGTCGATGCTACCTGTCGCTGGGTCGTAAGAGGCGATGAGCTGACGGGTGCCCATGATGAGCTTTCCTTGGAAACTGGTGACGAACTGATAGCGTTCGAAGGGCAATTGCAGCCACGTTACGGTGCTGTCGCCGATGCAGGCCGCATCTTCGCGGCCAGCCATGTATGTGCGGTTGTCTATCGTGGCTGAACTGGGCAGGAAGAAGTTTTCAGGTTCGTCGTAGATGACGTGCCCATCGTAGATAATCTTTCCGTTGAGGGTACCCATCACCGCCTTTCGTCCATTCTTGACAGCTACAGCCCGCACGATGTCGTCCTCGTCGGTCAGCCGGTGGCTGGTGAAGCGGCGGTTGAAGAAACAGTACACCCCCTGATAGGTTGCCAGCCACAGGCGATCCCAGCGGTCTACGAGCATGCCCTTCACGAGGTTGAAGCCCCCTGCCAGCTTGCGAATCTCCTGACCGTCGTAGCTGTAAAGGCTGTGTTCGTCGGCGATGAGGAGTGTGCCGTCGCTTGCATCCCGCACGAGGAGGCCGTAGCTTGCTGACCAGTCGGCGAAAGGTGTCAGCAGTCGAAGGCTGTCGTCCTCTACGGCGTAGATGCCGTCCTGGGCGAAGGCGTAGAGCGTCTGTCCGCAGCGACGGTACGAGTATATCTTGCCTGTCGGTATAAGCAGTCCTCTGATGGAGTCGATATAGAGGTGGCGGTCGGGTGTCATGTTGTCGAGCGAAGCTACCCCTTGTCCCTCCGAGGTGGAAAGGGACGGCTCCCATCCCTTCTGTTCGTCCAGGGGCAGAGGAGCGAAGCCTTCTGAAGTCATCAGGCAGAGGCGTCGGTTCTGCTCGTTCTCGTCTTCCAGCAGGACATAGCCGTTGGTCAGGTCGGTAGCATTGAAGTTGTTCAGCAGCCAGTGTCCTTCGGGGTCGATGAGCTGCTCGGTGGCTTCATCGTAGTTGATGAGCCACTGCCGCCTAAAGCTCAGGGCGCAGACACCGTCGCTGGTCTCGACGAAGCCAACAATATTCTTGCGCTTACCCTTGAGGAAGGGAGTGAACGTGCGACCGTCGAAGCGAACGAAGCCTGACAGAGTACCTATATATATGTACCCGCGCGAGTCCTGCCACACCGTCTCAGCCTGCATCTGTGGCAGTCCGTCTAGCGTGGTATAGCGGCGGAAAGTCAGGTCGCTTTCAATCTGAGCCCGTGAGGCAAGCACTGTCAGCAGCAGCACGATGGCTGCAGTCAGTCGTAGTTGCCAGGTCGTTTGTAGCGTTCGATTCATGACTGCAAAGGTACAAAAAAGTAAGCAAAAAACCAAATTTATTTGAGTTTTTCCTAGCGAGAATGCTTTCGAGCGCAGCTCTTAGGTTCAAATAAGTGAGTGAAATATCAGTCTTTTTACTCTTTCTAGACTATCCATTTTTATTGGAAATTCCGTAGAAAAACCGTTAGAGGGTGAGGCTTCAGACACCCCTTTCTAACTCTCTGATAATCAAACTGTCAGCCTACCCGAAAATTTTAAAGACACCTTGACGCTACCCTTTTTGATGCTTCGTCCAACATGTTCCGAAGAAGGAAGCACGAACGTTTTTAGGTTCTTTGGTCGAAGGGCAGAGCGTCATCGTCAGACCAAAAGAACATCGTTCTTGCGAAATAACAAAACTTTCGTCTCAAATTCTTTTTTTTGATGTGAGTTCATCCAAAAAAAGGGGTAGTTCATCAAAAAGTAGTCAAA
>CAMZBS010000127.1 GCA_947304695.1 uncultured Prevotella sp.
ACTTGGCGAGTATTCGCCTGAACTGCCTCTGAGGGAGGAACTGTACTATCTGTGCAAAAACGAATGTCCCTATATGCATATCTGCTCCGATTTTGAATCGGATGCAAAGGTAGGCATTTCAAAACCCGGACAGGGTATCGGAGGGCTAAAACGTTGTGCATGAGAATTTTAATTTTGAATTTAAATAATTTTAAGAGACACTAGTGATATTTACAAACAAAAAGCAGTATGAGAAGGTTCTTAGAAGTTTTTGGATTTCTGTGCTTTGCCATTTGGGCGCAGGCAGCCACCGTAGAGCAGACTGATGGCTACGTGGTCATCAGGCCTGACGGCGGCGAGGCCCGTGTGGTGCGCCTGCAGGTGGTGGGCGATGCCATCATCCGCGTGCAGGCCACGTCGGAGAGCCAGTTGCCGCAGAAGCCGCAGAGCCTGATGGTGGTGAAGCAGGCGACAAAGCCGAACTACACCATCAGCGACGAGGGCGGCGAGATGCGCATCAGCACCAGCCGTGTGCAGGCGGTGGTCAGCAAGCAGACGGGGCGGGTGCGCTTCCTCGACGCGCAGGGTAACAGCATCGTCAGCGAGGCGCGTGATGGCAAGTCGTTTGCACCTTACCGAGTGCCCGACCGCGAGATAGGCGTGGATATCGACCGTGTGAATAGCTAAAAATATGTATATGAAAAGAAACATCTTTGTGTCGGCCTTGATGCTGACGATGACAACGACAACAATGACCGCACAGGTCTATCTGGACCCGCAGGCTCCGATGGAGGAGCGCGTAAAGGATGCGCTGAGCCGCATGACCACCCATGAGAAGATTCAGGTGATTCACGCCCAGAGCAAGTTCACCAGTGCCGGCGTGCCCCGCTTGGGCATACGCCAGCTGAACATGGACGACGGCCCGCATGGTGTGCGCGAGGAACTGGGGTGGAACTCATGGAGCAATGCGGGGTGGACCAACGACAGTGTCGTAGCCTTTCCTTCGTTGACGTGTCTTGCATCGACCTGGAACCGTGACCTGTCAGCACGCTATGGACATGCCCTGAGTGAAGAGTTTGCCTTTCGTGGCAAGGACGTACTGTTGGGCCCTGGCGTGAACATCGCCCGCACACCGATGAACGGACGTGCCTTTGAGTATATGGGCGAAGACCCCTGTCTGGCCGGTGAAATGGTGGTGCCCTATATCCAGGCAGCACAGAAGAACGGCGTGGCCTGCTGTCTGAAGCACTATGTGCTGAACGACCAGGAGACCAATCGCTTCGGCACCGATGTCACTGTGAGCGAGCGGGCACTGCGCGAAATCTATCTGGAACCCTTTCGCCGCGCAGTCAGCAAGGCTCACGTCTGGTCCATCATGGGCAGTTACAACATGTATAAGGGCATACACTGCTGCCAGCACGAAGAGCTGAACAACGGCATTCTGAAAGGCGAATGGCAGTGGGACGGTGCCATCATCAGCGACTGGGGCGGTACCACCGACACCTGGCAGGCAGCCACGGGCGGACTCGACATCGAGATGGGGTCGTTCACCGACGGCAAGGTGAAGGAGTCTGAGTTCACTTACGATGACTACTACATGGCCCGTCCGCTGGAGCAACTCATTAACGAGGGCAAGATTCCCATGTCGGTGCTCGACGAGAAGGCTGGCCGCGTGCTGCGCCTCATCTTCCGCACGGCCATGAACCCGAAGAAAGCCATCGGCAACCAGTGCTCCGAGGCTCACTACGATGCTTGCCGCGCCATTGGTGAAGAAGGAATCGTGCTGCTTCGCAATGAAAAAGCAAAGAATGAAAAATCGGCAGCATCCATCTTGCCGCTCGACCTCACGAAATATAAGCATATCCTCGTGGTAGGCGAAAACGCCACACGTTCGCTGACGCAGGGCGGCGGATCATCCGAGTTGAAGACCCTGCGCGACATCTCACCCTTGGAGGCACTGCGCAGCCAATGTTCAATTTTCAATGTTCAATGTTAATGGATTTCTCCCAAGGCTCACCTTCCGGCCGTGGCGGAAGCAAATTCTTCACTCTTCACTCTTCACTCTTCACTTTCCTACGCCCAAGGCTACACCTCCGGCCGTGCCCTCTACGACCAGGTTGATACCGTGGATCCTGCCGAGAACGAACGGCTGAAAGCTGAAGCCCTGGAGAAAGCTACCAAGGCAGACCTTATTATATATATAGGTGGTCTGAACAAGAACACCAAGCAGGACTGCGAGAATGGTGACCGCGAGTCGTATGACCTCTCCTTCGGTCAGAACGAACTCATCAGCCAGTTAGCTCAGATTCAACCTAACATCGTCGTTGTCACCTTCGGTGGCAATGCCTACGCCACGCCGTGGCTCCAGCAGGTGAAGGCACTGGTGCACTGCTGGTACTTAGGTAGCGAGTCAGGCACGGCACTGGCCAATATGCTGACCGGCAAGGTGAATCCCAGCGGAAAACTGCCTGTCACCTTCGCCAAACGCTATGATGACTACCCCTACGTGCATTACGGTAAAGAAGCCTATCAGGACAGAAGCGGTCAGGTTGACTATAAGGAAGGCATCTATGTGGGCTATCGCGGCTTTGAGTGCAACAAGAAACAGCCGCAGTTCCCCTTTGGCTACGGGTTGAGTTACACCACCTTCCAGTACGGACAGCCGACGGCACAGGTCAGCGGTGACCATGTGAATGTGGAGGTGACAATCCAGAACACAGGCAGCGTGGCTGGCAAGGAGGTGGCACAGGTCTATGTCAGTGCGCCAAAGAACAAGCAGATGGACAAGCCCGTGAAGGAACTGAAAGGCTTTGCCAAGACCCGTCTGCTTCAGCCCGGCGAGAGTGAGACCCTGCGCATCAGCATCCCGTGCAGTGAACTGGCTTCGTGGAACGAGACTACTCACCAGTGGCAGGTAGACAATGGCACGTACACATTGCAAGTAGGAGCGAGTTCCGCTGACATACGGGGCAAGGCCAAGATTAGTTTATAGTTAATAGCTGTAATGGAATGAAAAGAATACTATCAACCCTTTTGTTCTGTGCAGTCGTCACGCTGATGGCGACTGCACAGACGGCTTATTGGATTACGGCGGACGACTCGCTGCGCAATGCGCCGAATACATGGATGGAGTTCCGCAAGGACTTCACGCTGAAGAAGTCACCCCGGAAGGCGGAGGCACGCATTGCCGCCGACAGCAAATACTGGCTGTGGGTGAACGGGACGCTGGCAGTGTTCGAGGGCGGTCTGAAACGAGGGCCGAACCGCACGGACACCTACTATGACGTGGTAGATCTGGCACCCTTTCTGCGGAAAGGCCGGAACGATGTGCGACTGCTGCTGAGCTATTTCGGCAAGGAAGGCTTTTCTCATGTCAGCAGCGGACAGGCGGGTGTCATCGTTGATGCCCCGACCATCGGGCTGGTGACCGATGCCTCGTGGCAGAGCCAAAGACTGCAAGCCTATCAGACCTGTGGTGCACCATACACAAACTTCCGGCTGGCGGAGTCGAATATACGCTATGAAGCCCACCCCCAGCCCCTCCCCCAGGGAGGGGAGCTGAAGCCCTCGCTGGAAATTGGAGAGTGGGGGGCTGCTCCCTGGGGCAAGTTGGTGGAACGGCCTATCCCACAGTGGAAAGACTACGGCATGAAGACCACCTCCGACTATGAAACCACTGAGGACGAGCAAGGCAACAGGGTAATCTCCGTCCGTCTGCCTTATAACATGCAGATGACACCATGGATTGACGTAACCGACGAGGCTGAAGGCACCTGCATCCGACTGGAGACCGACCACGCTTGGGGTGGCAGTGCCGAGTGTGTCA
>CAMZBS010000128.1 GCA_947304695.1 uncultured Prevotella sp.
ACGCTCGGCCATTGATGCAAGCATCATGGCACTCGCTTAATCGAAAAGTTGAAGATTGAAAATTGAAGATTGAAGATCGGCTGAGAAAAGAGGGGGAGTCGCCCTCCCTCTCGAACTCAGCAAGTATTAACCCTTAAAATCTAATGCTATGAAGAAGGAAACTTGGAAGACCATCATTCAGTTCGTCATCAGCATCCTTACGGCAGCCCTGACTGCCCTCGGAACGACGAGTTGCATGGGTTACGGCCCACTCGCAATCTGAACCAACAGCGCATCTGAACAGAACTCACACAACTCTCCGTGTCCGCAATCTCCCAACGAGAGGTTGCGGATTAATTTTTTTACTGCCCCCAGCTCGTCAACCATTTTCGAGCCTTTTGCTCCGATGCCGTTAGTTGTTACCTCTTTTCGTACCAGTCGCGCAGCACGTAGAAGGCTTTCTTTTTCTCACCGTTGTCAGAGAACAGGCCTTTACGGTTGTAGTAGTCCTGTATGCCGTTGAGTACGCGGCGGGGTGAACGGAAGTCTTTCAGCACCCAAGGCGTGGTACCTGAGAGGCCCTCTATCTTTTCAATCATCTCAAGGTTCTGGCGGTAGAGGTTCTCCTGGAACTCTTCTGTCCAGCGCTGGTTCTTCGGGCCGTGCAGACCGTATTTGGCTCCGCCTCCAAACTCGCTGATAATGACGGGCTTGTCATAGGGAATCTCCCATTGCATCTTTGGGGCATCGTTCACGTCGCGGTACCATCCGATGTACTGGTTGAAGCTGACCACGTCGACGTACTCGTTCATGTTGTCCTGAAGACGGTTCTTGTAGTTTGAGGCCGACGTCACCTCCATGGCCATCGAAATGAGACGTGTGTCGTCGAGGCTGCGTGCTTTTGTTGCCAGACGGCTGAGGAACAGGTCTCGCTCGGCAGAGTGGGGCGTCTCGTTGGCTATCGACCAGATGATGATGTTGGCGCGGTTCTGGTCGCGGCTGATCATGTCAGTCAGCTGCTGCTCGGCATTGGCATAGGTGTCAGGGTTGGTCCATGCGATGGTCCAGTAGCAGGGCAGTTCGCTCCACACGAGTATGCCCATTTTTTCAGCTTCGCGGATGGCGTATTCGTTGTGAGGATAGTGGGCCAGCCGTACGAAGTTGCATCCCAGTTCCTTGGCCCATGAGAGCAGTGTGTGGGCGTCGGCTGTGGAGTTGGCTCTTCCGCCGCCAAAAGGCTTCTCTTCGTGCATGCTGATACCTTTGAGATAGATGGGCTGGCCGTTGAGCAGAATTTGCTTGCCCTGTGTCTCGATGGTACGGAAGCCGATGCTGTCGATGATTGTCTCGCTGCCCATGTCGAGTTCGACGTGGTAGCGTTTGGGATTGTCTGGCGACCAGAGTTGCAGCTTCTTGGCCTTCAGCGTGGCCGATGCTGTGCCTTCGTTGTCGGTGGTGAGTGTCTGCTTCAGTTTCAGTTCGGGTATGCTGAGGGTGATGACCTGTCCGGCCTCGGCTTTGTTAAGTCTGGCTTGGAAGCTGATCTCACGCTGTCCTTGCTTGCTCAGACAGAGTTTGTAGTTCTCGATGTAGACGGGATCCACCTCTATCAGCAGCACGTCGCGGGTAATGCCGCCATAGTTCCACCAGTCGAAGATCTGTGTAGGAACGTTCTCTGCGCGCCGCTTGTTGTCGACCTTCACGATGACCACATTCTCGCCGTCCAGGAGCAAGTCCGTGACATCCATGTTGAAGGGCGTGAATCCACCTACATGATGCCCTGCCAGAGTGCCGTTCACGTAGACGTGGGCCTCGTAGTTCACGGCTCCGAAGTACAGTAGTGTGTGTCCGCCGTTGGGATGGTGGGTGAAACTCTTCTTAAACCAGACGGTACCCTCGTAGAAGAACAGCTTTTCGTCTTGTGTGTTCCAGTCGCCAGGCACCTTCATCGTGGCGGCCTTGTCGAAGTCGTACTCGATGAGGTCTTCGGGTTTCTGGGGCTTTGCGTTGCGGAAGAATCCCCAAGGTGTTGGCTTCATACGGTAGTCGTAGTAACCTTCTTCCTGCACGTCGATGATGTAGTGCCACTCTCCGCAGAGTGATGTGATCTGACGGTTCAACACGTTGGCCACTTGCGGCACCATTTCAGCCGCTGCTGCTACTGTGGCAATGCACCAGAGACAGCCTAGGGTAATCAGTTTTTTCATACGCTTCTGTTGTTATCGTTGGCAAAGATACAAAAAAATTGCGAATGGCCAGTCGTTTGATTAGTGAAAAAATGTTGTAATGTTGACCGATTGTGGCGGAGATTGCTTTTTTTTTCGTATATTTGCGGCACTTATTCTCAATAATATATGAAAAAGACCTTAACACTATTGCTGTTCGTGCTCGTGGCTTCGACCTCATGGGCACAGGGAATCGCTGCCCTCGATGAACTCAAGGCAGACCCCAGGAAATCTTACGGTACGGACTTCCCGTACGAGTACACAACACCACGGCTGACAAAGGCTCCCAGCGGCTACAAGCCTTTCTACATCAGCCACTACGGCCGTCACGGATCGCGCTACTACTGGAACGCGATGCTCTATCAGGAGCTGGCCAACCTACTGACGAAGGCTCATGAGCGTGGGCAGCTGACTCCGGCGGGCGAGGCTTTCTTCGAGAAGTTCATGGCCGCCAAGGATGAGCTGTCGACGGGTGTGAGTGAACTGTCCAACCTTGGATGGGAACAGCACCAGCGTATCGCCAGGACGATGTACAATAATTTCCCAGAGGTGTTCAAGAAAGGCGGCAACGTGCTGGCCATTGCCTCGCTCTCAGGCCGCTGCGTGCTTAGCATGTCGTCGTTCTGTCAGGAGTTGGTACAATGTAATCCGAAGATAGAGATCCGAGAACAGTCGTCGCGCTTCACGCTCGATGGTGTGGTGCCTTCCGACCGTCAGAACCCTCATAAGCGTCAGTTCCCGAAGGCTAAGCCACGCTGGGAACAGAACAAGGATAAGTTCACCTTCGACGAGTCGCTGCGTGAAAAAGTTGTCAACCGCACGTTCACCAGCACTGATTCGCTGCCAGGAAACATGCACCACATCGGCAGCAACCTGATCAACCTCTACACCTCACTGCCCAGCATCGGTCACGAGGGGATGATGGAAGGCCTTATCTTCGACAGCGAACTGGCAGCACAATGGGAACAGAACAACCTCGGCTCCTATACGTGGGTGTTTGAACCTCAGTACGAGATGATTCCCATTCTTGAGGACATCATCAAGAAGGCCTCTGCCGTCATTGATGGGAGCAGCGACCACATCGCCGACCTGCGTTTTGGTCACGATACCTGCCTTGGCCCGTTGACCGTGCTCATGGGTCTCAATGGTGCAGACAAGGATCCTGAGGACCCGTTCGAGGTGAAGAACTGCTACCAGAACTGGCAGACGGGCAAGGCGTCTAACCTCCAGCTGGTGTTCTACCGCGACAAGCATGGCGATGTCCTCGTGAAGTGCCTGTTGAACGGCCGCGAGGCCAGCCTTCCAGTGCCCACCACCCAGTATCCCTATTACCGCTGGACGGACTTCCGCGACTTCTATACCGCCCGCTGCAACATTAATAAATCATAATTATTAAGCTTTTTTCACGTCTCCATGGTCGCGATTCAAGGGTTTTTCGTAACTTTGCGCCAATTTTAGAGATATGAACACACTTGATTTGTTTTCGCTGAAAGGCAAGACGGCTCTGATTACTGGTGGCTGCGGCCATCTGG
>CAMZBS010000129.1 GCA_947304695.1 uncultured Prevotella sp.
ATATCAAGATCTGTACCGGCGGTATGGAGCAGAACCGACTCGACACCAAGCAGGAAGAGGAGCGCACGAACAACGCCTACCGATTCCAGCAGAGCCCGCGTAAGTTCTATGCCAACGGCATCAACGGTATGCTGATGATTAACTACTATTTCTAAAGAAGAGGAGGACCACAGTATGAAAGCAATCAAATATTTAGCCTTTGTCGCTATCTGCATGCTGGCAGCAGCCTGCGAGAAGACGGAGTGGGACGTCATTACCCCAAGCGCTTCGGAGCTTTACGGCAATAACAGCATCACGGACAACAACATCTACACCATCGCACAGGTGAAGGCGATGTTCCCCAACGTGTTTGCAAGCACAGACGAGAACGCATTGGTTGACAGAGACATCAAGATCAAGGCACGCGTCACGGGCAACGACATGCGCGGCAACATCTACAAGCAGTTCATCGTACAGGACGAGACGGGCGCCATCATCGTGGCCGTCAACGAGAGCGGCATGAGCGGCTATCTGGCCGAGGGACAGGAAATCATCATCGACCTGAAGGGACTGCACATCGGCGGCTACCGCAAGCAGCCTGAGATTGGTGCTCCCTACAACGGCACCAGCATCGGACGTATGACCAAGGACGTGTTCCGCAACCACTTCAAGTATGTCGGCAGCGAGATCAAACCCGTTCAGCCCATCGAGTTTAACCTCAACATGGACAAGAACGAGAACTGCGCCAAGCTGGTGACCATCAAGAACGTGACCTTCGCCGACGCCGACGGCATCAGCACCTACGCACCCGGCGACAACAGCGTACCGGTGGTGGGAGGATGCGTCAACCGCTTGCTGACTGGCATTTCGTCATCGAAACTGGTGATCCGCACCAGCACCTATGCCAAGTTCGCTGCCAACTTGCTGCCCTACGACCCTGTGAACAAGAAGCCACGCGTGGTGAACATCACTGGCATTGCCACCCGTTACAACGACGTCTGGCAGATTCTTATCCGCAAGGAGGATGATATAGAAATCGTAGAATAACATTATAATCAAGAACTGAAAAAACATACAACTATGAAGAAAATACTGTACAGCGTCATGACACTCGCCATCGCAGCCATGACATTCACCGCTTGTGAAGACGTCCCCGCACCCTATGACACTCCGAACGGATCTGGTGGCGGGACAACAGGAGCACTGCCTTACACATCGGCCAACCTGAACACTGGTTGGACACTCGTTGAAGTAACTGCCGGCGCACAGCCCTGGAGCAAAGGCACAAACTATGCACAGGCCACGGGATACCAGACATGGGACGGTGCCAGCGCTAAGTCGAACAAAGCCGTAGAGGGATGGCTCGTTTCGCCGGCCATCAGCACCGTAGGCTACGAAAAGGTAAAACTGGCGTTCAACCATACCATCAAGTACACCAACAACGTGACGGGATGGGAAGCCTACCACAAGGTATATGCTTCGACTGACTTTAACGGTAGCACAGCAACGTGGAAAGAACTGAGCTTCACGCCAGTGGCTTCGCCCTATAGCGACTGGACACTCTACTCGTCGGGCGAGATTCAGCTGCCCGCAGAGTTCGTTGGCCAGGAGACTGTCTATATCGGCTTCTGGTTCAAGGCTCCCGCCAACGCATCGACCACCTGGGAGCTGCAGAGCTTCAAGATGGAGGAAGGCGTAGCCGAGGATACACCGGCTCCCGAGCCCACTCCGACAGAGAACCTGGGTACGGCAGAGGCTCCGCTCACCGTTGCCAAGGCTCTGGAAACCATCAACGGCTATGCTGACGGCAAGGAATCGTCGACTGATGCATACGTCAAGGGTATCATCGTGTCGGTTGACAACTACAACAGTACGTATAAGAGCATCACCTACTACATCTCGGACGACGGTACGGAAAACGGCAAGCTGCAGGTGTTCAGCGGCAAGGGACTCAACGGTGCAGACTTCGCTGCAAAGAGCGATCTGAACAAGGGTGCCATCGTGGTGGTCAAGGGTAAGCTGAAGAAGTTTGTCAAGAACGATGCGGTCACGCCTGAGATCAACCAGAGCAGCCAGATCATCTCTATCGAGAACAACCAAGGCGGTGGCAACACACCACAGCCGTCGGGTGACGAAGGCAGCATCGACGCCCCGAAGACAGTGGCTGAAGGACTGGCAGTGATCAACACTATGGAGGACGGTGCTACTACCGAAATCAGCTACTACATCAAGGGCAAGGTGGCAAGTGTCGCTACGAAAGCTGATGACATCGGCCCGAACAGCTCGAGCGGTAAGAATTATAAGGACATCAACTACTACATTTCGGAAGACGGAAGCGAGAATAACACCATCTACGTCTATCGCGGCAAGAACCTCAACAACACGGACTTCACGTCGGCCAACCAGTTGCAGGTGGGCGACGAGGTCATCGTTTACGGTAAACTGCAGAAGTTCAAGAACAACTCGACCGGCGCTATCGTTCCTGAAATGGCTACGGGCAACTACCTCGTCAAGACCAGCAACACCGCTGCCAGCGGCGAACAAGGTGGCGGACAAGGCGGTGAGCAGGGCGGCGGAAGCGAGGCCACCTCACTGACCAATGGCGGCTTCGAGACATGGGCCGCCGACAATCAGCCCACGGGATGGAAGTCGGCATCTTCGGCCAGTTCAGCAACGCTGGCAAAGAGCACTGATGCTCACGGTGGCAGCTACTCCTGCAATGTGAATGGCAAGGAAGGCAGTAACGTACGTCTGGCCAGTCAGGAGACAACCCTTGCTGCAGGCACCTACGTTTTCGAGTTCTACGCAAAGTCTACAACAGCCGATCCTGCTCAGCTGCGTCCGGGATATGTGCCTGTTGCCGATGGTAAAGTGGGAAGTTACACCTATGGTTCTTATGCATCCATCAACAATACAGGTTGGACCAAGGTGACGTATGAATTCACCCTCGAAGCTGAAACGACCGTTTGTTTGGTCGTGATGAACCCGAAGAAGTCTGACTATTCTTCCGGCAAGGATGCACTTGTCGACGATGCTACACTGACAAAGAAATAACCGTTCTGAACAATAGTATTAACCTAAAGGCTGCACCCCGCATAGGTGTGCAGCCTTTAACTATCCAATAAACCAACAATGAAACAGCTGCTTAAACTTTTACTGCCACTGATGCTCGCGCTGCCCCTCGTCACCTCGTGTAGCAACGACGACGACCGCGACAACGGGACAACCGAGCGCAACGCGAACCGTAACGACGCTTCGCTGGAGCCCGCACTGCAACGGTTGGAGTTCCCGCACGTTAAAGGAGGCGACAGCCGCGTCATCATCCACACGAACAACGACCGATTCGGCATCAACTACAGCGTGGAATGGGACTGCACGAAACGCTCGCAGCGATGGTCGTGCTACCAGATGTTCGCATCAAACCGGAAACAGAACACCAGCCGATACTACTCGGATTACAATCAGTACCCGATGGATCCCGAACTGCCTGACCAGTACTACTTCAGCATTGACCCCTATCGGGGCAGCGGATACGACCACGGGCATATCTGTCCGTCGGCTGACAGGCTCTACTCGAGCGAAGCCAACATCCAGACATTCTACCTGACGAACATGCAGCCACAGCGCCACGTATTCAACGCCGGCATCTGGGAAAAGATGGAGGAGAAACTGCGCTCGTGGATGAGCACCGGTTCGAAGGCCGAGGACACCCTCT
>CAMZBS010000130.1 GCA_947304695.1 uncultured Prevotella sp.
TGCGCCAGCGCGAGGACGGCTCGACCTACACCGCCACGTTCCAGATGACGAAAGTTAATAAATGACAATTTAAATTCTCAGTAAGAAAATGATTTCATTTACCGTGAGCATTATTGCTCTTATCATTGGCTATCTGCTCTACGGCCGTTTCGTAGAGCGTGTGTTCAAACCTGACAACAGGCCCACGCCTGCCATCGCGAAGGCAGACGGCGTTGACTACTGGACGATGCCCGCCTTCAACTTTGCCGACGAGAGCGGTTACGTGTCGCTCGCGGACCTGCTCGATGCAGAGAGCGTCGCCTACGGCATCAACATCATCGACCACGCCGCCGAGCCAATGCAGCAGAGCATCATCGTGGTGCGCCAGCTGCTGCAGTACGTGCAGGGCCTCGTCAGCGCCTTCCAGCAGCAGGGCCAGGCTCAGCAGGGACAGTCGCAACAGCAAGGTGTGGTGACACAATAGTAAAATAACAAGAATCAGACAAAATGTCAAGATGAAGAACTGGAAAACAGTGATAGCGACGCTGCTGCTGATGATGCTCACCGCGTGCAGTAGCAGCCGCGTGGCAACGGCTGGCAACGGCATCACTCCGAGTCAGAGCCGCGTGGGCTATTCTGCCTGGTGTACGCAGGTCAGCTACACCCACTGCGAGCCACTGCCAAAGACGGGCAAGCCGGAAATGGTGGCAGGCACATGGGAGATGAACGACGGCATCCTGCAGCACAAGGCAGGCGAGAAAGCCCCGCTGGCCATCTGCAACTACGTCATCCCCTCCGACCACTACACCATCGAGTGCCATGCCCGCAAGGACGGCGGACCGGAGGGCTTCGTCATCGTGTTCAACTATGTGGACCGGCAGCACTACTGTCAGCTGAACTTCGGCACAAGCGGCAACACGCAGCACGCCATCGAGCAGATCAGCGGCGACATCAGGACGAAGACGGCCACGCGCCCTGGCAGCGTGGACTCGGGCCGATGGTACGACGTGCGGCTGACCGTCGCAGGAGACAGCGTCAAGGCCTGGCTCGACGACATGCCGGTGTTCGACGATGTGCTTAGACTTAAATAGACTACGACAATGCAGCCTACGGCATAGCTATAGCTCACTATAATAAGAAATAAGGTATATAATTCATTCACATTATTCTGATTGTCTGATATGAAAAAGATTTTGAACTGGGTGCTCACGTTGGAACCAATGGTACACGCCATGGCCTTCTGCGGTCTTTGCGTGCTGCCGGCCCGTGCGCAGGAGCCCGCTAAGCAGTGGTACGACAACATCAAGTTCAGCGGCTACGGCATGCTGCAGTATCAGGGGCAGGACAAGGAGGGAGAGAAGAGCAACACGTTCAACCTCCGGATTCTGCGCTTGATACTGGACGGCAAGGCGGGCGACTTCGACTGGCGCGTGCAGCTCCAGGGCACCAGCAACACCGGGCCGGGGCAGCCCACGGTACAGCTCGTGGACCTGTACGCCGAGTGGACGAAATACAAGGAGATGCGCGTCAAGGTGGGCCAGTTCCACCGTGCCTTCACCTTCGAGAACCCCACGCACCCCATCTACCAGGGCTGGTATTCGTGTGCCGACGTCACCAATGCCCTTGCCGGCATCGGCGACCGCAGCGGCGAGAAGTGGAGCGCCGGCCGCGACATCGGCGTTTAGGTGGAGGGCGACCTGCTTCCCAACGCGAGCGGGCGCCGGCTGCTGCACTATCAGGCGGGCGTCTATAACGGCGAGGGCATCAACAGCAAGGACAAGGACAACCGCAAGGACATCATGGGCGGCCTGTGGGTGATGCCCGTCGACGGGGTGCGCATCGGCGCCTTCGGATGGACGGGCAGCCGCGGCGGCATGACCGACGGGCATGGCGACATCGTCAGCATGGGGAAGAACCGCTACGCCATCTCGGCCGCCTACGACAAGGACGAGTACTGCTTCCGCGCCGAGTACCTGCACAGCCAGGGCTGGGGTGCCGACATGGCGGGCAGCAACACCATCGACTATGCCAAGGGCGACAAGGCCGACGGCTGGTTTGTCTATGGCATCGTACCCGTGGTGAAGGGCAAGCTGCACGCCAAGGCCCGCTACCAGACCTATCGTATAGACAAGACCTGGGGATCGGCCAAGACGTCTTACGAGGCGGGTGTGAACTGCTTCTTCAGCAAGGGCCTGCAACTGAACCTGGAGTATGCCCGCGTCAACGACCGCACCATCGACAACCCCGACAAGCACAACTACAACTTGATTAACGCCCAACTGAACATCCGTTTCTGACAATAGACAAATTAATATATTAACAATTTAAATTCTCTGTAAAAAAATGATTTCATTTACCGTGAGCATTATTGCTCTTATCATTGGTTATCTGCTCTACGGCCGCTTCGTAGAGCGTGTGTTCAAACCTGACAACAGGCCCACGCCTGCCATCTCGAAGGCAGACGGCGTGGACTATGTCGCCATGCCCAACTGGAAGGTGTTCATGATCCAGTTTCTGAACATCGACGGCACGGGCTCCATCTTCGGCGCCGTGATGGGTGCCAAGTTCGGTCCGTCTTCCTATCTGTGGATTGTGCTGGGCTGCATCTTTGCCGGTGCCGTCCACGACTACATGACGGGTATGCTGTCCATGCGCAACGAGGGGGCTGGCTATACCGAACTCGTGGGCCGCTATTTAGGCAACGTGGCCAAGAGGTTCATGCTCGTGTTCTCCATCATGCTGCTCGTCATGCTGGGCGTCGTGTTCGCCTACTCGCCGGCCGCCATCCTGGCCTCTTTCGGCGGCGACATCATGATGTGGATAGGCATCATCTTCGCCTATTACATCATAGCCACTATGCTGCCCATCGACAAGATCATCGGACGCTTCTATCCCATCTTCGCCTTTGCGCTCCTGTTCATGGCTGCCTCGCTGTTAGTGATGCTCTTCGTGAAGTGGCCGACGGTGCCCGAGGTATGGACCCATCTCTACAACATGGGCTTCGAGGCTCAGCCTGAGAAGTGGACCGAGAATATCTTCCCCGCACTGTTCATCACCATCGCCTGCGGTGCCATCAGCGGCTTCCACGCTACGCAGAGCCCGCTCATGGCCCGCTGCCTGAAGAGCGAGAAGATGGGACGCCCCATATTCTATGGCTCCATGATTACCGAGGGTGTCGTGGCGCTCGTCTGGGCCACCATCGCATCGTGGTTCTTCTACGGTGAGCCCACGCCCGGCATGGAGCTGCTCACTGGTGCAGGCAACGAGGGCTTCTACACCTCTGCCCCGGCACTGGTGACACTCATCTGCAACAACTGGCTTGGCGTGGTAGGTGCCGTCCTGGCCCTTCTGGGCGTCGTGGCTGCCCCGCTTACCTCCGGCGACACCGCCTTCCGTTCGGCCCGTCTTATCATTGCCGACTTCATCAAGCTCGACCAGCACTCCGTCCACAAGCGCCTCTACATCTGCGTGCCCCTGTTCGCATTGGCTATTGTGATTCTCATCTGGCAGATTACCAATCCTGACGGCTTCAACATCATCTGGCGCTACTTCGGATGGTCCAACCAGACGCTCTCCGTGTTCGCCCTCTGGACGGCAACGGTCTATCTGGCTCGCAGCAAGAAGAACTTCTGGATTACGCTCATCCCCGCGCTCTTCATGACCACCGTCTGCTCCACCTTCTTCTTCATC
>CAMZBS010000131.1 GCA_947304695.1 uncultured Prevotella sp.
CGATAGGAAGTTGACCAGGTTCTGCGAGAAGCGGTCGCACATCCATACTTTCGCATCGTTGCTCCAGCGGTCGGCCCATGACTGCTCCTGACTGTTGGCTCCCGACATGGCCAGCACGCCGGGAATGCCATCGACGGTGCGGATGACGCACTCGCCATAACACGGCTCGGCGGCGATGAGCAGTTTACGGAACGACATCTGCTGGGCGGTCTGCTTCAGCAGGTTGGCACTGAATCCCTTGCCAGATCTCGTTTCACGCCATGAAAACTCGTTGGCGCCACCACGCGAGGTGCTTCGCCCATGACCGCTCCAGTAGAAGAGCACATTGTTGCCCTCGTCCTGCGGCACGACGACCGGCAGGTGGTCTGACTGACGGCCGGTAAGAATGTCGGCCACGTCGCTGGCCGTGAGGTCGGCACTGTCGTAGTCGACCATGGCGGGCAGGATGCCGCTGCCCATCGTGGTACCGCCGAGCAGGTCGGGCCCGTCGGGGGCAGCGCGAACGACGCCCGGCTCCGGATTCCGCGGGTCGCTGGCCATCTTCTTGTCGAGGATGAGGATGATGTGGTCGTCGGGGTATCCGCCTCGGCGCAGCGACTGGTAGATGCTCAGCACGTCGGCCTGGTGGCGGTAGTTGTCAAAGCCGTTGCTGCCCTGCACCAGTACGGCATACTGGCCGGTGAGCGCAGGATAGGCGAAGTGCTGGTCAGTCCCTTCGCCGGCCTGTTGCATGAAGTCATCGCTGGCACGCTTCTCATTGTAGAGGTAGAGCCACGCGGCGCTGGCATCGGTAGTACGCGCGCCGCCCTTGCTGCCAAAGTAGCTGCGGTGCAGAATCTCTCCGTCCATGATCTGCCAGTGTACGTATGTGGTGGTCGTTGCAGCGGTGTAGGTGTCACGGTCAAAGCTGATGTCGCCCGAGGCACCGCTGAAACGGTAGAGCTGGCCTCCCTCCATGGCAGAGAGATAGACCTGCATGGGGGTGACGTTCCAGGCCGAGCCGCCCATGGGGGCATTGTCGGTGCTGGTGATGGTGACGATGGCCTGATTAAGTGAAGATTCTTCATGATGCTCCACGTAGCAGGCGGCAAAGCTGGCCAGCATCAGGGCGTCATAGAACTTGCACTCGGCAAAGGTGGGCATCACGCCGAATTTGGTCTGGTAGCTCAGCTCAAAGCCGGTGGTGGGATCAGCGTATGGCGAGAAGCCCTGGTAGCCTTGCAGCATCTTACGACCGTCAGGGCCAAGGGCAGCAAGGCTCTCCTCGCTAAGCCCCGAGAAGGCGAAATAGGTGCGGTAGATGCTGTTGAGCAACTGCCAGCAGGCATCGTTCTCCACGGCAAAGGGGTCGTCGGATGCAAACATGGGCGTGCCGTAATAATCAACGATGAGCTTGCGGCGCACACGAGCTATGTCATACAGCATCTTGGTGTCTTCCACTGCGATGAACGAGGCTGAGGCCAGGTCAAAAGCATCGCCCACTTCCGACTCGTCACTCATATCGTGCAGGTGGGTATAGATGTCATTGGCCGTGGTGAAGGTCTGGTTCTCCAGCATCTCTATGCCATAGTCCTGGGCAAAGAAGGGCGCCCAGTCACTGAAGGTCTTGCCGTAGATGTTGTCGATGGTAAAGACAATAGCGTTGGGCCGTTCGGTGGTGTACGACTGGCAGATGGCGGCGTAGTCGCTCATGAGCAGGCTTGTCAGCTGTACGTCAGATGTGGTAAGCGACCACAGGAAGGGCTTGTCGTTGGTGTTGAGGCCGTTGGTGGTGACGGCATAGCGGCGGATGATGTCCTCGCTGGTGGCAGTGGGGGCTATGAGCGGCTTCTGCGTCTTCATGCAGGCAGAGGCAAAGGTCTCCACGTTCTCATTTACAAACGGACCGATGATGGCCACGATGTCGTCGCGGTTGGCCAGCGTGGTGCTGAGCGTCGTGAGCTCTTCAGTGAGCTCATCATGCCACTCTATCTGCAGGCGGATGGCGAGGGTGTCGTGCATCTGTGCCTCATGGAAGTTCTCCATGAACCACTTTGCCGTGCGCTCCAAACGGTTTTTCGTTGCGGCATCGGCCAAGGGAGCCACCACAGCCACGGTCTTATCCACCCAATGGCGGGCAGGCACAATCTCAATGGTGTCGTCCTCCTGGCGGCAGGAAATGAAGAATGAAGAATGAAGAATGAAGAATGCTGCGCACAGCAACATCCACCAGTTCTTCTGTCTGACACTCTTCGATAGCATTTCTATTCTCTTCATTCTTCATTCTTCGTTTTAAGTTCTTCCTTTCTGATGGCTTCCTGGTGAATGCGCTGGCGCAACTCATCGCTCAGCAGATTTTCAAAACGGCTCTTGCTGTCATTGGAGTAGGGGTGAATGACCACACCGGTATAGTCGTCGGCCAGACCAAACGTCTGGTGCTTGGGCATGCCGCTGGATGAGAGCCACTGTTCTATGCTATGCTCGACCGCTCGGTCTATGTGCTTCACAACTGAGAAATTGCAATGGGCTGACACCGCCTCGCAGTCGATGCCCACAAAGTCATAAATGTCTAGCATCTCGATGAGACGACGGAAATTGGTGGCCGAACCGCCACAAACGGGTACCAGAAGATGGCGGTCGGCGTTCCATTCCTGGTTGGTCAACAGCCTGATGGCTGTCGTGTCGGCTATGCTGAAGCCCCCCGACACTTCCTGCGACAGCCAGGTGGTGACCAGTTTCTTTTCCGGACGGCCACTGGTGTTGATAGGACTCGTCAGAAATCCCTCGGTATAGGCTTGTATGGCATCGGTGACAGGCTTTACCAGCGGATTAGCACCTACCAGCAGCACGTCGGTCGCCTCTACCGGTGTGATGGCTCCCGCCTCATACATGGCACCGTAGTACTGCATAAAGAATGTAGAGCCTTTGCCTGCAAGGGGCGTATCTGTCTCAAGGTAGAGCAGGTCGGCATGAGGGTTGGCATCCAGACGGCTGTTGTTCTGGCGCAGGTAGTCGTCATAGCTGGCTGCCGCCACAATGAGCAGGCGGCGTGTGGTGTCCTCAGGCGCTGCCATGGTTTCGAGCATCATCCGGAGATAAGTAAGCCCCTCATTGACCGATGCAGGAGAAAGCTGCATGGTGCGCAGTCCGTATTGGTGAGCAGCTTTCTCCACGCCCTGATAGATCAGGTCGTTGTAGCCTCTGTCACCAAGGGCATTGGGGTCGTAGACGACCGTCACCAATGGTGCTGTGCTCGCCCTGTCGGCAGGGTCGGGTGTATAGATGGTATCACCATCCTTGGTACACGCCGAGAAAATGATCGCGGCGCATATCAGGATGACTACCATTACCCAATTCGTTGTCTTTCTCATTATGATATTTTTTGTTTTTACTTCATCACGACCTTGA
>CAMZBS010000132.1 GCA_947304695.1 uncultured Prevotella sp.
GCCTTACTGCCGAGGAAAAAGAACTGGTCAAGGGAAACAACGACTTTGCTTTCCGACTCTTCAGCAAGGCGCGCGGCGACGAGAGCTGCATCATGTCGCCCCTGAGCGTCACCTATGCCTTAGGCATGATCAACAATGGTGCTGCTGGACAAACGCAGAAGGAAATCTGCGACGTGCTGGGCTTTGGCGATGCCGGTGCCGACGGCATCAACCAGTTCTGCCGCAAGATGCTCACTGAGGCACCTACACTCGACGAGGAAACCACCGCCGAGATTGCCAACACCATTTACGTGAACAGCGGAATGGGCTATGAACTGCAGCAGGGCTTCGTGGACAAGGCCTACAAATTCTACGATGCCACGCCCGAGGCGCTCGATTTCTACGACGGCTCAACGATTGGCATCATCAACCAGTGGGCCAGCAATCATACACACGGCATGATTCCCGAGATAGTGAACGAAGGATCATTCAACCGCGATGCCGACAGCTATCTGCTGAATGCCATCTATTTCAAAGGAACCTGGACCAACAAGTTCTACAAAGAATTCACCACCGACGAACCGTTCAACGGTGGTGCCCCGGAACCGATGATGTGGCAGAATTCTCACTTCGACTACGCCGACAACGACCTCTATCAGGCCATACGGCTGCCCTACGGCAACGGGGCCTACCTGATGACGCTCTTCCTTCCTCGCGAAGGAAAGACCATCGCCGACGTGCTTTCCGGCATGGACGGCCACAACTGGCAGTTCCGCAGCAGTAATGAGTATGATTATGTAGACCTGAAGATGCCGCGCTTCAAGACCGAAGCCTGTCTGAATTTAGTGAAGATATTGATTAATATGGGCATGCCAACGGCATTCTCTGTTGCAGCCGAGTTCCCCTACTTCGGCAACCGCCCTGTATCCATCAGCAACATATTCCAAAAGGCCGTCATCGACCTCGATGAGGAAGGAACCACGGCTGCGGCTATTACTGTTGGGGAAATGGGGGAATCGTCAGGATACGAGCCTCGCACAGTCACCTTCCATGCCAACCGCCCGTTCTTCTATATCATCAGCGAGCGTTCCACGGGAACCATCTTCTTTATCGGACAATTTTTGGGCAGCGTCACTGCTGGCATACCTCAAATAGAAAAAGAAGGACACAAAACGGAGAATACTGTTATCTACGACCTTCAGGGCCGCAAGGTTGGGACAAACAAGTCCTCATTGAAGCCTGGAATCTACATCATTGGTGGAAATAAAGTTATGATTAAGTGAGAGAAGAATTGGGCAGTATGCCCAAGGTCAGAGTAAATTGAAGACTGATTTCTTAAAAAGGACGTTCGTCGTCGGTATGTATTTCGTGGTCTTCTGTTGCGCTCTCAGCGCACAGGAGACCACGGGTCGTGTCCATGCTGTCATCATCAGTGGTGGCATGAACAAACTGATGAACCACGAGCGCTATTGGAACGACTGCGCCTTTCTCTATCGCACGCTTCGGCAGGACTGTCGCTTCGCGCGCCAGGATATCACCCTGTTGATAAGCGATGGCGGTGAACCCGAACGCGACATGCTCCTTGCCGACGGCAGCGGCTTTGCCACATCACCGGCAGACCTCGACGGTGATGGTGAACGTGATGTCTGGCTGCCAGCCACAATAGCGCAGATTGAATCTTCGTTAAATGAATTGGCAGCACAACTCACCACCAACGACCACCTTTTCGTTTTTCTGATGGATCATGGCGGCCGCGACGACAATCAGCAGTCGTATGCCTGGGTGTGGGGCGGCGAGCGGCTCTACGACACGCGGCTGGCACAACTGCTCGACAACTTCCACGTGGCATCCATAGGCATCGTTGTGGGCATGTGCTATTCAGGAGGATTCATCGAAGAACTGCAAGCCGACAACCGTGTCATCGTCGCCAGTTGTGCCGACAACGAACAGTCGTGGGCCTGCCGTGACAAGCCCTACGATGAGTTCGTCTATCACTGGACGTGCGCCATTGCCGGCCACGACCCCGACGGCAATGCCGTCAGTGCCGACACCGACGGCGACGGTTATGTCACCATGTCGGAAGCCTTCAGCTATGCTCGGCAGCACGACCGCAGGGAAGAGACCCCGCAATACAGTTCCACGCCATTGGCACTGGGCGAACAGTGGTCGCTCTCAAAACATTTGGGAAACGGCATCAGCGAAAGCTGGGTGGAGAGTAAAGAGGAGAGAGACTACAAATACTACGACCTGCTTGGGCGGGCCGTAGCAGCACCTCTGGATGCAGAAAGAAAATATTTAAAAAAACCTAATGCGAAGCAGTCTTTCCGGCCTTCGCCTATCATAATAATATACCCTCAAAGCAGATGAAAACAGTGAAGACTTTCTTAGTAATGATGTTTGTCTGCCTGCCCTTCGCGGCACAGGCACAATCCACAGCACTGAACTGCTGGACGACAAAAGGCCTGTACACCAGCCTGACCGTTGAAGAAACAGTCGTAGAGATACCCAATACGATTGCCGCAATCGACCTGCGCGGCGTCAAGGCTGTCACGCTGGACTGTTCTTCAGCCAATCCCAACTGTCTCTTCTATACCGACGGCACGACAGACGTTGAGGGCCTGCCCAGTGCCAATGTGGTGTGCAACGGTGTCTGCGATGGTCTGCTGCTCACCGATCTTGCCTGTTTCTATTGTCCCATGACCTTCACCGCCACCGATGCGATGCTGAAGCTGACACCAAGATGGGACGATGCAGACGACGAACCAGCATTCAGCCAGCCATGCCACGAGTCGGTCTTGCTGCCCTTCGAGGCCGACTTGGTGATTCCCGAAGATGCTAACGGGCCTATGCCCGAAGGGTGGCTTCAGACGGCAATCTTTAGCGGCCACGACAACGAGGTGCTTACATTCAGTCAGGCCGACGCTAAACTCCTGAACGCCAACATACCTTATCTGGTGCAATTTGCTTACGGAGCCCACGGCACGCAGATTCTTTTCTGCGGACAAAACAAAACCGTGAAAAAGACGGAATTTGTCGCTGTTGCCGAAGACTCTTATATTTTCACTGGAACCACAACGGAACAAGTTGAAATCCCTAACAATTACCACTATCACAGAGGGAAAGAGCAATACTTCGTCCATACCGACGGCCTGCAGATGGAGCCTTTCAGGTGTTTCATCTTTGTTGAACTAAGCCAGGGAGAACAGGGACAGCAAGGAGAACAGGGACAGCAAGGAGAACAAGGACAACCGGGAACTCAAGGAGGAGGTTCTTCATCTCAAAGCAGAAAAATAGAATACACCATCGTTGAACAAGCGGCCACCGGCATCAAGCACAACCGGCAAAGCCAGTCGAAGAAGTGCTATGACCTGTCGGGACGGCCAGTCAATGGCCACCGGCCAGGC
>CAMZBS010000133.1 GCA_947304695.1 uncultured Prevotella sp.
AGAGGTGCAGGGCCTCGCGCTGGTCGTAGTCGAAGAACGTGTAGTCGTTGATGCGTCGGCCCAACTGCGTGCCATAGAGCAGGTCGGGGTGGAACAGCAGTCCGCGCGAGGGCGGCATGGGGCGACTCTCGTCCCATTCTACCTCGATCACCTGTCCTGGTTTGAAACTCACGACGGTGCCCTCCTGATAGTCGTATTTCTCGCGTCCGTATCGTATCGAGCAGCCGTCACCCTGCTTCAGGAACAGCGCATATAGTCCGTAGCTCAGTCGCGAGTGGTTTAGGTTGCTGGCCATCGGCTCGGCGTGGTTCACCACGGTCACCAGCGGGTGCAACGTCTCCCATCCGTACAGTTTGTTGTACGCATCCACGCTGTCTATCTGGAATATCCTCTTATTGTCTTCCATGGTTTACAGGCTCTTCTTCAACACATTCACCACGTCGTCGCGGGTCAGGATATAATAGCCGCCTTGATTGATGGGACAGGCATCGGCCATGCCCTCGATGAGTTCGGGTTTGGCACCGCAGTCAGTGATGTTCATGGCTAGACCCAGCTCGCGCATCCACTGCTCCATGGTCTCAAGGCCTTCGAGGGCAATCTGTTCATCGGTCTTGCCGTCGGGCGAGACATTCCATACGTTGATGGCCAGTCGCTTGAACTTGGCGACGGCATCCGCTGACTTGCTGATGAGCAGACGGTAGTAGGCTCCGCTGACGGCAGCGAGTGTATGGCCGTGGGTGGCATCGGTAAAGGCAGCAACGGCCTGACCCAGCATGTGCACCATCCAGTCCTGCGCCTTACCCATTCCGATGAGGGTGTTCAGCGCCCATGTGGCCGTCCACATGATGTTCGAGCGGGCCTCGTAGTCCTCGGGATTGACCAGTGCCTGGCGGCTGCTCTTGACGAGCGAGCGCATCAGTCCCTCGGCCAGATAGTCGCTCGTGTTGTCATCGGTGCCTGAGAGATACTGTTCCAGGATGTGGCTCATGATGTCGTAGATGCCTGCCACCATCTGGTACTTGGGCACGCTGAACGTGAAGCGGGGGTTGAGGATGGCGAAGTCGGGGTTGCGGAAGTAGTAGAACAGCTTGAGGTTCTCCGAATGGCTGGAGATGACTGCGCAGCTGTCCATCTCGGAGCCTGTGCCTGCCAGCGTGAGCACGCTGCCCACGGGAATCCAGCGGCACGTCATCGGCTTCATGTCCTTGAAATAGTACTGCCAGGGATTGCCGTCCATCCATGCGCTTCCGGCCACCGCCTTGCAATAGTCGCAGGTGGAGCCGCCACCCACGGCGAGGATGAAATCGACATTCTCCAGACGGGCCAGACGGGCACCCTCCAGCACCTTCTCGATGGTGGGGTTGGGCATCACACCTGAGAGCTCCACCACCTCCTTGTCAGCCTTCTTCAGCTCGGCTATCACCGCATCGTAGATGCCGTTGCGCTTGATACTGCCACCGCCATAGACCATCAGCACCTTTGGGCCGTAGTTCTTCAGTTCGTCACTCAGTTTGCTCAATGCATCCTCACCAAAATGCAGTTTCGTGGGATTGTGAAATGAAAAATTGCCTAACATATATTGTATGGTTTAATTTAACGTTTAAAGTTTAGCGAAATCCAATGTTTTCAGCCAGTTCTGTATCAGCGATGCGCGGTTGCTGTGGTTGCTGGCATTAATCCACAGAGCGTCGCCCATCCACACGGCATCAGGCACCAGCCGCGTGGCATCCGCCACCACGCCGCTGATACCGCTCGAATGGCTCGACACGATGAGTGCCACGTGCTTGCCGGCCATCTGAGAACCGTAGTGGAACAGGTAGGTCTGCATAATGGCCGCCATCTGGCTCCACCACAGAGGCGTGACGATGATGATGTTCTGATACTGCGAGAGGTCGGTGATGCTCACGGGGTCAATGGCAGGATAACTCGCTGCATTGTTGGGCGCAGCATTGATAGCTTTCAGCAACGCCGTGCCAATGGCATAATTGTTGGCTTCGTACCGCTGTGTTTTGTCGGCAGGCTCGATACGCATCACGTCAGCCGTCAATTGGCTCGTTAGGGTAGTCACTATCTCGTGGCAGTTGTTTGTGTAGCTGTAATACACCACCAGCGTCTTACCCGCATTTTCTATGGCTTCGGACTTCTCTTCTTTTTCTTTCGAGCAGCCAGTCAGCAGCATTGCAGATAGTAACATCGCCGTAAGTAGCACAAAAAACTGTTTCATTTTCCTTTTTTTAGTTTGACATTCTTTTGTTGTGGATTGATTTGTAGGAGTTTATTGCAAAGGGTGGAAACTCAATTGATGCTGCAAAAGTACGACGATTTGCCAGAACAGGCACTACCCGAATCTTGGAAAGAATTACCAATATTACGGAAAGTGATTTATCCCAATATTTTTTCTGCCATCCGCTTGCCAGCATCGAAGGCATTCTGTAGCTCTTCTTCCCAGTGCTCTTCGTGCCACCGCTGCTTGGCCTCCAAGTTGAAGCCCTGCATGTCGTAGCGGTCGTAGTTTTTCACCTGAAGGGTGTTCACGGCAAGGATGCGCTCAGGCTTCTGCAGGGCATTGCCGATAATCATCTCGTTTTCGTTCATGTTGTTCTCTTGAACGTGAAGCATTTCGGCTGGAGCATTCATAGTATAGATAAAGGCTGTCGGGATGCAGCCCTTCGGAGGATGGCTGCTGTAGTCCTTATACGACAGCCAGGGGAAGAACAGGCGTTCGATGAAGGACCTGAGTTGTGCCGTAATCTGGAAGAAGTACATGGGCGAGGCAAACACGATGCCGTCGGCGTATGCCGTCTCGCGCAGTGGTTCCGTGAAGTCGTCCTTGTATGCGCAGACATCGAGATGCTTCGAGTTTTTCAACTTACAGGCCAGACACGACACGCAGCCTTTGCAGTTCATATCATAGACGCGGACGGTCTTCACTTCGATTTCATCACTTACAGAGCGTGCTCCATTGGCGAAAGCCTCAATCATGGCGGCCGTATTCATGTTCTTACGTGGCCCGCCGTCGATAATCATGATTTTCTTCATAATTTATAGGACTTTTGCAAGATCAACCACCTTCTGCCTGGTCTCCTCCGTCTTCTGCTCGTCGATTTTGGCAGAAACGAAGCCCATGTTCTCGACCTGCCAGTAGTTGCAGATGTCGCGGAACTCGGCGGTGGCGCCGTCGTAGACGTTGGGTGAATAGGAGGACATCAGCAGCGCCATCTTCTTCACCTTGGCGGGCTTGTTGACGCAGTACATGCGCTGGACGGGAGCCTGAATCTGGGCGCAGAGCGTGAAGTAGTAGATGGGTGCAGCCAGCACCAGCACCTCTGCCTCGTTCATCAGCGGATAGAGTTCCTGCATGT
>CAMZBS010000134.1 GCA_947304695.1 uncultured Prevotella sp.
CCAATGGCAATGCATTGCCACGACTGGTCCATGTCGGAGCGCGAGCTGGCATTGCAGATTTGGGGCAGGCCGGTTTTCATCGATATGTAGGCGCTCTTGTGGAACATCTTCTCCCGGGCGGAGACGTGGGTCAGTTCGTTGCCGACGTTGAACACCGGTAGTGTAAGGATGGCTTGGTAGTTTTGCCATTCGTGGCGTTTCACCCATTGGTTCTCCAGCAAGAGGTTGTCGTAGTCTGTCCATTCGGCCCATTGGTGGGTGAACTGGGTGCGGTTGTTGGCGTTGTAGGCCGAGGCCTCCCATGCCGTCAGCCCCACGGCTATGGCACACAAGGCCATCCGCCACCCCCTGGGCGATTGTTTGTACCAATGGTACAGCATGTAGAAGGCTACAATTCCAACTACATAGTACAGTAGCCAGGACAGGCGTCCCATGGCCCGGATTTGGGCCAGCGGGCCTATATAGCAGGGTGTGCTGCGGGGCATCATGGCCAGCGGCACTCCGCAGGCATAGATGGTCAGCAGCAGGGATGCCAGCAGCATGACATTCAGCCAGGGGTTGCCTGTGGCACGCACAAGACGGCGGTTGCGGCTCACCTGCCCCCACACCGTGCGGCATGCGACAATGACCAATACCGCTATGGGCAACGCTCCCAGATAGCTCCATGCCTCCCATTCGGTCTGCACAATTCGGGTGAAGTCGATGGGCCCCGGTATGGCGTAGGGGAGGAGCAGGCCTGCCGGACGGGCACGATAGTACCACAGCCCCCACGGTGTCGCCGTGCGGTTGCCGTCGCTATAGCCTATATGGCTGAAGAGATAGAAAACGGCTAACGGAAGCAGCACCTCCAGCAGTACCGCCACCGCCATCTTCCGCCAAGGCCACCGCTTCCCATCGCGGCGCAGGCATAGCCACAGCAGTTCGAACACTGCAACCACCATGAAGAAGACCAGATAGTACGGGTGGCTCAGTCCGAAAACCACGGCTCCTGCACCCATGGCCAACGCCCATCCCCAGTGGCCGCTGCGCGTGTGGCGCAGACAGAAAAAGAGTGCTGCGGGAATCGCGCAGTAATAGGAAAGAGAAATGTGTCCACCCATGCGCATCATCTGGGGCGAGAGCAGGGTGATGAGCAGGGCGGCCAAGGTGGCATAGCCCCATGGCAGCCCCAGATCGGTCAATACCAGATAAAGCAGCAGTGCACAGAGCACAACCGACAGCAGAACCATCAGGTTCATCAGGGGCAATACCGCCCGTTCAGGGTGGTCCACTCCGGCCTTGCGCAGCAGTTGCAGCGGCATGGCTATCAGGGGCTGCATGCCGGTGAACGTGTGGTATTCGCCATAGGGGTAATTCATGGCGTGGCTTTGGGTGGCCTCTTCGTCGTAGGCAATGTGATAGCTGGTGACGTAAAGGTCTTTCACGGCGTCCTCGCTGCCGGTGGTCAGGAAATAGCTCCCCAGATGGCTGTACCAGCCAAAACCCCAGAAGAGCCCTATCAGCAGCAGAATGCCAGCCAGGGTGGTCGCCAACCCGATGCCCTTTCCTCTTGTTCCCATTTTTCCCTTTTTTATTCTTGTTTTTCCCCTCCTCCTGTAATGCTTTCCACCAGGTAGATGGGGCGTGCTTTCACTTCGTCGAGAATGAGCCCCACGTAGTATCCGATGATGCCGACCACTGTCAGCAGTATCCCTGCAAAGGCCGACAGGAAGATAATCAGGGTAGTGTAGCCTCCTATGGGCTTGTCTATCATCCACATCACCAGCGAGTATATCAGCAGCACTCCGCTCAGCAGCACGAACACCAGACCGGCATATATGCCCAGCCGCAGGGGTGCTTTTGAGAAGGAGGCCATGGATGTCAGCGCCAGCTTTGCAAGTCGGGTGAGACTGTAGTGGCTCTCGCCGGCGGCACGGGCCGGGGCGCTGTAGCTGAGGGTGGCGGTGTCGAAACCAACAGTCTGCACCATGCCCCGCAGCAGGCGGCTGCGCTCGCGGTAGTTGCTGCGCAGTACGTCGCACACCCTTCTCGAAAGAAGGAAGAAGTCGCTGGCTTCAGGCACCATCCGGGTGTCCGAGAGGCGGTTCATCAGCCAGTAGAACATCTTCGACGTGATGTGTTTGGTCCATCCTCCGTCGGCACGTTCCTTGCGCATCATGGTCACGATATCCTTCCCTTGGCGGTACATGTCGAGCATGCGGCGCAGCTCCGCCGGTGGGTTTTGGAGGTCGGCGTCCATGCACACCACGGCATCGCCCGTGGCATGGTCTATGCCGGCAATCATGGCGGCCTCGTGGCCGAAGTTGCGTGTGAAGTGGATGGCTTTGACCGTGTCGCTTCCGTCGGCCAGGCTGTCCAGTATCTTCCTGCTGCCGTCGCAGCTGCCGTCGTCGACGAAGAGTATTTCCGCCTCGCAGTCGAGGGCAGATAGCGTCTCGGTCAGCTCTTTGTAGAACTGACCGAGTACCGCTTCTTCGTTGTAGACCGATACTACAACAGAGAGTTTCATTGCTTTAGTATCCGAAGATTTCATCCAGCGTGAGCTTTTTCACCTTGCCGAACTTGCTCAGGGCGTTGAAGTCCATCTCACTCTCCTTGCCGAGGATGAGGTAGGCTTTCTTCTGGCCCTTGACGTGCTGCTGCTGGAAGTTCACCAGGTCCTGCATGGTCATCTTCTGGTAGGCCTGGAAGTTCTGCTTGCGCAGAGGCTCTTTCCAACCCATCTGCTCGCAGTTGAGGTAGGCGCTGATGATGCCGAACTTGGTGGTGCGGGCGGTGCGGCTGCCGGCCAGCAGGGCGTCCTTGGCAAGCTTGAAGTTGGCCTCGGCACGCGGCATGTCGTTGAAGAGTTCCTCGTAGGCGTTGAGGGCGTCCAGCAGCTTGTCGTTCTGGGTGATGACATTGGCGCTGTTGAAGAAGTAGCCGTCCTTGTCGCTGCCGTAGGTGTAGTGGCTGCTGGCGCTGTAGGCGAGGCTGCGCTTCTCACGCATCTCCTGGAAGACGATGGCGTTCATCGAGCCGCCGAAGTATTCGTTGAAGAGGTTCATGCCGGGCACCTGGGCGGTGTTGAAATGCTCGCCGCGGAAGTACTCGGTGACGTAGGTGTTCTTGGCGTCGTAGTTGACGAAGAGAACGGTGTTCTCGTTGACGGCCTGCGGCTGGTACACCTTGTTGGCAGGGACGTCCTTGGTGGGTTTCACGGTGTGGATGCGGTTGACGGCGGCGGTGGCCTCCTTGAGGGTCAGCGGGCCGTAGTAGAGCACACGGTGCTTGTACTGGAAAAGGCCGTGGATGAGGTCTGTGAGCTGCTTGGCGGTGAG
>CAMZBS010000135.1 GCA_947304695.1 uncultured Prevotella sp.
TGTTAGACATTGCGTCGAAGCAGGTCACTCCGCTCACCAAGGACTTTGACCCTTCCGTTCAGAGTGTGCGGTGGTCGCAGGCCGACGGACTTGTTTACTTCTCGGCAGAAGACCGTGACTATGTGCGCCTTTATTCGCTCCATCCCGCGTCGGGGAAAATCAGTCAGCTGCCCCTCAATGGCGACAACGTCTATCGTTTCAGCGTTGCGGCTCATGCCCCCGTGCTGGGCTACCTGAGCTATGAGACGATGGCACCCGCCTCGGCCTACGTGTTCAGTCAGAAGAAGAACGCTTGCCTGTTTGATGGCAGGGAGGCACTGGGCAGTGCTGAGCTGGGCACCTGTCAGGACTGGAACTTCACGAACTCGAAGGGCGAAACCGTCTACGGGCGTCTTTATCTGCCAAAGGACTTCGATGCCCGTAAGAAGTACCCCATGATTGTTTATTATTACGGGGGCTGCATGCCTGTGTCGCGTTATTTTGAGTCGCCCTACGCTCCCCAGATGTGGAACTCGCTGGGCTATGTGGCCTATATCCTGCAGCCCAGCGGTGCAACGGGCTTCGGCCAGGAGTGGGCTTCGCGCCATGTGAACACGGCTGGCGGATCGCCCGGTGCCGACGGAAGTGTGTCGGGCGGATTCCCTGCCGGTGACATCATCGAAGGCACCAAGAAGATTTGCGACGAGCACCCTTTCATCAATCGTGAGAAGATAGGCTGTATGGGTGCATCCTACGGAGGCTTCATGACCATGTATCTGCAGACCGTGACCGACATCTTTGCTGCCGCCGTGAGCCATGCAGGCATTGCCAACCACACCAGCTACTGGGGTGAAGGCTACTGGGGCTACAATTACAGCGAGGTAAGCATGGCCAACAGCTATCCCTGGAGCCATCGCCAGCTGTATGTTGACCAGTCGCCGCTGTTCAATGCCGACAAGATTCACACCCCGCTGCTGCTGCTTCACGGAACGGACGACACCAATGTGCCGCTGATAGAGAGCCTGCAGATGTTCACCGCCCTGAAGCTGCTGGGTCGTGAGGTGGCCTTGGTCGAGGTGAAGGGCGAGAACCACCACGTTCTCGACTACAAGAAGCGTGAGAAGTGGCTGGCCACCCAGATGGCCTGGTTCCAGCGTTGGTTGAAGGACGACCCGTCGTGGTGGGACGCGCTCTATCCGAAGAAGAACCTATAGGCTCTCAACTCAAAATGATAGTAAATCAATAAAATTTGTGTCATTTTGCAAAATAAACCGACAAAAATCTTGTTGGTTAGTAAATTATTTGTACCTTTGCACGAAAATTTTGAAAAGTAACGTACAGAAAGATGAGCAAATTAATCAAACCGAAAGGCTATCAGCAGCTGCTCGACACCAAACAGACAGAGCAGGGCATCAAGCTGATTAAGGACTTTTTCCAGCAGAACCTTTCCACAGAGTTACGTCTGCGCCGCGTCACGGCACCGCTGTTTGTGCTGCAGGGACTGGGCATCAACGACGATTTGAACGGTGTAGAACGTGCTGTGACTTTTCCAATTAAAGACTTAGGCGACGCCCGTGCCGAGGTAGTCCATTCGCTGGCGAAGTGGAAGCGCCTTTCACTGGCTGAGTATCAGATAGAACGGGGCTATGGCATCTATACCGATATGAATGCCATTCGCGCCGACGAGGAACTCGACAACCTTCATTCCCTCTACGTAGACCAATGGGACTGGGAGGCTGTCATTGCCCGTGAAGACCGCACGCTGGCCTTCCTGAAGAACATTGTGGAGCGCATCTATGCCGCCATTCGCCGCACGGAGTATCTGGTCTGCGAGACCTATACGCAGATCAAGCCCTTCCTGCCGGAGAAAATACATTTCATTCATGCCGAGGAGCTGCTTCGCATGTATCCTGACAAGACACCCAAGGAGCGCGAGGATGCCATCTGCGAAGCCTACGGAGCCGTGTTCATCATCGGCATCGGCGGCAAGCTGTCGAACGGTGAGAAACACGACGGACGTGCGCCGGACTACGACGACTGGTCAACGGTGGCTGAGAATGGCCGTGAAGGACTCAACGGCGACATCCTGATCTGGTATCCTGTGCTGGGCCGTTCGTTCGAGCTCTCGTCTATGGGCATCCGTGTCGACAAGGAATCACTGCTCCGGCAGTTGAAGATCGAAGGTCAGGAAGCCCGCCAGCAGCTTTACTTCCACCAGCAGCTGCTCAACGACAAGCTCCCTCTGAGCATTGGCGGTGGTATTGGTCAGAGCCGTCTCTGCATGGTGCTGCTCCACAAGGCTCACATCGGAGAGATCCAGGCATCCATCTGGCCTGAAGATATGCGTCGTGAATGCCGCGAGCTGGGCATGCCGCTTATTTAACCTTGTGCATCAGAAAGTCCTTCTTCGTTCATGGAACAGCAGAAAGTGATTCTTTCCGAGAATCTGGAACAGGCCTTGGCTGAAGCCGTGGCCCAATGTGATGCCGACCGTCGCTTTGTGCTGGTCGACGAGACTACCCATCGTCTGTGCCTGCCCTTGGTGGCTGGCTTTGAGTGCATGCGTGGGGTAGAGCCGATTGTCATTAAGGCAGGTGATCAGAACAAAGGACTGGATTCTGTGGCTCATGTATGGAGCGAACTGGGCCGACTGGGAGCTACGCGTCATTCGCTGCTCATCAACTTGGGTGGTGGCATGGTGACCGATTTGGGTGGCTTTGCTGCGTCTACCTTCAAGCGAGGCATTCAGTTCATCAACATTCCCACCACACTGCTGGCTATGGTCGATGCTTCGGTGGGGGGAAAGACGGGTATAAACTTCGGTGGACTGAAAAATGAGATTGGCGTGTTTCGCAATGCTTCGTCGGTGATTCTCGATACCATGTTCCTGAAGACCATGGATTGTGAAAACATGTTGTCGGGCTATGCTGAGATGCTGAAGCATGGACTCATCAACCAGAAAACCATGCTCACCGAACTGCTGCTGTTCGATATTGAGCAGCCCGACTTGAGACAACTGCAGCGTATGGTGGCCGAAAGCGTGCAGGTGAAACAGCGCATTGTATTGGAAGATCCCACAGAGCACGGCATACGCAAGGCACTGAATCTGGGTCATACATTCGGCCATGCCTTCGAGTCGCTGGCCCTTGAACGTACTCCAGTGCTGCATGGCTATGCTGTGGCATGGGGACTGGTGTGCGAACTCTATCTCAGTGTTGCAAAGGCAGGCTTCCCTGTCGACCGCATGCGTCAGACCGTTCGCTTTGTTTTTGATCATTATGGCCGCATGCCCCTTACTTGCGATGACT
>CAMZBS010000136.1 GCA_947304695.1 uncultured Prevotella sp.
CTATTTCTTTTGGCATCCATCGCTATGCAAAATGTAGCAGTTTGCGGAATAAGAACGGGTTACGATTTGGCAACCTAACTCCTTCACCAATCCTCCCCAATTTGCTATTTGACCCAAATTGAACTTCTTCATTCTTCCCCTCTTTGCCTTTATTTCAGGCCGAATTGCGTTAATCTTCCAAAATCGCTTCGCTTTTACAAGCTTTTTTCGTAACTTTGGCTCCGCCGAACTTACTTGGCACTCGGAAATGAAAAGAAAACCAGCTTTTCTTTTGCATTTCCCTCGTTTTTTTGTAACTTTGCCATCAAAGATGGCGAACTTACTCCGTCTCGGCGAAAAAAGAAACGAGTTTCTTTGTTTTGCTCTCGACTTTTCGTAACTTTGCACCCTAGATTAATATAAGTGAAGCAAGATGACAACATTGGCACAAAGAATCAGTGAAACTCCTATGGGGCAAATCCTGCCAATGACTATGAAGACATGTTACTTGGTTCGGCAACTAAGAGTGATTATGAGATACACTACTGATTATAACAAAGGCGGCGACTATGACCGCTATGTGGTAGACGAGCCGCAGGGGTTGCTGGAGTTCCTGCTGGCCCACGTGCCGCAGTCACGCACGAAGATAAAGGCCACGCTGCAGGGACGAGGTATCAAGGTCGATGGAAAGACGGTCTCGCAGTTCGACTTCCCCCTGGAGAAGGGCATGCGCGTGGCGGTGAGCAAGACCAAGCGCAACCAGCAGGCATTCAAGAGCCGCTACGTGAAGATTGTCTACGAAGACCGGTGGCTCATTGTTATCGAGAAGAACGCAGGCATCCTGTCGATGGCCGCAGGCCACTCGTCGCTCAACGTGAAGTCGGTGCTCGACGACTATTTCAAGAAAAGCCGCCAGAAGTGTACGGCCCATGTGGTTCACCGTCTCGACCGCGACACCAGCGGACTGATGGTCTATGCAAAGGACATGGAAACAGAGCAGGTGCTGGAGCATAACTGGCACCAGATAGTCTATGACCGCCGCTATGTGGCTGTGGTCAGCGGTGAGATGGAGCAGGATGAGGGCACTATCAGTAACTGGCTGAAGGACAACAAAGCTTATGTAACTTACTCGTCGCCCGTAGACAACGGCGGCAAGCTGGCTATCACCCATTTCCACGTGCTCGACCGTACAACGGAGCACTCGCTGGTGGAGTTCAAGTTGGAAACGGGTCGCAAGAATCAGATTCGCGTACATTCAGCCGATATGGGTCACCCCGTCTGTGGTGACCCGAAGTATGGCAACGGCGATGACCCGTTGCACCGCCTGTGCCTGCATGCGTGGTTGCTATGCTTCAACCATCCCGTCACGGGTGAGCCGATGGAGTTTGAGACACCTGTGCCTACCAGTTTCCGGATGTTGTTCAAACACTAAGAAAAATGGAGAACGTACATTACTATATTGTCCTGCTGCTGGCCATCATAGCAGGCTTCGTGATTGTGAAAAAGGTGGCCAGTTGTCTGTTCAAGACCGTATTGCTTGTGGTGCTGCTGGCCTTTCTGGCCTTCGCCTGGTTCTATTTGCGGGCATGATGCTATGGCTGTGCTGAGATCTCTTCGTCGAAGTAGCGGTCGAACTGGCGTTTCAGCTCTGTCCCGTCGGCAATGATGTTGCGCAGGCTACGCAGGCTCTCCTCGTTCTTTGAGCCAGGAATCCACAACTTGATGTAGCCGTTTACGGAGTACTTGTTATCCATGTGCTCGCGGAACCGCTGCCACTGGTGTTCACGGTCAAGCTCTGGATAGTTGGCCAGTCCGAACTGCACTGTGCGGCGAAACACCACCTCCGACGACAGGTCGCGATCGGCCTCTGCCACAATCTTTCCGTAGATGCTGCGTGGGGCGTGGGCTGCCGAAGCACGATGGTCTTCAATGGCCTCGCGCATTATCTTCAGCTGGTCAGCCGAGAACCACCGCTTCAGTCGTGCGTCCTGAGCCAGAATCTTGCCCCCTGTGATGTGGTGGATGGCTCTGGGGCCTGACATGCCGATGTCATGATAGGCGGCGATTGTGTAGACCATATTCACATCGGCACCCGTCTTTGCAGCCAGTTCCAGCGAACGACGGATGACGCGTGTCACGTGACCCATGGAGTGAGCCTTATCAAAGTGGGCATATTGGGGCAGAATCTGTGTCTCAACAAATTCCACCAGATCGAGGCTGGCAGTATTCTTCAGCATAGTCGTAGGCTATATTTTCTGCAAAGGTAGAAAATAATTATGAATTATAAATTATAAATTATAAATAAATTTGTACCTTTGCAGCTGTTTTTCCAATTTTGAACGATGAATCAACAGACTATTCAGAAAAACTCGCTTCGTGCCTGGCTGCTGGCCGCACGACCGAAGACCCTCTCGGGAGCCGCTGTGCCTGTCATGATTGGGCTGGCACTGGCCTACGTAGATGCTCCGGCTTACGGCGACGAAACGTTCAGCTGGACAGCAGCCGTGCTGTGCATGCTCTTCGCCTTTGTCATGCAGATTGACGCCAATCTGGTCAACGACCTCTTTGACTATATCAAGGGCACTGACGATCGCGCTACCAGACTTGGTCCCGAACGCGCTTGCACGCAGGGATGGGTCAGCGTTGAGGCAATGAAGCGTGCCATTGCGCTGACCACCTGTGTGGCTTGTGTGGTGGGACTGCCCCTCGTTTTCTTCGGGGGGCTCGAAATGCTGCTGGTGGGACTGCTGTGCGTGGTGTTCTGCTTCCTCTATACCACTCACCTCTCTTATATGGGACTGGGCGACGTGCTTGTGCTGGTGTTCTTCGGTCTCGTGCCGGTTTGTGTGACCTACTATGTGCAGCTACACACTGTTACTGCCGAAGTACTCATAGCCTCGCTGGCCTGTGGACTGGTCATTGATGCGCTACTGCTGGTCAACAACTTCCGTGACCGTGACACTGATGCTCAGGCTGGTAAACTGACGTTGGTGGTGCGCATTGGTGCCTCCGCTGCCCACAGGCTCTATCTGCTCACGGGTGTTACTGCCTGTCTGCTGGGCCTGGTGTTTCTCATTGAAGGCCGTGTGCTTGCCTTTTTGCTGCCTTTCATCTATGCGGCTCTCCATGTAGGCACGTGGGTTAAGATGAAGGCCATCTGGCAGGGGCGTGCGCTTAATGGCATACTGGGCGAGACGGCCCGCAACATCTTCGTCTACGGACTGCTGGTGACAGCAGGAATACTGTTGGGTATTTAGGATTTAGAGTTAAAAATTAAGATGGATACAAAGAACATAAGCA
>CAMZBS010000137.1 GCA_947304695.1 uncultured Prevotella sp.
CGCAGAAGTCGGGATGGCTCTCGGGACCGAACCAGTCGAAGGTGCCGCCCATGTCGAGTTCTTTTTCGGTGTTCATGTCGAACAGCGTCAGGTCAACGGTAGAACCACGCGTATGTCCGCTCTTAAGACAGATGTATTCCTGTGGAAAGAGCACACTCTTGTCGAGGTCGGGATAGAAGTAGGGCTTCATCAGCGTGTCGTTGATGTCCTCTGCCCAGCGCACGAAGTGGTCAACACCTTTCTGCGGGCGGTAGGCATCGTAGATCTTCAGGCGATAACCCTGAGCTTTCACATCATCGCTCACGGCCTTCAAACTGTCGGCGGCCTGCTTGGTGAGCAATGCCGTCGGCTCTTCATAGCCGTCGATGCGTGCACCCACGAAATTATATGTTCCGTAATAGCGTATCTCCAGAATCACGTCGGGCACTACGTCGGTAATGGTTACAAACTGGCTGGCATCGTCAGTCGCGCTGACTGCCGCACTCTTCTTCGAGTCCGAGAAGCAGGACACCATCGTTACGCCGCAGATTGTCAGGATGGCGGCGAGCATCCAATACGAAATATTCTTTTGCATTGTTGTTTAGTGTTTTAGAAGTCCAGACGATAGAATACGTTAGGCAGTGAGATGCCATATTTGTCTACGTGCTCGTTGAGGGTGCCGAGGTCGAAGCGCACATTCTGCGGCGACTTCGCACCAAGGATGTTCAGTCCCTCGAAGGCGATGGTATGGCTCACCTTCTTGCGGTTGATCTTGTAGCTGACGGTGAGGTCTACAATGCTTGTGGGGTCGAAACGCTTGGTATATTCCTCTCCCTTCTTGTAGATGGGATCATCGTCGATGATGCCGGCAGCGATGTTGGCACGCATCTGGGCAAGATCGATGGGTGAGTAGCGCAGACCGCCCTGAATGGAGTACTTCGCGCTGACGTTGAGCACATTCTTGCCCAGCATCCACTCCTTACCGCCCAGAATCTTGAACATGAAGCCGCGGTCGAAGAGCTGGTTGCGCCACACTTTGTCCTCGCCGCGATACTCCGACTTGAAGAGCGAGAAGTTAGTCTGTCCGAAGAATCCGTGACTCATGTAATGCTCCAGGGTGACATCGCCGCCGTAGTTGCGAGTGTTGCCCTTGCTCACCAGCGGCTCGTCGGTGAAGGCATAGTAACGGTTGGCGGCGCAGTAGGTGCTGCCATTGGTGCCCACGGGCGTGTCGAAGCCATATTCATAGTAGGCGTTCAGGCGCAGTGTGAGGTTGCTGTTGAACTTGTGCATATAGGTGGCGTGCAGGTGGTGGGCCTTGGTCAGTCCGAGATCCTTGTTGACAAGGTTTCCTGCAGCGTCGCGATAGAAGTAGGCGTCGAGCTTCTCTACCATCGAGTGCAGGCCGTAGCCCATCGACAGGCTGTTCTTCTCGTTGGGTTCCCACTTCATGCTGACACGGGGCTCAGGCGAAAAGTCCTTGGAGAGCAGAAAGTAGTTGGCTGCCACACCCAGCGAGAGGCTGAACTGGTCGCTCAGCGTCAGCAGGTTCTGCCAGAAAGCACTGAAGAGCCCAGTATTGTCCTTCATCGCCGTATAGGTCTTCATGGTCGAGAGGTCGGCATAGAGTTCATCAACGGCGCTGTAGCCAAGGTCGAAGAAGCGGTGTGAATACTCTGCGCCTATCTGCGTGAGCCATCTGGCAGATATCTGCTTCGACAATTCGGTGTTCACAAGCAGGCGGTCTTCATTCAGTTTCCTCTTAGCAAACAGATACTGCTTCTCGGGCTCTTCGTAGGCCAGCGGGGTCTGTAGCACTCCATCGGCATTGCGCTTCAGCCCATAATAGTAGGTGTCGGAACTGATGTGCTGCATGTTGTAAGCCGCCGTCGTGCGCCACGTCCATTTGTTGCCGAGGTGAATCTTATGCGACACGCCTGCCAGCAACTGCAGCAGTTTACCGTCTTCGTTGGCGACATCGTATGCCGAGTGAACATCTTCCAATTCACTAGGATCGTCGTGTCCAGTATCGTACATACCCAGACCAAAGACGGAGAAGGTGCCTGCACTCTTGGTGGGCATATTGATTTTCCAAGAGAAGTCCTGGAATCCCATGTGTACCCCGTCGGTATCTACCAGCCCCAGCTTGTCTACAAGCGATGTAAATCCGTAGCGGTAGTTCACGATGTAGCTCGATTTGCTGTGGCCCCCCTCACTCCCCCCGAAGGAGGGAAGCGGACCTTCCAGCGTCAGTTCCTCGAAAGCCGTACCCATCTGCAGGATGTTCTCGTGCTTGGCGTTATTGCCCGGTCGCATCTTCACGTCGAAGACACCGCTGAGGGCGTTCGAGTAGTTGGCGTTGAAGGTAGAGGTGAAGAAGTCACTGTTGCCGATGACGTTGGAGTTCAAACCGCTGACGAGTCCGTAACCGGCATTGTACATGTCGTTGTAGTGGTTAGGCGTGAACACCTCGACACCCTCTATGCGATACTGCATACGCTCAGGTGCACTGCCGTGAACAGAGATACCACTGCCGTCGCTCTCACCCGACACACCCGCAAAGGCCATCACCAGACGGGCGGGGTCGTTGGCACCACCGGCAAATCGGCTGGCTTCTTCCATTGAGAGCATCACACCACCTGTGAGCACGGCGGGATTCACCGTCGCCTCTTTGTTCACGCGCGGTTTGACGACCACCTCCGTCAGTTCGGTGCTGTTCTCGCGCAGCGTGATGTCTATCACCACCTCCTTGGCACCGGAGATGAGGATTTCCTTCATCACGCTCGGCTCGTAGCCGATGTAGTTGGCCTCAATGGTGTAGCGGCCGCCCTGACTGATGGTAATCTTGTAGTTACCGTCGATGTCGGACACCGCTGCCACATTGTTCAACTCGGCAATCTTCACCGTTGCACCAATAAGAGCTTCACCCGTAATGGCATCTTTCACAGTTCCGCGCAGAGTCTCAGCCTCAGTGACGGTTATGCCGCAGATTGTCAGGATGGCGGTCATTACCCAATTTTTCATCTTTTTCATTGCTTTTGTTATTATTGTTTTATTGTCTTCCCGTTGCCGCCTTCGCCAACCTGCTGCCAGTCGGCAATATTGATTTCACAGTGGCACATTACAGTAATTTTTTAAGACTCCAGTTGCCCATGGTTTGAACGTTATGGGTTATTTCATACTCATGGAATACCTCGTAGCCGCGTTTTGTGTAGAAACTTAGGTTCTCCCGGTTGTTGGTGAACA
>CAMZBS010000138.1 GCA_947304695.1 uncultured Prevotella sp.
CTTAAATGCGGTTAGTGGCTTGCTGACTCCGAAACAGCAAGCCACTAACCATAAAGAAGCAACTTTCCGCACCTTCGTCCGTCCAGAAGTAGCTGTCGGAAGAGTGCTTTTTTCTATGAATTATCTTTACATCAGAAACGGAAGTCAAGCTGTGCGTCTACGAAGTTGTAGTTGTGCTTGTCGGGGTTAAGGATAGAACGGTCGTTCACACGGGCATACTCCACGTTCAGCTGCAGTTTCTTCGAGAAATAGTAGTTGGCACCGATTTCGTACATAGTCTTCGAGTTGCCCCATGTCTTGTCCTTGCGATACATGTTGTAGCGGGCCTTGGCGTGCAACTTGCCCTTGATCACCGGCACGATACCAAAGGCATAGAAGCCGTCTGCCTTGTCGCCCAGCGCGGCATCGGCACCCATGCCCTGACTGTGCAGATACTCTGCGCGGAAGGTATACTCGTTCTTGTCGTACTCGGCAGAGAGAGCATAGCGGTTCTTCTCGCCGATGCCAGCGCGGCTGCCCGTCCATCCGAAGGCACCGATGCGGACGCCATCAATAGGCATCAGCCACAGGCCACCGATAATGTCTTTGCGGTTGTCCTTGTCCTTCTGGTTAATACCCTCACCGTTGTAGACGCCCACCTGGTAGTGCAGCAGTCTGCGGCCACTGGCATTAGGGAAGAGGTCACCCTGGACCTGCAGGCCGATGTCACGGCCGCTGCTCGACTTCTCGCCCGTGCGGTCGCCGAATCCCGACAGGTTGTTGATGGCCATTGCATAGGCATACCAGCCCTGCGTGACGGGGTTTGTGGGGTTCTCGAAGGTGAAGGCACGCTTGAACTGACCCACCTTCACGCGGAACTCCTTGTACTTGTTCCACTCACCATAGAGGTCTACCAGCTGTACGGTAGGCTCGCCGGGACCTTTCGCGTTGGTGCCCTGAATCTGGGCACGCCAGTCGAAGTCGCCTATCTTACCGTCGAGGATGAAACGGGCAAGGCGCAGGTTGAACTCATTGTGCTCGGCCTCCTCCTTGTCCTCAGCCTGATACTGTAGCATAGCGTAGCCGCTGAACTTGATGTTGTCATACCACTTGGCTGTCTTCTCCTGTGCATTGGCAGCCAATGTGCAGGCAACCATTGCCATTGCTAATAAAGTTTTTTTCATATTGTTAGAGTTTTAATTAAGCCTCATTTTGAAAAGCTGTGCAAATATACACATATTTATTTAATAAAAGCACAGATTGTTCTCTTTTTTGCTTTTCCTCCTGTTAAAAAAAGGCAGGGCAAATATATTGCATTCCATTTTTTTTATTTAACTTTGCAGCCCCCAATGAACGAATAGAACTAGAATGGCCGAACAAAACAACAGACGAAACGCCAGTCAGGCGAGAAAACTGGACAACACCTATGCACACCTGCAACCGCAGGCACTTGAGGTTGAGAGTGCCGTACTGGGCGCATTGCTCATCGACAAGGATGCCTATGCCGTGGTGTGCGAACTGCTCAATCCCGAGAGCTTCTATGAGCCGAGGAACCAACTGATCTACGCCGCCGTACGCGAACTGAGCATCAACGAGCGGCCTGTCGACGTGCTGACCGTGACCGAACAGCTGGCACGCGACGGCAAGTTGGAGGAAGCTGGCGGCCCAGCTTATATCACCGAGATTTCGAGCCGTGTGGCATCGAGTGCCCATGTGGAATACCACGCCCATATCATCGCCCAGAAATTCCTGGCCCGCCAACTCATTCAGTACTCCAGCTTCATCCAGGAGAAAGCCTACGACGAGACCATCAACGTCGACGACCTGATGCAGGAGGCCGAAGGTGCCCTGTTCGAACTGTCGCAGAAAAACATGAAGAAGGACTACACGCAGGTGGATCCCGTGATCAAGAACGCGATGGATGTAATCATGAAGGCGGCTGAGAACAAGGACGGACTGACGGGTGTGCCCACGGGCTATCACAAGCTCGACGACATCACCAGCGGCTGGCAGGCCAGCGACCTGGTCATCATTGCCGGACGTCCTGCCATGGGTAAGACGTCGTTTGCGCTCTCACTGGCCAAGAACATTGCAGCCAACTACAAAGAGCCCATTGCCTTCTTCTCGCTTGAGATGTCGAACGTACAGCTGGTGAACCGTCTCATCTCAAACGTCTGCGAGATTCAGGGTTCCCATCTGCAGAGCGGACAGCTGACACCCGATGAGTGGGATCGTCTGGACAAGCGCATCAACGGCCTCTACGGCGCACCACTCTACGTGGACGACACACCCGGTCTGTCGGTCTTTGAGCTGCGCACCAAGGCCCGTCGACTGGTACGCGAGCATGGGGTGAAGATTATCATGATTGACTACCTGCAGCTGATGAATGCCAACGGCATGCGCTTCTCTTCACGTCAGGAAGAGGTGTCGACCATCTCGCGTTCGCTGAAGGGACTGGCCAAGGAACTGAACATTCCCATCCTGGCATTGAGCCAGTTGAACCGTGGTGTAGAATCACGTGAAGGACTTGAGGGTAAACGACCGCAGCTCAGCGACTTGCGCGAATCGGGTGCTATCGAGCAGGATGCCGACATGGTGCTTTTCGTTCACCGTCCGGAGTACTACCGCATCTACCAGGATGAGAACGGGCGCGACCTTCACGGTATGGCGCAGATTATCATTGCCAAGCACCGTAAGGGTGCCACAGGCGACGTGCTGCTCACCTTCCGTGGCGAGTTCACCCGCTTTGAGAACCCTGAGGACAGCCGCCTTGAAAGTCGTCCGCCCCAGGACAGCGGCCCCATTCTGGAGTCAAAGGCAGCATCGAACTATGAGGCCGGAGCCAGTGCTCCCCCACCCGACTATGACCCCTTCGGCGGAGGCCAGTTGCCCCCTCTGGGTAATGGTCCTGCACCATTTTAACAAAAAATATATTTGATTATTCATTTTATATGGGGATTATTTTGTACCTTTGCAATCGCAAGAGCAAAATAATCTCTTTTTTTATACAAATACTATTATGATTTATTCAAAGGAAGTAGAAAACATGTGCGTTGTGGCCAAAGGCCCCAACCACGGTCCTGCACCCATTCCCGAGGAGGGCAAGTGGATTCAGGCCAAGGAGATCAAGGACATTTCGGGCTATACCCACGGTATTGGCTGGTGCGCTCCTCAGC
>CAMZBS010000139.1 GCA_947304695.1 uncultured Prevotella sp.
TGGACTACGGTGGAGATAGGATTCCAGCAGTACGACGTGCAGTCGTTCCCCTTCAATACGTGGAATAGAAATATTTGGTAGACGCTTTCAGCGAGCCTATTTTGAGAAGTACGGTCTGTTCCTGATTAAAAACGAACGACTGCGTGTTGGCAGACTGGTTTTCTATTGCCTCTTCATCGGTAGACCAGGCAAGGCTGAAAGAGGCATTCAACTCTTTGTCCGTCAACTCGCTATAGATTTTCTCGCTGGCAATCGTCCAACAAAGGGTTGCATCATGGATGGCCACATATCGCATGGTACTTGAACTCAGTGCCACGACCGGGCTTAAAGTACGAAAAGTCCTTTGTACCCCGACATCGGTAATGTTGCCCCTTGCATCCTTTGAATAGGCACAATAAATATAGGTGGCATCGGGCTGCAGGCCAACGGGCGTCACATAAAAGCTGCGGTGGCCCGCCATGTACTCAATGTCGGTAGCCTTAACGTATGTCATAGCCTCCTGGCTGTTCTCAAGACAGTAGGCGATACCCACCTCGATATTGTCCATCTTCGACGAAGCCGAGCTTATCATGCCCTGCAAGGCGGCACTGGTCAGACTGCAATCACTCGCATCGCCCGTCACTACCTTCACGGTCACTACCTCCTGGACTTCCTCTTCACTGTCACCACACGCAAGCAGTCCCAGCGCGAGCACCAAAAGACACATTAACGATTTAAGACTGTTCATATTCATTTTTTGAAAAGACATCAAATTGCTGTTTCTTTGTGCAAAAGTATAAAAAAACGGAATAACAAGCCCGTCAGATAAAAAAAGAACGGATAATCATAAAAAGACAGGTGCAAACAGAGCAAGATTCCAATGTTTTGACTACCTTTGCAGACAACATTCGGAAAATAGCTAAAAACTCTCATCATGAAGAAAATCTTATTATTGTTACCTTTCCTGTTTATAGGCAGTATGTCTCATGCAGAAGACATTACCATCCGCTATAATGGCAAGACAGCAAAAGTGGAACAGAAGACAAAAGACAGTGTGAACGTGACCGTCGACGGTTCCAATGTATACATCGAGAGCCTGTACAAAGAGCACAAGCTCACCCTCAGACTGACAGGCGAAAGCAACAACGGACAGCTCGTCCTGAAGACTGTCGGTAAGGCCAAAGTGAAACTCGACGGCCTGACGTTGACCAGCCAGGAGGGGGCTCCACTCTGCCTGAAGAACAAGAAAAAGGTGGAGGTGGTGGCTGCCCAGGGCACGGAGAACACGCTGACCATCACTGCCTGCAACGACACGGCCAACCATAAGGCAGCCACAGTCTGGGCAAAGGACAAGCTGCTGCTCTCCGGCAAGGGAACACTCAACATCATTGCCACGGGTGACGGATGCCGGGGCATCAAGACAAAGAAGGACATTACCATCGAAGAACTCACACTTCATGTGACAACCTCAGGCAACCATCTCGGCGAAAAGCCATTCGGCTTCGGTGGATTTCCTGACTTCGGAGGAAAGATGCCAGACTTCGGAGGAGAGATGCCCGACTTCGGGGGAAGATGCCCGACTTCGGAGGAAAGATGCCCGACTTCGGGGGGAAGATGCCCGACTTCGGGGGCGGCTTCCCCAAGCCCGATTTTGGAAATGACAGCACCATGCAGGGAGGCTTTGGCGGCAAGCACAAGTATGTGGCGTCAACGAAAGGCATCGCATCGAAAGGAAAGATTACCATCAACAGCGGCAATGTGACCGTCAGAACCTCCACAGCAGGAGCCGAGGGCATCGAGGGCAAGCAAGGCATTGTCTTCAATGGCGGCACCATCGACGTGCTTGCCACCGACGATGCCATCAACGCCGGTTCAGGTTCTCCCGGCATGCAGCAAAAGGAGCAGAAGAATGTGACCATCGAGTTCAACGGTGCCCACGTCACAGCCCGCAGTCTGGGCAATGATGCCGTCGACGCGAACCCCGCAGGAGGCTTCTTCCCGCCATTCGGGGAAAACAGCGAACAGAAGCAAGAGCCTGTCATCATCATCACTGGCGGCACCGTCTTTGCCTGGAGTCAGGTGGGACCTCCCGAAGAGGGTCTCGATAGCGACATGGCCCCGCTTGCCATCCAAGGCGGCACCGTCTTCACGGCAGGAGGCTTCATCGGCGATATGCCGTCTGTGCCCACCAACGAGACCGCCCGTCAACCCACGGCCCTGCTCATCGGCCTCAACATTGTGAAGGACGAGCCCATCACCATCTCCGACGCGGGCGGCAAGCTCATCGACACCATCACCATTCCCTTCTCCATGCGGCGCAGTGCCAGCCTCGTCAGCAGCCCCGCCTTCAAGCTTGGCAACACCTACACCGTAAAGACAAAGGGAACCGAAAGAAACTTCACCTTGACCGAACCATTCACGGTAGTCAGGTGAAGTCTCAAAACACTACTATGATCAACCCTCCCGTGAGATCTTACAGCGGATAGTCCTCAAACGCATAGAGCACGGTGCTCAGATAGCGTTCGCCCGTGTCGGGCAGCAGCACCACAATCTTCTTGCCCTTGTTTTCAGGACGCTTGGCCACCTGAATGGCAGCATAGAGGGCGGCACCTGCCGAGATACCCACCAGCAGACCTTCCTGCTGGGCCACCTCGCGGCCTGTGCGTATGGCATCGTCGTTCTCCACGTCAAACACCTCGTCAATCACGGCGGCATCGTAGGTCTTGGGCACAAAGCCCGCACCAATGCCCTGAATCTTGTGGGGGCCGCTCTGCCCGCCGTTCAGCACGGGGCTCGACTTCGGCTCCACGGCAATCACCTTCACGTTGGGGTTCTGCTCCTTCAGATACTTACCCGTGCCGCTGATTGTACCACCAGTACCCACGCCGCCAATGAAGATGTCGACCTTGCCGTCGGTGTCGCGCCAGATCTCAGGCCCCGTGGTGGCATAGTGCTTGGCCGGGTTGGCGGCATTCTCAAACTGCTGCAGGATCACTGCACCAGGAATGGAGTCGCGCAGTTCCTCGGCGGCGCGGATGGCACCGGGCATGCCGTCTTTGCCAGAGGTGAGACGCACCTCGGCACCGTATGCTTTTACGAGGTTACGGCGTTCCACGCTCATGGTTTCGGGCATGGTAAGGATAAGATGGTAGCCCTTGACGGCTG
>CAMZBS010000140.1 GCA_947304695.1 uncultured Prevotella sp.
AGCAGCACAATAGTAGTTTTTCTCATTTCTTTGTAGATATTGATGATAATTTTTGCTGCAAAGATAAGGAAAAAGCGACTAATAAGAGTATCCTGCTTCTTTAAAAAACATTAAAGGAGCAGAATACTCATATCATTTGCAAAAATCTGCACGGTCAGTCAGCTACTGGGCGTCGCCGACGTGGATCTATTTCATAATTGATGCTTATTTGATGATGAATTTTTTACCTTTATATAAATAGACGCCCTTGGCGGTTGGCTTGCCTGCGAGTCTGCGACCATTGAGGTCGTACCAATTCTCTGATTGACCATTGACCATTGAACATTGAACATTCTTGATGCCTGTGGGTTCAGGAACGATAATCGTTCCGCTAGCGAAGGCGAAGTAGTCTTTCGGAAAAAGGCTGTGGAAGTCGTTGGCGATATTCAGTTGGAAGACATACTCTCCAGGCTCCAAGGCTTCGGGCAGAACGATGGGGAAGGATTGCCAGTAGTTGCTGGCGAGTGACAGAAGAATGTAGAATTCGGTGGTCCCAGCGAGCTCGACGGGGTCGTAGTCCCCATCGGCGTTAGGCTTGAAGAGTTTGCACACCACCGCTGCGTCGTAATCCATCGGAGTCTCGTTGAGCAACACGAAGTCAAGACAGTAGGCAGGATTGCCGTCATCGCCGGTCCGTTCTGTGTATCCCGCTTCCAGACAATAGAAGGCCAGTGCATCGAAGGTGAGCTGCTTATGGGCCACATAGCCTGGTGCCTTCTTAACGTCATCGAGCTTGGTGCCAGTAAGGTCAACGTCTTCGCCATACCTGGACAGCACCAGCACGTACTTGCCAGCCTGCTGAACGGATACATTATAATAGTGGAGTTCTGCCGTTTCGCCCGCATCAGCCATGATGCCAGCCCTTGCAAAGTAGGCCAGACCTTTCAGTTCGTTGTCCTCCACATAAAAGATGCCGCAGTCCAAGGCGCCCACATAGTCGTCGGTACCCGTGTTCTGAATGGTGGCGGTAACAGTATTTATGAAGCCACATTGTTTCAGTCCGTCGATCTTGATGTCAGAGGCAGTGGCCGACAGTTCCGGACGCGGGTGGAGGACCAGTCCTGCCACATCGCCGGCATCGTCGATTTCAACCTCTATGTAGCAGTTGGGGCCGAAGACGGAGCGCCAGGGGGCGCTGGTGCCGCTTTCACGGTTGACAAACACCAGTTCGTGGCTTCCTGGCGTGAGGCCGGCGAAGAGGTCATCGGAAAGCGGGAGCGTCATGACGCCATTGTACTCACCTGATGCGAAGCTGGCGTTGACGAAGCCAAGGAACTCCTGTTCGATAGTGGTGCTGATACGGTTGAGGTCGGGTGTTCCGTCGTCGTTACGCTCAGCCAGGCCGATGGTGAAGGTGCCGGGCCGGTAGGAGGGATTAATCATCCCGAACGAGGGCTCTTCTGCATCCTCACCGCCGTGCCATTCACTGCTGTTGAGATAGAAGTAGCTCTCTGCCGACGGGTCTTTCTGTGGCTGCAGTCCGACAAGAGCCCACTGACCGATGTTGTATCCGTCCGGCGTGCTGCTGCCGCCGGCACCGGAGTAGTCGGGCTCGAGCAGGTTGATCTTGTAGAAGCCGTTGGCCACACCGCCCCAGCCCCAGTTCACGCTGAAATAGCCCTCGCCGTCCTGCACCTCGTAGCCGTCGATGACATAGGCGTGGCCGCCGCCAGTGGAGCGCCCGGCATAGACCAGGGGACGCCCTTCTCGGAGTTCACTGTAGAGCAGCTCATCCCAGCCGCTCGCGCTGTATTCATGGGATTGGGCCATATAGACACCTGGGGCGTAGCCGAACACACCAGTCAGTAAGTCTAAGTCGTAAATGACTCCGTTGGACATCTCGGGCGTATAGTCCATCTGTACCAGTTGTCCGCAGTAGCGCATCAGCGTGGCCACCGCTGCCTGTTGTTCTTCGGTGGTAGAAGCGGTATAGTCATCCACCATGTTGTCCCAGTCGAAAGACGTGACGGGCAACTCTTCAATGACGCTGCCATTAACCATCGTGTATGCAGGCAGTTCACCGGCTATCGGCCCCTGCGGCCATCGGTAATAGTACATCACCTGACTCAGCGCCGTTGCCATGCAGCCAGTGAGGCACAACTTTCCGTCAGTCTTGGGGCAGAAGGCGTTGTAGGGGTTCTGCGGATTGTAGGTGTTGTTGCCCTGATTCCAGATGGTGGTCAGCAAGGGGGTGATGTCATCGTGGAGCTGCAACGCCCTGGTCTTAATACCGAGACGACTGAGTTCGCTGATTTGTCTGGCGGTCTCGTCAAGCCACCATTGCAGGTTGTCGGGGATAACCTCTGCGTCGAAACTGCCTTGCGACGTGTAGCCCAGCACGAGGTTGTCGCCCACGCAGTCATCGCCGCTCACCACGACGAAGCCCTTTGAGGCAGTGGCGTTGAACACATAGTAGGGACAGGCTTCTGTCTGTTCCCCGCCGTTGGTACTGCGGCCCATAGCGCGGCTCTTGGCCCGCATGGCCTCACCCTTCAGCGATACACCTTTGGCTTGCAGGAACTTCGTTGCCGCCTGCCGGGCTGTCTGTGGCGAAACGGGTTCCGCCACCATCGTTGTTGCGCAGCAAAGGACGGCTGCGAAGACTGCGATTAAGCGAGCACCAAACGAGCTCGTTCGTTTTGTCGAGCGTGAGCAGGCTCGACCATAGGTCAACGTCATCAGAATTTTTTTCATAATTGTTAATTATTAATTATCATTTTGTTTTTTTAGATTTTGGGGCAAAGATACAAGAAACCAGCAAAACGGATGTTTCACTGGTGGAAAAAAATGTTTCAAATCTGGGAATTCTACTCTTTTTGCTGGGATACCTGCCGATACTCACGGCAGGTCATGCCGTAGGCGTTGCGGAAGAGGCGTGACAGCGTGACGCGGCTGGGAATGCCGGAAAGCTCACCAACGACGCCGATGGGGTCGTCGGTGGTCTTCAGAAGGTGGGCTACGTGCTCAGGCAACAGCTGCTTTCAGCGTAGAGTTGACGCTGGGCAGCGAGCCAGAGAGCGGGCACGATGCCTGGGTTTCCGGAC
>CAMZBS010000141.1 GCA_947304695.1 uncultured Prevotella sp.
GAACTCCACGCTCGTAGACAGTTACCGCACGTGGAAAGCCCGACTGAAGGCTGCCGCAGAACAGGAGCAGCTGATGAAAGCCCTGGTGCAGGAGATTATCAGTAGCGCGGACTATCAGAAATGGTTGTCACGCGAACAGAAAAAGGATATGCGCAGAAAGCATAAGCGCATTCCTGCCGACGACGGCAAGCGGGTCACACTCTTTGTGGCCTCGCTGAAGCAGTCGCTCCCGGCCGTGATTCCACAGGCCGTGTTTACTGAAGGCCTGAACAGATGGGGAAAAAGGGGAATCTGGCGTCTGCAAGAACAGGCTCATCTGACGGGACTGGTGACACTCGACCTGGACCATCTGCCGAATGCAGCAGAGGTGGCCGCACAATGGAAGGCTACTTTCGACTTTGCCGCTATGGGCATCGTGTGGATATTCATAACGCCTGGCGGTGAAGGCGTCAAGGTGGTGTTCAAGGCCCGTATGGAGTGGGGCAACCTTCAGGATAACGCCTATGAGATGGCAGAGCAGCTGGGCGTGCTGAAGTATGCCGATGCCTCGTGCAAGAATGCCGACCACACGCATTTCACGCCCAAGGCTGAGGATATTGTCTACGTTGACTGGGACGGGCTGATGAACTATCAGAACCCCGACTATGAGGCCCGTTATGGTGAGATGTACCGCAAGGGAGGCAGCGGCCCCACACAGCAAAAGTGGCAGGACTACGAGGCCAGTCGCACGGTGCGGAAACCTGATGGCGTGGCATCGGCTACGAAGTCGCCGGCAAGTGCCGAAGTGTCTTGTGGACAGGAGCAGGAAGCACATAAACTGCTGACGGAATATCACGGCGTGCCGCTTATCAACATTGCCCTGAAACTGGTGGAACTGATGGGCAGTCCGCTTCCCGGCGACCGCCATGCAATGATGATGAAGATGGGCCGTATGCTGGCTTCCATCGTGGATAATGATGCGCCGTCGCTGACGGCTCTGATGAGCCAGCTGGGCTTTGTGAAGGAGATTGTCAGTGAGCGTGGCGAGGATGTGGAGCGCCACATGCGCTACATCTGTGAGCATCCTTCCTCGGCTGGTGTCTCGGCCAAACTCAAGGAGGCCTTGCTCTCGCTGGGCATCGCGCTCACCCCTGAACTGGAGATAGTGTCGCCCACATCGGTACTCCCCATCAACCGCTGGGCCGACGAAATAGAGGCGCTGATGGACAGCTTCCCCTGCCTGAGGGAAGTCTGCCACGGTGTACGCCGTGAGATGTGGCCTGCCGTACTGTTCTCTGCCGCTGCCTTTCTGGGCACTCTGATGACACGCACGTGGTATCATTTCTATGATGACCCGACGGAGCTGTGCCGGCTGAACTATGCGGTGCTGGTGATTGGCGACCCCGGCGCCGGCAAGCGATTTGCCAAGCGGCTCTATAACCTGCTCTGCTCGCCTATAAAGGAGGCCGACAAATTGGGAATAGAGGCGGAAAACCGCTATAAGAAAGACGTGAAGAGCCGCGCCACCAGCACCAAGGAGCAGAAAGAGGCAGGACTGAGCCGGCCGGAAGTAGTGGTGCGCATCAATGGCCCGCGCACGAGTAATTCCGACTTCATCCGCCACATGCTCAATGCCAAGGAGGAAATGAATGGCGAACCGTGGCATCTGCATCTGATAACCTTCGATGCGGAACTAGACAACACCATCAGTCTCTCGAAGCAGGGTGGATGGATAAACCGCGACGTGCTGGAACTGAAGCAATTTCACAACGAGGAGGATTCGCAGAGCTATGCCAATCTGGATGCCGTGAACGGTTCGTTCAATGTTTTTTGGAACTACATTTATACCGGCACCCTGCTGGCTCTTCGCAAGAAGGTGACCGAAGGCAATTTCGGTTCGGGGCTGGCCACGCGTCTGGCTGTGATTCCTGCACCTCCCTCTGACTTCAAGATGATTCCCCTGAGAAAGGTCACGCAGGAAGACTGCACGGCAGATGACACGCTGCGCCAATGGGCTTACCGGCTGGATCAGCGACAGGGTGAACTGCCTTTGTGGCCACTGGTGGAGCATGTTTGGAAATGGTGTGACCATCGTATGGAGATGGCAGGATTCAACCAGGACCGTGCCGACGAAATGCTCATCAAGCGTATTCCCTACTACGGCATCAACATTGCGGCTCCCTTTATCGACATGCGCCACTGGGAGGAACGCGAAAAGACGGGAACCTACGAGATTGACGACATTGACCGCAGGCTTTGCTCACTCGTACTCGACGTTCAGTATGCCTGCCAGCATTTCTATTTCGGGGGCTATGCCAGCAAGTACTTCGAGGACCAGGTGAACGACCCAGCCATAGAGCGCCGGCGCACCTCACGCTACGAAGAGTGTTACAGAAAGCTGCCTGAGGAGTTCACCACAGAGGTGTTTGCCAAGACTTTTGGCTACGAGACGAGCAATTCTGCCCAGAAGTCACTCTCGCGCTTTGTTGAGGACAAATACATAGAGCGCACCCGGCGTGGCGAGTACAAGAAACTGAAGCAGGAACTGACCTGAGAAAGTGTCGAAGTGGCGAAGTGACTTGTGGACAAGAGTGTGTATACAAGGAGAGGAAGGGGCTTGCGGGCTTCTTCCTCTGTTCTTTTTTAACATGGTATTTGTTTTGTCAGATTTTTGTGGATTTTTGTCTTAACCTCTGTAACTCAGTACCTCTGTGTTGAAAAGGTTTATTAAAAAGAAAGTGCACATTGGAGGGAGAACTCTTCTGTGCACTTGCTTTATTGTAGGAATGGGGATGGATTATTTAACCACCTTCTTGCCATTAACGATATAGATGCCGGCTGGAAGTGCTTCTAACGAAGTGGCTTGCAGACGCACGCCGCTCAGGTTGTAGATGGCCTTCGGGGCGTCGAAATTGTTGGCTGCCTCAGTCTTTTCGATGGCTGTGGGCTCGCCTCC
>CAMZBS010000142.1 GCA_947304695.1 uncultured Prevotella sp.
CATTCTGTTGGTTGAAGAGACCGCTGTTGCAGATCATGAGGGTCTTGATGCGGGGGTCGGCACAGTTGAAGAGGGTCTGCAGTCCGCCGCACGACATGCCGGCTACGCAGATGTTCTTGGTGTCAATCTTCTGATAATAGGGCGAGTTGGGGTCGGCATTCTGAGCGATAGCCCAGTCCATACTCTCAATCTGCTGCTCGGTGGTCGACATCGGACCGCGGAAGGGCTGGTCGTCCATAGGGATGTAGCCAGTAGCTAAGACGAGGAAACCGTAGGAGGCTATCTCGTTGAGGAACTTGTAGTGCTCCCAAGGAGAGTTGGTGCAGGCACCATTGCCCCAGACAAGCACGGGCAGCGCATTGCGCTTGTTGAACTTCGAGAGATCCTGAGGAGCGAAGACGGTATGTGCCTGCAGGGTGGGCTCCTCCTTCATGATGGCCTTAAAAGGGCCAGTGCCCCCATCCTCCACCGTGCGCTGCTTCGCGCCACCGACAGCGGGTGCTGACTGACGGGCTTCGTTCAGGAAATTAACCATTTTCTGGAGGTTCTCTTCGCTGTACATACCCATACCGTGTCCGCCTTCAGGCACGAAGGTAGCCTCAGTACGTACGCCGGCAGCCTGCAGCAGCTCAAAGAACTTCTTACCTTGACAGCAGGGAACCACGTTGTCTCTCTCGCCGTGGAAGATGATAACAGGAGGATCGGTGGGGTCGACATAGTTCGTAGCACTCAGGCTCCTGTACTTGTCGGGTTCCTGCGAGAGCTTCGAGCCCAGGAGCATATCCTCGGGGCTGTTGTCGCCCATCTGCATGTGGTCGCCGCAGTCCATATCGGTCAGGTCGACAGGTCCCGACCAGTCGCAAGCTGCATTGACGGTGCTCGACTGGTTCAGGTAGTTGCCGATGTTGCCCTCAAGGTCGATGGTGACGGTGCCAACGGTGGTGGTCTTCAGGCCGCTGGTGGTAGCTGCCGTCGACGAGAGGTGTCCACCCGACGAGAAGCCGCTAGTGGCAACGAACGAGGTGTCGAACTTATACTTTGCTGCCTCACCGCGAACGAAGCGGATGACGGCACGGATGTCGTGAATCTGAGCGGGCCACTTGGCGTCCATACTCGAACGGTGGTTGGGGCATACTACGGCGTAGCCGGCATCGAGCAGGGCCTTGACGATGGTGCCCAGGTCGGCATTACCTTTGCCGTTGTTGCTGAACCAAGCGCTGCCATAGATGTGGATGACTACGGGATAGCTGGCTTTCTCCTGCTTGGGCAGGTAGATGTCGCAGGTGTGATAGGCTTGGTCGTCACCGGCATAGTTCACGTCTTTCCACTCTTGCGAGGTTTCCAATTTCGTTTGCTGCTGGAAGCCACCGAAGCCGCCGAAGCCGCCGCCGAAACCACCACCAGGCTGTGCCGTTACCGTCATGCCGAGGCAAAGCACCATTGCTGCTGAAAGGATTGTTCTTTTCATACTGAATTGTTTTGTTTGTGTTTTTTATTGTTTGTACGTGTGTTCGTTTAAGGAATAACACGCCCCTGCGGGTGTTTGCCTGCAAAGGTATCTTTTTTTCTACAAGTACACTTTTTCATTTGTACTTTTTTTTTTCTCTTTTGTTGCTTTCGCTCCCTTTTATGCTGCAGAACATGTGGGACGTTGCGTAATTCCCTATGAAGGAATAGGTTTTTTCCCCTCTCGTTTTAGGGAAAAACCTTTGTGGGGCAATGGAAAGTGTCGTATCTTTGCACTATCAAAATAACCCTTTAATACGTTACGACTATGAAGAAGATGAATACCTACCTGCTGATGGCATTGATGCTCAGCATGGCCACCATGACAATGACAAGTTGTGAGACCGAGGACCAGTATGAGGCTGGTACACTCATCAACGGTGACTGGCAAGGCTACCTTGGTGCCTACTACCACGATCGTTGGGGACTTAGTGGCAACACCTACGAAACCGTCATACACTTCAGCTCGGCTGGCTGTGGCGCTACCAGCGGAAGAGGCTATGAGGTGGACTACGACACCCGCTCGCCGTTCTACGACTATGCCTACTGCGAGTTCACTTGGTCAATTGTAAACGGAGTCATCACCCTCATCTACGATGACAGCATGTGGAGCCCCGTCTACATCAGCGACTACACGCTTTACAGCGACTACTTTGCCGGCTACATGAACGATGGTACGCGTCGCGACATCCGCTTCGAGCTTGACAACGTGCGTTTTGGCTACTGGGATACCTACCGCAGCTACTACGAGGACGACTACTATTATTACGATGACTACTACTATTCGCGCACTCGGGCTGCTGACAGCACGCTGACTGCACCTGCCGACAGCACAATGCTCCCCACCCCCGACAGCATCGTGGTGGTGAACAACGGGAAGAGCATCGTCAGCGGTGCCTTCGCAGGGAACGCCAAGTGAGCGGGTGATGGCTGAGAGAAAACAAAGGTGAGCTGACTGTCTGGTCGGCTCACCTTTTCTTTGGTTCGATTGGGAGGCAAAGAAGCCTACTCTGCAGGAGCTTGCTTCAGGAGCTCCAAGGCGCGGCACAGCTGATCTGGACATGAAGTTCCCTTTGTTCCGCATTGTATGCCATCCAGTTTCTTAATCACGTCGTCGATATACTGACCACATACCAACTTGGTGATGCCCTGTAGGTTGCCGTGACAACCGCCCAAGAAGAATACTTGCTGAATCACATCGTTCTCGTCGGCAGTCACGTCAATGAGCTGTGAGCATGTACCGACAGTTGCATATTGTACATGTTTTGTTTTCATAGGGGGGAAGTGTTTGTTTAGCTAAGCATGTCTGGGGTTAGCGGCTGAATTGCCACCAGTCCAAATGTACGTCGCCGGTTGTTTGGCTGAAGCACAGGTAGAGGTCGTGGACACCCGCAGTCTTCTTTACTTTCGTGGTAAATGCCT
>CAMZBS010000143.1 GCA_947304695.1 uncultured Prevotella sp.
CGTTGGTTTCTCTGTGTAATCATATTTCTGATGTTTTAGATTGAATCATTAGTCTTGAGTTGAACGTCCGTGCGTCACGCACAAAAACCACGACTTTCATCTGCAAAATTAAGAAAAAAATTAGAAAGAAAGAACACCTTTTATCGACATTTTGACGAACTACCCCATATTTTGGATGAACTCAATACAATAAAAGTGACACGGCCTGCTGTCGATGAGCAGGTCGTGCCGATAGTTTTCTGTCCATTCGGTCGTAAAAAGACCGATGAAATGGGCGATTTTTGAAAAAAAAGAGAACTTACTTGGCCAAGCGGATGTTCTTGATGTAGTGACTCTGACCGGTTGCATCATCGCCACGGATGACGAAGTATGCAGCCTGCTTGATGTCGGGCAGGTTAGCAATGCGCTTGCCGTTGACGAAGAACTTCATGTTGCCCTTGTTGTAGCTGACGGCAAAGTGGTTCCAGCCGTCGCGGTTCAGCATCCGGTCAAGGTCGGCCTGCTGGCCTTGCATCCACTCATCACCGGTCTTGGCCATGTTCCAGTCAGCAGCGCAGAGCCACATGCGGTAGTCGCCAATGCCATTGTCCTCGGCATCGAAGAAGTTGACATTGAACCACACATCGCGACCGAACATGAACTCGAACTCGAGGGTGTAGACATCGGGCAGGAAGCTCTTGTCGCCTGCCTTGGGCTGCAACACGGTGGTGCCACCCAGCATGGTGATGAACTTATGGCCCTGGGCTTCACCCACCTCGGCACTGCCTTCCTTGATGTCCCACTTGGAGGGCAGCTCGCCAGCGGTCTCACCGCCAAGCGTGTCGACAAAGAGGGTGTTCACGGCAGGCTTAAAGTCACCAGCCTCGTAGAGGGCAGCAAGGTCGACGATGGGAGCCTTGGCAGGATCGCCCCACACCTCAGGGGCATCGGCCTCGGCACCTTCGGCTGCATCGGCTGCATCGGCAGGCTCAGCGTCGGCAGTTACTGCTTCTTCGTCCTGCGGCTCAGCATCAACGTCGCCGCCTTTCTTCTCACCACTGCAAGCCGTCATCAGCGAGAGGCTTGCCATGCACAAGAGTGCTAAATAGATTTTCTTCATAGTTAATATGTTAGTCTGGTTTTATTCAAGGTTACCTGTAAGTCCGGGAGCAAGACCCAAAATCATGTAGTTGGGGTCTTTGTCGCCCTGATGGGTGACCATGCAACGCTGCATGCCCTTGTCGGTGCGGAACGACCAGCAGGCCTGGAAGTCGTCGAGCATGATGTCGTCGAGCGACACCTCGGCGTTGGCCTGCTCCTCGGTGAGCTTGCTGATACCGTCGTAGCCGCGAATGTTCTTGCCTTCAGCAGACAGCGATTTGGTCAGCGCATAGATTTTCTCGGCCCAGGCCCTGAACTCCTCCTTGCTGATGGCGCTGCCATCCTTCTTCTTATAGACGGCGTATGCATTGTTCACACCGTTGCTCTGGAACTTGTCCCAGCCCTCGGTCACCTCAGCATACTCAAAGTCGGGCTGTACCTGAGCGATCTTGATGCCCCAGACCGACTCGAGCGTGGCAGCACACTTGTCGACACCCGACATCTCAGCCGAAGCCTCGACAGCAGCCTCTACAGCCTCTTCGGCGCTTACGGGCTCGCCCGTTTTCTTCTCACCACCGCAAGCCGTCATCATCGTGAGGCCTGCCATGCACATCATTGCCAAATAGATCTTTTTCATGCTAATGAATTTAGGATTAAAGTAATAGTGTATTTAAAGTTGGGGGCAAAGATACAAATATTTTTCGATAAGTGAAAGCTTTTGACTTTTTTTTTGTAATTTTGCCGTCCGAAACAATAATCAACTGTATGACAACACCAATCAAAAAGGAAATCGTAGACCGGCTCATCAGCGAGCTGGGTATTCAGGACTTCGCAAAGGCCACCATCCGCGAGGTGAAGCAGGTGGCTGCCAAGGCTGAGAAAGAAAGCGGCATAGAGTATATCAAAATGGAAATGGGAATACCCGGCCTGCCTGCCGCACAGGTGGGCGTGGACGCTCAGGTGAAGGCCCTGCAGGAGGGTATCGCCCACTCATATCCCGACATTCAAGGATATCCCGAGCTGAAACGCCAGGCCTCCCGCTTTGTGAAAGCTTTCATTGGCGTAGATATTGCGCCGGAGGGCTGTGTGCCCGTGTGCGGCTCGATGCAGGGCACTTTTGCCTCGTTCCTCACCTGCTCGCAGGCCACGAAGGGCAAGGACACCGTGCTCTTCATCGATCCCGGCTTCCCCGTACAGAAGATGCAGTTACAGGTGCAGGGCGTGAAGTACGAGACCTTCGACGTCTACGACTTCCGTGGCGAGAAGCTCGGCCCGAAGGTAGAGTCGTATCTGAAAGACGGAAACATCTGTGCCATCGTCTACTCAAACCCCAACAACCCGTCGTGGGTATGTCTCACTGAGGAAGAACTCAAGACCATCGGACAACTTGCCACGAAGTACGACGTCATCGTGATGGAAGACCTGGCCTACTTTGCTATGGACTTCCGTCAGGACCTGAGCGTGCCCTTCGCCCCACCCTATCAGCCCACCGTTGCCCGATACACGCAGAACTACTTGCTGCTGATCAGCGGCTCGAAAGCATTCAGCTATGCAGGTGAGCGCATTGGAGTGGTATGCATCAGCGACCAGCTGTTCCACCGCCACTTTGCCGACCTTGCTGCCCGCTATGAGGGTCTACCTTTCGGACTGGTCTTCTCTACCCGCATGCTCTATGCCCTGTCGTCAGGAACCAGCCACTCGGCCCAATATGCAATGGCAGAGATGCTGCGTGCTGCCTGCGACGGCGAATACGACTTCCGTTCAGAGGTAAAGGTCTATGGCGACCGCGCCCACAAGCTGAAAGAGATTTTCTGCCACCATAACT
>CAMZBS010000144.1 GCA_947304695.1 uncultured Prevotella sp.
TTCAGGCAGCACTTCAGCTTTGCGCACATGCCAGCCAGCTTCTGAGGGTTGAGCGAGATGTCTTGGAAGCGTGCGGCACCCGTGCTGACTGAGTTGAAGTTCTTCATCCATGTAGCACAGCAGAGTTCCCTTCCGCAGGGGCCCGTTCCGCCTATGCGTCCTGCTTCCTGGCGTGCCCCGATCTGTTTCATCTCAATCCTGACGTGGAATGCAGCAGCTAAGTCCTTGATGAGCTGCCGGAAGTCCACGCGACCGTCGGCGATGTAGTAGAAAATGGCCTTGTTGCCGTCGCCCTGATACTCCACATCACCGATCTTCATCTCCAGCCCCAATCCCTTTGCAATCTTACGGCTCTCAATCATCGTACTGTGCTCACGGGCCTTTGCCTCACGGAACTTGTCAAGGTCGGTAGTGCGGGCGATACGGTAGATTCGTTTGATGTCGTCGGCAGACTTTAGGTTGGCCTTCTTCAGCTGCAGGTTCACCAATCGCCCGGTAAGTGTCACCACGCCGATGTCATGACCTGGACTGGCTTCCACGGCCACCACGTCACCCTTTTTCAGTTCCAGGTGGTTCACGTTGTGGTAGTACCCTTTCCGGGTATGCTTGAACTGCACCTCTACAAGGTCTGTGGAATCCACATTACCCGGCACGTCGGCCAGCCAGTCATATGTGTTTAGTTGTCGGTCCTGCCTGCCTACGGCCTGATGGCATAGGCCCCTGTCGCAGCCCACTCTCACGGGTATTTCTTTTGTTTTCTCCATAACTATATACTTTTCTTATAAACTACAACTATGACAACTTTTTTCTTTAGGCGACAAGTTGTCGCCTATAATAGTTGTTTTGGTCGTCCTGGTTGTCGTTTTTATCATATTCTTTATTTTTGTAGTAGCAAAACAATCATTTGTAAGGCGAAGTCGAAGAACACGATCTTCGCATTGGCATTCTGTCCGATATCACGGATGGCCAGGTTTGCCAGATCGCTGATGGGCAGTACGTTGGCCTCGTTCACGAAACGGGCGAAGTTCTGCGCAAAATCCTCCTCGCTCTCTGTCATATAGTTCAGCTCCTCCTCATGGAAGTTATACACGAAGTTCTCCCTGGTCATACGGAGGAAATAGTTCAGCCATCGTTTCTGCTTCTCCCGTCCCATAGCAGCCATCTGCTCGCTCCACTTGCGCAGGTCCTTTACCTTTCGCTGGTAAGCCAGTCGCATCAGGCTCTTATACATGTCAAGGAACAATCCTCGCTCTGAGTCGGCCTGGAGCTCCTCTATGGCTGTCAGCCAGTTGCCGTTAGCCATTCTGCTGATGCGCTGTGCACTCTCCTCATCGATACCCCTGCGCTTGATCAGTGCCTGACGGATGTCTTCTGTGTCAGTCTTCTTGATGTCTATGCGCTGCACACGGCTACGGATGGTTTCCAGCAGTTTTTCCGGCTCTTCACAGACCATGATGAACACCGTCTGCTGCGGAGGTTCCTCTATGAGTTTTAGTAATTTGTTGGCGCACTCTATATTCATCCGTTCGGGCAGCCAGACAATGCTGACCTTATATCCGCCCTGACTCGACTTCAGCGAAAGTTTCTTGATGAGGTTGTCGCTTTCGCCCACGGTGATGACGGCCTGTTGGTTTTCGCCGCCCATAGCTTGCATCCATTCCTCCATGGTGAAGTAGGGCCCCTGCATCAGCAGTTCGTGCCACTCCTGAGCGAAGTCATCGCTTACAGGTTTGTGGTCCGCACTCATCGACGGCAGTTTGATGGTTGGATAGGTGAAGTGCAGGTCGGGGTGCTCCAGCTTTTCGAGCATGGCAATCGATGACGGTCTGCCATCGTCAAGCAGTTGACAGCCGAAGGCTATCGCCAGCGCCAACTTGCCGCTGCCCACAGGCCCACAGAGCATCAGTGCGTGTGGCAGACGGTCTTCCCTAACCATCTGTATCAGCCGCTCCTGCGCCTCTTTCTGTCCTATCACCTCATTGAACGTCATAGTAATTTCTTTGCAACGGCAACAACGGAATCGACTGCTGAGACTGTGTAAAAATGAATATTCTGCACCCCGTGGTCGTAGAGTTCGCGGCACTGCTGTGTTGTCCACTCAATGCCTAATGCCTTGGCATCCTCATCGGTCTTACATTTCACGATTTCCTTGGCCAGCGGTTCGGGTATGTCACAGTGGAATGTTTTCGGTACCACAGTCAACTGGCTCAGCTTCGCCAACGGTTTGATACCTGGGATGATGGGGATGGTGATACCCATCTGTCGGGCCTTCTCCACAAACATGAAATATTTCTCGTTATCGAAGAACAATTGTGTGACGGCATATTGCGCCCCTAGTTCCTGCTTCTCCTTCAGATACTCCATGTCTCGTTCCAGATTCGGTGCCTCCTCATGCTTCTCGGGATAGCAGGCCACACCGTAGTCAAACGCCCTACCGGGGTTCTTGATGGGTGTATCGTCAGCGAAGAAACCTTCGTTGAAGCGTTTCACCTGACGAATCAGGTCTGTGGTGTGGGCGTGCCCTCCAGGTGTTGGCACGAAACGGCTGTCCTCCTTAGCCTTGTCACCCCTCAGCAGCAATAGGTCGTGGATGCCGAGGAACTGTAGGTCGAGCAACTCGTATTCAATGTCCTCCACCGTTGCTCCGCTGCAAATTACGTGGGGCTGAACGGGGATATTGTATCGCTGCTGTATGGCTGCGGCTATTGCTACGGTGCCCGGACGACGGCGTATGCGCTGACGCTCGAACTGTCCACTGGGCAGTTCCTTGTACACGAACTCCGAGTGGTGGGTGGTGATATTTATGTATGCCGGGTCGAACTCCCGCAGTTTGTCTATGTCGGCAAAAAGCCTGTCCGTACCCGTCCCTTTCAGCGGTGGCAGCACCTCAAACGAGAACC
>CAMZBS010000145.1 GCA_947304695.1 uncultured Prevotella sp.
TTTTTGCCGGTGGCATAGACGCGGATGCGATCGATGAAACGCCAGTCTTTCGGACGGAAGGTATATCCCAGCGTGGCCATGTCGAGCTTCAGATAGTCGCCACGCTCCAGGAAGTAGTCACACACTACGGGGTTGGCCGTGCCGGATATGTCGAAATTCTTGCCATAGGCCTTCTGCAGGCGGTTGCCGGTGAAGTTGCGGGTGCCATAGTAGAAATCGTGGATGTTGAAGATGTCGTAGAAGAAGGCACCACGGAAGAAGAGCGAAAGGTCAAAATCTTTATAACGGAAAGTGTGGGTCATAGACATGGTGAACTTAGGCATGCCGTTACCTACCTTCCGGCGGTCGGCATCGCTGGCCTGCGAGGCGCGGATGATGTCACCGTCCTTGTCGTAGACCAGCCATTCGCCGTCAGTGGTGTGTCCGGCATATTTCCACATATAAAAGTTGCCCAGCGACTGGCCTTTCTCTATGCGCTGCAAGTAATAGAACGGATATGGATCCTCAGTGCTTGCCTCGTCGTAGTAGTCTTGTCCAACATACTCGGAGTTGCTGAAGTCTACAAACTTGTTGCGCATGGTAGTACCGACGAGGCTGATGTCGTAGCCAAAGTCCTTAGTGTTGACCGCGCGGAAGTTCAGGTCGAACTCGAAACCGGTGTTCTTCATCGTGCCTACGTTGACAAAGGTCTCATCAAACAGATAGGGAGGTACGCTGACCTTGTAGTTGCCCAGCAGGTCCTGCTGCCGGCGGCTGAAGTAGTTGAGCGAGCCATAGAGGCGACCGTTGAACAGAGAGAAGTCAAGTCCGATATTCCAGTTCTTGCCTTTTTCCCATTTCAGGTCGGGATTAACGTTCTTGGCCGGGCCCCACACCTGGAAATACCTGCCATTGTAATAGTAGTAGCCGAAGCCTGTCATCGTGTTCAGCGAAAGATAGCTGCCAAAGTCCTGATTACCCGTCACGCCATAGTCGGCACGCAGCTTCAGGTCGTCAATCCATGTGATATCCTTCATGAAGTTTTCGGAAGAGATGCGCCAGCCAGCTGACACAGCGGGAAAATTGCCCCACTTGTTGTCTGCACCGAACTTTGACGAGCCCTCGTGGCGCAAGGATGCTGTGAAAAGATACTTCCCGTCATAGTCATAGCTGACGCGTCCCAGGAAGGCAATGAGCTTCGAGTCGTTCTTATAGCTGCCCATCAGCACTTCACCCTCTTCCTTGGCATATTCGCCAGAGCCGAGGTTGTCAGAGCCAAGACCATCATTGGGGAAATCCTTGTTCTCAGCATTAAATCCTGAATAGCGCGAGTACTGGTATGAGTAGCCTACCATACCCTTGACATTGTGCTTGCCAAAGCTACCCATGTAGTTTGTCAGCCACTCCACGACATACTGGCTCTCCTTTGCATAGCTGCGGCTGGCCTCTCCCTCACGGCCGTTGTTCACGGCAATAGTACTCGTTGAGGGGCGGAACCAGCTGTTATTATTGTCATACTGATGGTCGGCAAACATGAGTTGTGTGGTAAGGTTCTGGCCTGTCATGTCCTTGCCGCCAAACAATGGCAGGATGTTCAGTTTCACAGTGGCATCCCAGTCGAGCAGCTTGGTGTCGGCATGGTCGTTTTCAAGGCGTTGGCGCTCCACAGGGTTGCTGCCTACCACCTGACCTTGGAAGTTGTAGTAGCTCACTGGATTGTTAGGGTCCATCATCGGAGTGGTGGGGTTGGCCTCAATGGCATCCTTAAACACGCTCCAGTCGGCCTGGTCGCGATAGATGATGCGCGGGGCAATATTGGCCGTCAACGTCAACAGCCCATCTTTCGTGGTGTGCATCAGGGCTGCACGTGCGCCATATTCTTCACGTCCACTACGCAGGTCGATGCCATAGGCCTTTCGGTAATCGGCACTGACACGATAATTGCTCTTGTCGTTGCCACCGCTCAGCGTCAGGGTATGCTGCTGGGTAAAGCCAGTGCGCGTGGTCTCATCAAGCCAGTCGATGTTTCCTCCCAGATCCACACCTGTGTCGCCCCAGCCAAGGCGAACGTCACGATACTGCTGTGCATCCATCATCTTCAGCTCCTTGTTGATGAAGTCCCACGATAGCTGGCTGCTGTAGGTGGCATGGGTAGCCCCGTCCTTGCTGCCTTTCTTGGTGGTGACCACAATTACGCCATTCGAGCCGCGTGTGCCGTAAATGGCCGATGCAGCACCATCCTTCAGAATGTCGAACGAGGCAATGTCATTGGGATTGATATTGGTCAGGTTACCGCCCGGTACACCGTCGATGACAATCAACGGGCCAAGGCCTGCTGAGCGCGAAGAGACGCCACGTATCTGGATGCTAGCCTGGTTGTTGGGGTCACCGGCACCAGTGTTGGTGATAGACACGCCAGGTACCTTGCCCTGAATCATCATCGATGGGTCGAGCGAGCTGGTAGTCAGAAAGTCTTTTTCGCCTACATGGGAGATGGCCGAGGTCAGTTCTTTCTTGTCCATCGTTCCATAGCCAACAACCACTACTTCACTGAGTGTCTGGCTGTCCTCTTTCAGAACAACATCTATCTTACTCTTGCCATCCACTGCCACCTCCTGTGTGGTATAACCAATATAAGAGATGACAAGCGTAGCTTTAGAGGGAACTGACAGCGAGAAGTTTCCGTCGAAGTCGGTAACGGTTCCGTTGCTTGTTCCCTTCTGCATCACAGTGGCACCAATGACGGCCTCACCCGTCTGGTCCTTCACAACACCTTGCACCTTGATTTCTTGTGCAAGCAGTCCTAATGGCATTAGCACTGCAAGGAGGCTGAGCATTAGGCGTTTCATTAGAAGTTGCTTCATTCTTCTCATTACTTTTAGCTTTTTGTTACTGATTAAAGAAATATGCTGC
>CAMZBS010000146.1 GCA_947304695.1 uncultured Prevotella sp.
GGAGCCGCTGAACCTCAAACCCACCCCCTGCCCCTCCCGAACGGGAGGGGTGTTTATTTACTCTTCTTCGAAAGGGCTTCCCGACCCTTTCTCCCCTCCCTAAACAGGGAGGGGCAGGGGGTGGGTCTTGGGAGGGGTAGGGGGTGGGTCTTGGAGGGGTGTTTATATAGATGTCGTCTATAAAACATCCCCTCCTTCGGAGGGGCTTGGGGAGGCTTCTTACGAAAAAGGATGTATCCCACCTAAGGGACACATCCTTTCTCTATTTTTGTTATTATTACGCTACGCTTTAGAAGTTGTAGTACAGACCGAAGGTGATGTTCGTGGCATCCAGGTTCAGGCCGAACTTGCTGATGTTGTTGTCGTCGCCATCAGGATTCAGCTGATCCCAGCCGAGGAAACCGATGTGAGAAACGAAGCTCAGCTTGTCGTTCAGGTTGACAGCCAGACCAGGCTGGAAACCTACGGCAATCTCAGTCCAGTCAGCCTTAGAGGCAGAGGTGAATGCAAGGCCACCGTCAACGAAGAGGTTCACCTTACCCAGCTTGGCGAAAGTGTAACGAGCGTAGGGAGCAATGCTGAAGGCGCTCTCGCTGACACCATTCACACCGTTGAACTTGTCGCTCTGGTAGCCAATCACAGTACCGATGGCCCACTCGTCGCTCAGGTTGTAACCAATCTCAGGCATGATCTTGAAAGCGGTCTCGCTCTTGTCACCAGCCAACTTCTGGCTGCTCCAAGCCTCGATAGCAACACTACCACCAATGTAAACCTGAGCGTTCATGCTCACAGCTGCAAGTGCAGCAACCATAGTTAAAACAATCTTTTTCATTTTCTTTTTCTTTTTTAAATGGTTATTATTATCCGAAAAACTTAATCTTTTCGGGTGCAAAGGTATAAACATTTACGGAACCAGAGCACATTTTGCGCAGTTTTCTTCCTTCTGTGCGCGCAAACATGATGTATGTCAATTATTAAAAACCTATAAATATCGCCCGGAAGGCGTGGTATTCTGACTTTTTGTTGTATCTTTGCACTATATTATAAATAAGGTGTAAAGAGCTATGAAAAGGAATCTGATACTTGCCGTGTGCCTGACGGGCAGCATGGTTGCCGCAACGGCACAGACGAAGGGCGGGGAACTGTCCGCCGACATGTTGAAGGACATTGTAAAGGAGCATAAGCAGGTGCCGGTGAACAAGGCACTGGTGAACGCTGTGGCTGCGAACGCCATTGACGACCTGGCCAAGAATCACCAGAATGCAGGTGCGCTGGACACGTACTTCAGTATAGAGACCAAGTCGCAGTCAATTACCGACCAGAAGTCGAGCGGAAGGTGCTGGATGTTCAGTGGCCTGAACGTGCTGCGCTCGAACTATACCCAGCAGCACGGCGACTCCATACAGCTGGAGTTCTCGCAGGCCTACCTTTTCTTCTACGACCAGTTGGAGAAGGCCAACCTGATGCTGCAGGGCATCATCGACACTGGTAAGAAGCCCATTGACGACCTGCGCGTGCAGTTCTTCTTCCAGCACCCGCTGAACGATGGTGGCACCTTCTGCGGTGTGGCCGACCTGGCCGAGAAATACGGACTGGTGCCCAAGGAAGTGATGCCTGAGTCGTTCTCGACCGACAACACGTCGAAGGCTTCGAAGCTCATTGCCTCCAAGCTGCGCGAATATGGGCTGCAGCTGCGCGACATGGTGCAGAAGGACAAGAGCCAGGCATCGCTCAACAAGGCCAAGGTGAGGATGCTGGCACAGGTGTACCGCATGCTGGAGATGACCATCGGACAGCCTCCCCAGAAGTTCACCTACACATTCAAGACCGCCAAGGGCAACGCCGCTGGCAAGGCCAAGGAGTACACACCGCAGTCGTTCTACCAGGAGGTGGTGGGAGGCTCCATCAACGGCACCTTCATCATGGCCATGAACGACCCTCGCCGCCCCTACTACAAGACTTACGAGGTGGAGTATGACCGCCACACCTACGACGGCCACAACTGGAAGTATGTCAACCTGCCTATGGACGACATTGAGCTGATGGCCATTGCCTCGCTGCGTGATGGCCGCAAGCTGTACTCCAGCTACGACGTGGGCAAGTTCCTGGACCGCAAGCGTGGCTATGCCGACACCGAGAACTTCGACTATGAATCGCTGTTTGGCACTACCTTCGGCATGGACAAGGCCCAGCGCATTTCAACCTTCGACAGCGGCTCTACCCATGCCATGACCCTCTGTGCCGTCGACCTGGACGACCGGGGCAAGGTGCTCAAGTGGAAGGTGGAGAACTCGTGGGGAGCCGACTGGGGACAAAGGGGCTGCCTCATCATGACCGACCGCTGGTTCCGTGAATATATGTTCCGCCTGGTGGTGAACAAGAAGTACGTGCCCGAGAAAATACTGCAGGCCGCCAACCAGGAGCCTACGATGGTAATGCCCGAAGACCCCTTGTTCCTGCCCGACGAATAAGTGGCCTATGCCTTGACCAGGAAGCCGCAGTCGGCATAGACGTATTCCTCCATGAGCAGGTGGTCGAGGGCGGCTTCTATCTGTTCGTAGGGCAAAGGCAACTGGCGCAGCTGGGTGACATGGTGACGCTGACCGTCGGCCAGCAGGTTGAGGATGAGCTGTTGCGCATCGTCCACCTTTTGGGAAGTGGTCAGACTGTGGTTGTAACTGAGGCAGACGTCGCATTGGCCGCAGTCATGGTCGTTCTCCTCACCAAAATAGCGCAGCAACTGACGGCTGCGGCACTGGTCAGCCGTCTGCAGATAGGCTATCATGGCCTGTATGCGGTCTATGTAGCGGCACTTCAAGTCATCGTAGACGGCAGGGGGAAACATCAGATACTCGGAGTCCTCGCGCCGCTGCATGTAGCG
>CAMZBS010000147.1 GCA_947304695.1 uncultured Prevotella sp.
TTTGGACTCCTATTAAACTGCCATGCCACGCGGAGCATGACGTAGTTGGGGATGATGCGATACCATGTCTCCGTCCGCCCTTGGGCGTTCACTTCATAGGTGGTGTTTGATAGTTGGTTGAATATGTCGTGGCCTTCAAGCGTAAGTTTGACCTTGCCGTGCAGTATGGTCTGGGTGACCGAGGCGTTGACGACGAACTCGTCCTTGTTCATCACGTCACTGGCATATCCACGCCGGCTCAGCATCATGGCATCCATGTTGAATGTGGTGTTCCATGCCGGGATGGCCTGCATGGCGTTCAGCCCATAGCGGAAGTCGAAGGCGCTGATGTTGCTGAACGAGGTGCGGTGCCCCCAAGTACGACGCCACTGCAGGTTGCCGCTCATGCCCACCTTCGTGTTCTTCGCCTTGTAACTCATTTTCAACTCCTCGTGGAGATTCACGGTCTCCACCTTGTTGAGCAGGGCGTCGGTCATGTCGGCGACCGAGGCATAGTCCACCGAATGCCACACATTGCAGCCCGTGCCGCTCTCCACCCACCATAGCTGGTTTTTCTTGAGCGAGAGCGTGGTGTTGTAAGAGGTGTTCCACGACCAGTTGCCCTCCACGTTCTCCGGTCGGTAGGTGTAGGCACCGGTTTGTTCGTTGTAGGTGAATCCCTGGGCCACTGATCGGATGTGATAGGTGTAGCTTGACGTGAGTCTGGCGGCGGTGACACCCGTTTGTCTGGTTTTCAGCCTGGCTTGCCACATCATGCTTGCGTTGATGCGGCGGTTGTCCTTCAGCGAAGGGTTGCCCTCGGTGATTCGGAGTGCGTTTCGGGCATCACGGTAGGGCATCAGGTTCATCAGCCCTGGCGATGAAGACGTCATGCCCATGCTCAGCGTCCATGCGTTGTGTCTCAGGTTAATCGAGGGATTCAGCACGAACATGTTGTGATGGGCGAGGGTGTCGATTCTGCCGCGTTGGTAATCGAGCCGCTCGTGTTGCACATGGAAGGGCAGGCTCAGCGACACATCCAACGGGAAGTGCCCGGTCCTGTTCAAATTCAGGGTCACGGTGAACTCGTTCTCCTGCTTCCTCAGTCGGCTGTAGGTGCTGTTCTCTGCATCGTACACGGAACGCAGCATTTCACGGTTTGATGGCAGCAGGTCAATGGCGGTACTGTCTCGGAGTCCCCATCCTGGGAGATTGTGCAGCGTGTAAAGTGGGTCGCTGCTGTTGGTTCCGCTCACCATGTACCGTTCCGTAAGGTATAATTTTAGGTTCTTCCACAACATACAGTCGTATTTTACCGAAGGCTCGAACTTGTAATCCATGGTGTAGGCGTCTTGGAACTCATGGCGGAAATGATCGGTCTCCGTTGTCACAGACGTGGAGTGCTGGCGACTGAATCCCTCGCGTTCGATACGTGACCACCACCCGTCTATGATGCCACTGACGGCCTTGCAGATGGTAAACCTGGCATTTGACCAACTCAGTTCATATTGTTTCGTCTTGCCGAGGCCTTCTGTCTTCTGGGTGGCCGTAGTCTGCTCGTCGTCCCATTGCCGCAGGTTGCCCAGCGTGCTGTTGTCTGTCTCTTTATAAAAAAGATATATCCTGCTGTCGTGAATCCACGGCGCCCAACGGAACTCATTGCGCACTTGGAACGCAGTGATTTTGTTCCTTGCAGTGTGTGTGCTTTGTGCGAATGCCGTCCCGGTGGGCAGGAAGCGCTCTTGATAGGAGCCCGATTCGTCGAGGTCGTTGAAGTGGTCGAATGAGATTTCCAAGATTTCATGCAGGACCGGGAAGCCGGACCATTTCTTCGTGGATTGGTAGTCGAAGCTCGCGCCCGCCGCCTTGCGTGTCGAAGGCTTGTTCTGGTTGCCCAAGACAAGGCCCTGTCCTTCGTGCCATCCTTGCGCGATGGCGCGGGTGATGTCGTTGATGTTGTTCAGGTTGCCGAAGGCTCCCATCGTCAATGTCTTGGTCAGCATCAGCCCGAACGCCCTTGTCTGATATCTGTCGTGTGTGCCGCTAGCCGCCTCCACGTTGGCTATCGAGGTCAGTGCATATTCGTCTTTCAGGTTCACGTCCATCACATACTCGGGATGCTCGTCCTTGATGCCCCTTATGGCTGCTTGCAACGACTGCCTTTCATACACTTTCAGTTCTTTCACCGTGAAGTACGGCAGGTTTTCCATCAGCACCTTTTTGTTGCCCCTGAAGAGCGACCTGGAGTTGAGTGTCAGTTCGTCTATCTTCCTGCCGTTGATGAATATCTCGCCCGCATCCGTCATTCGTGCGCCGGGCAGTTGCTCTATCAAGTGCTGCAGCATCGAACCTTCGGGCAGTTGGAAAGCCGTGGCGTCATAGACCAGCGTGTCACCGCGCATCTTCACCTTGATGCGCGTGGCCTTCACCACCACCTCGTCCAAACCGATGGTCTTCATAATAGACTTACGCATGTTAATCATCGGCACCTTGAGCGTATTGTCCTTGTATCCTTCGGGGATGTTCACCTTCGCCCAGCCGTCCTCATAGCCATCCTTCTGCACCCGCACCAGGTAGTTGCCGGGCTTTCCAGACATGCCGATGTAATATATGGTGGATACGTGAATGGAATCGTTTCCAATCTCATGGACTTGCGGATAGCACTCCACCATCGTGCTGTCATCGCGCATCAGCGTGACCTTGCAGCCGAAGAGGCCGCGCTCCAGGAAGCCGTCCTGCACGCCGCCTTGCAGCACCACGCCTGAACCCTGCCCCATTGCGGAAATGGCGACAAAGGTGAGAATGATGGTGATGATGTGTCTTTTATACATACTTTCTATATTTTGATGTAAT
>CAMZBS010000148.1 GCA_947304695.1 uncultured Prevotella sp.
GCCTGAGTCTTGGCGAGGAGACGGATGATATTCTGTGTGTTGTCAGCTACGGTGTAGAAGGGGCCCTTCACACTGCCTACGCCCATGGAGTCGAGCATTGCGCTGATGTCAGCGGGGAATGCGTCGGCTGTGCGGGGTATGTCGATGTAGCTTACTGACGACTGTGCGCGGCGTACCAGGCTGGCTACGTCATCGGTACTGGCGATCTCCTGGGCAAAGCCGGCCATCTTTTCATCGAGGGCGGCCTTGTCGGCGGCGCTGGCCTTCACTGTTACGGCCACATACTTGATGTCCTTGGCGTCGGTGGGGAGCTTGAAGGTTTCCTTCAGCTCATCGTACTTGGCTTTGAGCTCGTCGTCGCTCACCTTCACCTCATTGTCGTTGATGGAGGTATAGGGCACTGCTGCCAGCAGGAGGTCCTTGGTTGTTGCGGTGCCTTCGAATGCCATCTTGCCTTCAATGGGGTTGGAGGTTACCGACATCTGCAGCAGGGCATTGTATTTCTGCTGGAGGATGGTTTCCTTTAAGGTCTTCTCCACAAACTGCCAGTAGCTGTATATCTTGTCGTACTGCTCGCGGTACTGCTCGGGCACCTGGGAGTTGCCTGCCTGCATCTTCTTATACTCGTCGAGGAAGTTCTTGAGCATTGCGGCATCGAAGCGGCCGGTCTGCTGGTTGACGAAGGGGCTCTGGGCCAGCATGGGGTTGTTGCCCTCTGCCAGCACGTTGCGCATCTCCTGATCGGTAACGGTCAGGCCCAGTTTAGAGGCTTCGGCCTCAATGAGCTTGTTGGTGACGAAGCTCTGCCATACCTGCTCCTTCAGGGCTGCATCCTCGTCGTCGGTAAATGTGGTCTTGCCCTGCGTCATTTGGATGTAGGACTTGTAGGCTTCGATCAGCTGGCTGTACTCCTGGGAGTGAATCTTCTTGCCGTAGATGGTGCCTACCACACCACTGTTTTGGTTTCTCTGAGCTTCGGTAGCGCGGAAGAACTCCTCGGTGATAAAGGCGAGGAGTGCAATACCAATTACTGCAATCAGCAACTTACCGTGCTTTCTAATTCCTTGAATAGCTGCCATGTTTATGTGTTTTTTTGTTTATTTCGTTTTACTTGTCTTATGTGTTCTGTCTAGGCGAAAAATGGCTCTCAGCCTGGTCTTTTTGGCACTGCGGACAGTGGCCTTGGGGCGCATTTTCGCATTTCGAGCGACAAAATTAGAAAAAATATTGAATATAATTATTGTTTTCGCTCCACTTTTTGCTAATTCTCAGTAAAAATACGTTTAAATAGCATTCTTGCAAATCAGTATTACTTGAAATGTCCGCCCGGAGGCAGGTTGGTGGATGGCGGAGCCGTGGCTCTTTGCGGTGAGCGCGGCGGTATCACTGCAGAAGGCTCTGGCGCTTCGTTTTGCTCCGCAGTCTTGATGGAGTCGGTGGTCTCGTCGTTGGCTTCCGACGGTATGGGGAATACGGCGCGGGAGTTGTTGATGATGTAGTGGCGCATTTGCTCGTCGGAACGGAAGCTGGTGCCTTCCACTTCCTTGTCGGGCGTCTTCAGATGGGAGTAGACGTTGGAGTAGAACTCGTGGGTGCGCATGTCCCAGTAGAGGAGCTCGGAGTTGAATATGGTGCCGTCCATGTTCCACACCTTGACGCGCCCCCTCAGCTCCCACAGGTTTTGGTTATACCAGTAGGCTGTGTCGGCGGTCACGTACATCTCGATGTGGAATTTCTGGTCAAAGCGCTCCAGCAGCAGGCCCTTGGGGAAGGAGTGGCGCGGAGGGTTGGTGCGGTCGTAGATACGCCATTCCTCTGCCACCACCTTATAGCGTATGAGCCCGGAGTCGGAGATAAGCTTGCTCACCCCGTAGGTGGTCATCACCGAGGCGGAGTCTCGCTGCCTTATGGCATTGGCTGAGGGGGGCTGGCCGTCGCTGCATGCCAGCAGCAGGCCTGCCATCAGCGTCAACAGGGCAAAATATCTCATCGCTGCCAAATCCTTACTCCTTATTGCTTACTCCTTAGTCTTGGATACGCTGCCTATTTCACTTTCCATTTCTCAAACCACCGTGCGCTGAAGGTCAGGCCGAGGCAAAGGCGCAGGTAGTCCTCCTTGAGCTTGCCCGTAGATGAGGCCTGCATGTGTTCCCACTGGGCAGAGATGTTCAATACCGAGTGGCTGGTGTATCTGTTGACGATGGGTATGGCTGCGCCTGCGCTGACCATGAATGACTTGGGCCCGTTTTCGCCGTTCACCTTGGCATAGGGGGTGGAGTAGGCTAAACCGGCGCGATAGCAGATGTGGTCTCTCACCCTCATGCCTCGCGGATTGGGCACAAACTCTACGCCGGCTGCCAGGCGGTGGCGGTTTTGGAAGACCTTCCAGCTGCGGGAGAATACGGTGTTGCCGCCACGCTCACGCAATGCGGGGAAACGGCATTTCTCCCATGCCTGCAGGGTGTAGTCCAAGCCTACGGTCCACTGATAGTCGTGACACCAGCTCAAGCCCACGCCCAGATTGGTAGGCAGCTCGTAGGCATTGCCGATATTGGTGGTGTCGGCGCTGGAACCGGTCAGGTTGTTGGTTTGCTGGTTGATGAAGGTGGCTTTTTGGCTGATCCTTTGCCCGGGGCTATAGGTCAGGCCGAGCACCACGCGGTCTTTCTTGCTGAAGTTGTGCTGAACCTGCAGTCCGAAGTCGAAGGCCACTGCGTTGAGGCGGCCTGTGTATTTGCGGGTGAGGGTTTGTATGTTTGCGTCGCTGTAGGTTACTGCAGAGTAGTGGTTATAGTCGCCCCATACATA
>CAMZBS010000149.1 GCA_947304695.1 uncultured Prevotella sp.
CAGCTATGTGAAGCTTTCTGCCGCAGGTACTGACCTCTACGTGGGCAAGTGGACAGGCTGGATTGACTATCTGACTGTTGATGGCAAAGACATGTTGCAGTTCCGTGAAAGCATTGTGCCAGAGTTCTGGCGTGCCCCCACCGACAACGACTATGGCGCAGGCTTGCAGCGTCGGTTTGGTGGATGGAAGAACCCGCAGATGAAGCTGAATGGCTGTACGGTAAACGACAATAGCGTTGTTGCCCAATTTGACCTTCCTGGTCAGCATGCCAATCTGACCATGACCTACACGCTCACCGCTGAAGGAGAAGTGATCGTGAACGAGAAGCTTACGACAAAGAAGGACACTGTGCTGAGCGAGCTCTTCCGTTTTGGCATGCAGCTTCAGATGCCAAAGAGCTATGGCCGTGTAGTGTATTATGGCCGTGGCCCGATTGAGAATTATATCGACCGTCATGACTCAGAGTTCCTGGGCATGTATGAAAATACGGTAGACAATGAATATTTTGAGTATGTTCGTCCGCAGGAAAGTGGCAATCACACTGATGTGCGCTGGTTCTCCGTGCTTGACGAGGAAGACAAGGGCCTTTGCTTCTACTCCAATGCTCCGATGGAAGCTTCGGCACTGCCTTACACCACAGATCAGCTTGATGATGGCATGCACAAGGATAAGGCATGGGGCCGTCACAGTGGCGATTTGATTCCTTCAGGCAAGACTTCGGTTCATATACAGCAGCGTCAGTTAGGTCTGGGATGTGTGAATTCATGGGGTGCATGGCCGTGTAATGAGTACCGCCTGCCATATCAGGACTATGACTTCACCTTTGCCATTAAGCCGATTAAGTAAGCAGGCCGATAAAACGATTACAGCTCCCCTTGCAGTCAGTCATTGTTGCAAGGGGAGCTGTGTTTTATGTAGCTTAAATTCTGGAATGTGTTTCAGCAAATGTGCTGAAAACGTACAATCTGTCGGTGTGTGCGTTGGTAGTCGGAACCCATGGCCACCTTTTTCTGTTCCTGTTTTTCTTTATGTGGCTGTGGAAATGCTTCACCGGCTTTGAAAAGGCGCAGTGCGTTGTTGATGGCAGGGTCTTCGGCATTGAGATATTCAATCCAGTCCTGTTCGTCGAGCACGTTGTAGATAATGCGGCTCACCAAGAACGTTTCGAGCAACTTGTGCGATTTCTGTATCAACAGGTTGCGGCGTTTCAGTCCGTTCTTTTCGGCATAGCTGACAAATTTCTCCACGATGTTTTGTTTCTTCAGATATTGCTCCATTGACTTCCTGTCTTCCTGTTTTGTCAGTTCAGGACGGTTGTTGTCTGTGTATTCGTATGCAAACTGAAGGACAAGTCCCGACATGGTGGCCTCTTTATAATAAGAGGTGTAATTCGTGGTGTCTTCTGCCACGAAGATGTCGGGCGTAATGCCACCACCACCGTAGACAATGCGTCCGTTGCCTGTTTTGTATTCCGGTCCGGTGTGCTTGATGCTGTCCTGTGAGAAGAACTCACCGTGCTGGTAGCGCATGAGCAGGTCTTCTTCATAGTCCTTGTCCTGACCGTTCACGTAGGGCTTCTGAATGCAGCGCCCTGAAGGAGTATAGTAACGGGCAATGGTAAGCCGCATCATTGAGCCGTCGTTGAACTCGATGGGCTGCTGTACCAATCCCTTACCAAACGAACGGCGTCCGATGATGGTGCCTCGGTCATTGTCCTGAATGGCACCTGCCAGGATTTCCGAGGCTGAGGCCGAACCCTCGTCAATGAGAATCACGAGCGGAATCTGCTGGTACGAGCCGCGACCGTCGCTGGCAAAGTCCTGACGCTGTGAGTGACGGCCTTCGGTGTAGACGATGAGACGGTTCTTGGGAAGGAACTCGTTGGCTATCTGAACGGCTGAACCTAAGTAGCCGCCCGTGTTGCCGCGCAGGTCGATGACCAAGCTTTTGAACCCTTGCTGTGCCAGCTTGGCCAGCCCTATGAGTACTTCAGGATAGGTGTTCTCACCAAAGTTTTTGATTCGGATATAACCTGTTTCATCGTCGAGCATGTAGACTGCAATCACGCTGTGCATGGGTATCTCACCGCGTGTTACAGTTATGTGTCGCAGTTCCTTCTCTCCACGCCGAATGATGCCCAGCTTCACTTTTGTGTCCTTCGGACCTTTCAGGCGGTGCATAGCCTCTTCATTGGTCAGGCTACGTCCCACGAAGGCTGAGTCGTCCACCTCCACAATCTTGTCGCCCACCAGCAGTCCGGCACGTTCCGACGGGCCGTTCTTGATGACCTTCTGCACACGCAGGGTGTCCTTGCGGATGGTGAACTCGATGCCCACACCCGAAAAGGAACCGCGCAAATCATCGTCGGCTGTCTGCCGGTCCCTGGCCGAGATGTAGACCGAGTGCGGATCCAGTTCCGACAGAATAGTTGGCATGGCTTTCTCTACCAGGTCGTTCACGTCGACCGTATCCACATACTGGTCGTCCACGATGTGCAGCAGGTTACTCAGTTTGTTAGATCCTGAGTTGATAATGCTCAGTCGATTACCGCCAAAGTGGTTGGCATAGAATGTTCCAACGAAGATGCCCACAATGGCGGCCAGTGCCAGCCACAGGGGCGAAAAACGATTTTTGTTATTCATTTTTGTCACTACAATTCAAGGTACACCACTTCAATTCCTGCTCTTTCCAGCAGTTCAATGCCGTCGGTCAGACGGTATTTCTCACCGTAGACCACACGTTTGATGCCTGCCTGGA
>CAMZBS010000150.1 GCA_947304695.1 uncultured Prevotella sp.
GTAGTCGCTGGGACAGGTACTTGGGTATGACGGCTGCTATGACTCAGGTACCTGTCCCCGTGACTAACGTCAGGCTTGTGCTTTACCTGAACCTTGATTCGTGGTGTTTTAGCGCCCAATGGGTCTGTATATGCCACAATATCTATGCCGCCATCTTTTCCCCTAGGAGCAACTGACTGGATATAATAACCCGAGGAGTACCAGAAGTTCCTCGTGGCGAAGACTCCGATGCTGTTTCTCTTCGGCGACTACATCGAGAACGGTCCCGAGGACATCCAGTCGACGGGCTTCTGGAAGATGGTGCTTGGCCAGTGCCGCGAGTTTGCCGCACAATACGTGAAGGACGGTGGCGACGCGAAGGTCGTCTATCTGCCCGACGAGGGCATCAAGGGCAACAGCCACTTCATGTTCCAGGGCAAGAAATCACCATACGGAGAACAACTAAGGTAAATTCCAAATTATCCGCATTATTGCTTCTTTTCGGCAAACAGTGAAAAAAATCCCCACATTTCATATAGAATGTGGGGATTTTTTCGTACTTTTGCACTCGTAAACTCGTGCAAAAGTTAAATGTTTATGAAGAAAGAATTATTGATAGGTGTGTTGACGCTGCTGATGCTTGCTTCTTGTGGCGGTAGCAAAAGTAAGGTTGCAGTAGGCACGTTCGACGAGAGCCATCTCTCCAATGGTGAGCAAATGATTCTGGCAGCGTTGCACGACTACGATTTCAAGCGCGTGACGCTACTCGCCGACAGTTTGGTGAAGACTGGCGACATCTCGGCAGTGGCCGCCGACTACTACCATGGCGGAGCCGCCGCCCACAAGGGCTTGATGAGAGAGGCGCGGCAATATCTCAGAAGAGCTACCGCCGACAGCGTGCCCGATGCTTCCGACATGCGGCTATACCTGCGGGCGAGGAGCCTGCTGGCACGTGTGTTGACGACGGAAGGCGACTTTGAGAATGCCCTGAGCGAAGCCCTGCCTACACTGACAATGATGGACTCTCAGGGCAACAATGACTTCGGCGATATGACACAACTGCTGATTGTTGTCGGCGAATGTCAGCAGAACCTGCACATGCACGCCGAGGCCGCCGCCCACTTCGAAAAGGCATACATGCTGTTGCAGGAGTGGATGAAGGCTGACAGTGCGGGAACGGACGGCCCCAGATGCATTATCCGGATTGACAACATCTCTTCCAGTTATATCAACACTTCAGAGTATGCCCAGGCCAAGACGTGGCTCGAAAGGGAAGACTCTGCACTGGATGTTTATAAGACGAAGCCTGACGTCGTGGAGAAGCAGGCTGACATGTTGAGAGGTTCCATCTCGCTCGACCTGGCCGAAGTTTGCCAGCAGTTAGGCCAGAGCAAAGAGGCAGCACGTCACTATGCCAGGCATCGCAAAACCATCTTCTCCAGTTACAACCTGTCGCGCATCAATGCCTGCGACTATCTGATGGCAGCGGGCCACTATCAAGAAGCAGCCACGAACTATGAGGCTCTGGACCAGATGTTTGAGAAGCGCGACTACGAGTTGTCGCTGGATAACATCGGTCAGTACCTCCTACCGAAAATGAAGGCCAACGTGCTGGCCGGCCGCAAGGACACGGCTATCGCCGTGGGTATGAAGATTGTAGAATGTTTCGACTCGGCACTCTCCAGCCAGAAACAGAACGCAGCCGCAGAGTTGGCTACCGTTTACGACACACAGGGCAAGGAGCGCCAGATTGCCGAACAGCAGATACGTCTGTCGAGAGCGCGAGTGCTGGCACTTGTCGTGTCCATCATCACCCTCACCGTGTTTTTCGTCATCTTCACCATCATCCGCCACCGTGCTGCCAAGCGTCTGGCCAAGGTCACTGCTGCTAAGGAGCGCATGGAGGGCGAGTTGAGTATTGCACGCGACATCCAGATGTCGATGGTGCCCAGCACGTTCCCAGAAATAGAGGGGTTCGACATGTACGCCTCGATGACACCTGCTAAGGAAGTCGGTGGCGACCTGTATGGCTATCTACAGGCCGATGACAGGCTATACTTTGCCGTCGGCGATGTCAGCGGCAAGGGCGTACCGGCCTCCCTCTTCATGTCGCAGGCCACCCGCCTGTTCCTGACACTGGCCAAGCAGGGCATGATGCCCGCTGAGATGTGTACACACATCAATAGCGCGCTTTCGGGTGTCGACAATGAGAATGCCATGTTCGTCACCATGTTCGTTGGCCTTCTGAACCTGAAGACGGGTCATCTCGACTTCTGCAATGCCGGTCACAATGCCCCAGTCATCGGTGGCGGTGAACATAATGGTGACTTCCTCAACATGCTGCCCAATGCCCCCATCGGACTCTGGCCCGAACTCGAATATGAGGGGGAGGAGATAGACAGCATCAAGGGGCGGCCACTCTTCATCTATACCGACGGGCTGAACGAGGCAGAGAACGACCGCCAGGAGCAATATGGCGACGACCGTCTGCTCGACATCCTGCGTCATACAGACTTCAGCAGTGCCCGTCATGTTATCGAGAGGCTGGCCGAAGACGTAGAGAAGCACCGCAACGGGGCCGAGCCTAATGACGACCTAACCATGATGTGCATGAAATTAACCTGAAAAGGCACAGTCTTGCAAGATCAGAGGGACAGGTCATTGATCTTTTTTTCATAAAAACTTGCGAATTAAATTATTTATATGTATCTTTGCAGCGTTTTTGTAGAATCTTTAAATTTATTTATCCCGAATTGGCGTAAAATATGGAAGGAT
>CAMZBS010000151.1 GCA_947304695.1 uncultured Prevotella sp.
CCCGTTAATGACAAATTTAAAACGCAAAATTTATGGCGAAAATTACAATTCAGAGAAATCTTCTGGCCCAGACAGAGCAAATCGTCTCTGCTGAGCAGCTGGAAGCAGTGTTTAACAATCCTGAGACCTTCCGTAAGGTTGGCAGGATACGTGATCTCCGTAAGCAGGGCGACACGGTAGGGGCCGACAAGGTGAAGCACTCGTTGGAGGGCCTCATCTTCGTGGCCGACGACTTCGCAGCGTGTGAGAAGGAGGTCACAGTCATGGAGAACGGTGTGGAGACCAAGCAGATGCAACTTGGCAAGTGGCGCCTGCAGAAGTCAGCCCACTTGAACGGCCTAGCCGTACTCGACGTGGATCATCTGACGGAGAATCCTGTAGAGGTGTTCCATCGCTGGGAAGAGACTCAGCTTCGCGAGCTGGGAGTACTGTTGGTGTTTATCACTTCCTCGAATGCAGGCCTCAAGTTTGTGTTCATCGCCCGCAAGGAGTGGGGTAACCTCATCGAGAATGCCTGTGAGCTGGCCCGTCAGCTGGGTCTTCAGGCCGATGAAAGCGGTAAGGATGCCTCGCGCATGTCGTTTGCACCCTCAGAGCCTGCAGGCGACATCCTCTTCTTCGATGCAGAACGTATGTTCAGCTATGAGAATCCGGAGTACGATACCCTTTTCGGCGATGCCTATCGTCAGGGCAACAGTCAGGGCGGCAACGCTGCCAAGACTGGTGGCAAAAAGGCAAGTTTAGAAATTGAGAAATTTTGTATTTCGGATTGTAAGTACAAGACAGTGTCCATGCAGAAGATCGTCGACTGCTGGGTGGGTCCGCAGCTGCCTGAACCTGGCTCCCGCCACAAAACCTCACTCGAGTTGGCCGACCATCTGCGCTACATCTGCGACTCCGACCCCATCATGATTGAAGCTATCCTCAGGGCTCAGTCGTGGGTGCAGGACATTGTCAAGGAACGTGGCGAAAACGTCAGCCAGACGGTGAAGTCGGCCCTTAGCTACAAGGAAGAGAAGCGCATGCCCAAACGTATGTATCATGCCCTTCGTGAGGCGGGTGTCGATGAGTTCTCAGGACTGAGCAAGTCACGTCTGCCCTATGCCGACTGGGCCAAGCGCCTGCTGAAGCTTCCATTGGGATGCTATGCATCGGCCATTGGCTATATCGACGACGATGAGGTCAAGCCTGGCGGTGTGATCACAGCTGCGGGTATGTACGACGCCCTGCTGACCAAGTGCTGGTATCAGGATTTCGAGGGCTATGCCCATCGTCTGAACATCCTGGCAATGGTCATTGGCGGCCCCGCCACTGGTAAGGGCTTTGCCGTGAAGCAAGACGAGTACATTATGGAGGTGATGCAGGAGGCCGATGCGCCTGGACGTGAGCAGGAACGTTTGTACAAGGAGGGTCTGAACGAGCGTGAGACCTCGCAGAAGGAGCAGAAGAAAGACGCCTTGAAGCGACCCACGGAGATGGTTCGTTATTGCCCTGTAAAGACCTCGAACAACGTAATGTACCGTCGTATGCAGAATGCAACGGTGCCAACGGCCGAGGGTGGTCTCTACTATTATCATCTCTACACCTTTGCCTCTGAGCTGCTGTCAATCGTGAAAGCATCCGGCTCGTTCCAGGAAAAGCGCGACATGATGCTACAGAGCTTCCACAACGAGAAAAACGGTGTGGACTACAGCAACAAGGACAGTGTGAACGGCATCATGCCTGTACACTATATCTTGGTAGCAACAGGCACAAGCACCTCGCTGAAGAAGTTTGTCAACCTCAGCAACATCGGCGATGGACTGGCCACACGACTCAGCGTGTTTGTGATGCCTACAGGCAACTTCAAGATGCGCCCGCTGACCAAAAAGCCAAAGAGTATGGCGGCTGCCAACGAGATGAAGAAGTGGTCGCGCAGGATGGACGGTCTGCATGGCGAGATCAAGGGTCTGGAGAAACTGGTGGCACATGTGTACAAGATGGTTGCTGCCCGTATGGAGGAAGCTGCCAACGAAGGCGACGAAGCTACACTGACCATGCTTAAGCGTATGCAGGACAAGGTGATGGCCATCTGCATCCCACAGGTCGTCTCGACGCAGAAATCATGGGAGGATTTCCAACAGACGATGACGGTGAAGATCACCAAGCAGCATCTGGAATTCGCCACACTAATGTTCGAAATCCTCTTCGCCTGCGAGGAAACGCTGTTCGGACTGATGTGGCAAGACTACTTCGACAATGAGGAGCGTGATACGCAGACACGTGCCGTCTACGACAAGACCAACGAATACTTCGAGTCGCTGCCACAGGAGTTTACCACCAAGAACGTGATGGATATCTGGGGCTATTCCTCGAACACCACAGCCTCAGCCCGTATCAACACACTCATCAAATCGGGCGCCGTCAAGAAAATCAGCCATGGACATTTCCAAAAACTACGCACTGCTATCTAAGACAAGAAAGGGGGCTCGCGAGAGTCCCCTTCTTTATGGATATGATGCTTCAGAGCGTCTCAAACGTCTAAGCGTTTTAGCGTCTTTTTATGTTCAAGGACAAGAACTCACTGAGCGTTCGAGCTTTGCTCGCTTGCTACCTAAGGGACGCAAGAACCGTCCCTTCTGAGTTCACTTCATGTAGAATGCGAACTCGAAGTCGATGCCATTCACAACGCCCTTGAGGATCAGTTTCAGCATTAATAGCATCTTCTGCAATGTATATTCTGTCCT
>CAMZBS010000152.1 GCA_947304695.1 uncultured Prevotella sp.
GAATGTCGGGAACAGGTTTCCGCGACGGTATTGCCATTGCAGCCTACGAGGTGATGGCCGCCGTTACGCTGGTGGTTATCGGCAAATTCCTGTTGCCGGTGATGCTCGACCGCAAGATTTTCACCATTCCTCAGTTCCTGCGCGAACGCTATAACGACGGTGTGGGTCTGGCCTTCTCCATTCTGTGGTTGTTCCTCTATGTGTTTGTCAATCTTACCTCGGTTGCATGGCTGGGTGCCCTGGCCATCGAGCAGATTCTCGGCCTGCAGGGTCTGGCCGTGAGCATCTTCGGCATTGAAATCAGCATGCGCATGCTCATCATCTTCGGCCTGTTCCTCATTGCCGGTATCTACAGTATCTATGGCGGTTTGGCCTCTGTAGCCTGGACCGACGTGATGCAGGTAACCTTCCTCGTGGGTGGTGGTCTGATTACGGCCTACGTTGCCCTGAAGGAAATGGGTGTCATCATGGGAACCGACGCTCTGGGAGCCCTCGGCCAGGTGTATAACGACATGACTACAGGTGCTCACGCTCAGGACGTTCACTTCCATCTGGTGATTCAGGAGAGCCACAATGCCAGCGCCTTCGCCAACGTTCCCGGTATCGCTGCCGTTGTGGGTGGTGTATGGCTGACCAACTTGGGTTACTGGGGCTTCAACCAGTATATCATTCAGAAGGGTCTGGCTGCCAAGAATATCGACGAGGCCAAGAAGGGTCTTATCTTCGCCGGTTTCCTGAAGATTTTGATTCCGTTCATCGTTGTGCTCCCCGGTATCTGCGCTTACTACATCATGCAGGACCCCTCCAGATTCGAGAGCATGAACTTGGCCGGTAAAATCAATGTTGCCGACGACGCTTATCCCTGGCTCATCCGCAACTTCACACCTACCGGCATCAAGGGTCTGAGCTTTGCCGCCCTTACCGCTGCCATCATCAGTTCGCTGGCCTCGATGTTCAACTCCACCTCTACCCTCTTCACGATGGACATCTACAAGAAGTACATCAACAAGAATGCAGGCGACAAGCAGCTGGTGAACGTTGGCCGTCTGGTTGCCGTGTGCGCCCTTGTGATTGCCCTCGTGGCCGTGAAGCCGTTGCTGGGTGGTCTCGACCAGGCATTCCAGTACATTCAGGAGTATTCGGGCTTCATCTATCCGGGCATTATCACCGTATTCGGTCTTGGTCTGCTCTGGAAGCGCGCTTCCTCTACAGCTGCCGTATGGACCGCCATCATCACCATTCCTCTGGGCATTCTGTTCAAGGTTTGTCTGCCCGACGTGGCCTTCCAGTTCCGTGCTGGCTACATCTTCATCATCCTCATTACGTTCTTCGTGCTCGTAAGCTATCTCGACAAGAAGTTCATCAGCTGCGAGCAGCCTGCCGAGGGTGACCAGCAGCGCATGATTCTCTGGGCCAAGGTGCTCGGTGGCATTGGCATTCTGATGATTGTCTGCGCCATCATCGTCATTGCCCTCGGAGCCATGAATCCTGGTGCAGATCCCGACAGCAACTTCATTGCCTACCTGAACGACATCGGCTTCCAGGCATTCATCTTCTTCGGAGTGCTCGTAGGCTGCAACGCCATCTGGCTCTACAGCAACGCCAAGGACAACAAGAAAGACCAGAAGGCTCTGCCCATCAACCTCGGTCTGTTCTCCACTACCCGCGGCTACACCTACGGTACTATTGGCATCTGCCTCATCACGTTCCTGCTCTATGCCATCCTGTGGTAACACAGCCCCAACGGCATAATGCTACACACATCAAGAAAAAAACATGACACGTTACTATAGTGAACACTCAAAAGTCTGGGTCTCGGTCGATTGCATCGTGTTTGGATTCGACCAGGACAAGCTCAAGCTGCTCATCGGCCGCCGGCAGATGGACCCAGGGCGCGGCGAATGGTCGCTCTACGGAGGTTTTGTCGGTCCCGACGAAAGCCTCGACGAAGCTGCCAACCGCGTGCTGCTCAATCTGACAGGACTGAAAAAGCTCTACATGCGGCAGGTGGGAGCCTTCGGCGAAATCGACCGCGACCCAGGCGAAAGAGTCATCTCTGTGGCCTATTGCGCACTCATCAATGTGAAAGACTACGACGAGCACCTGCTCGAAGAGCATGGCCTGCAGTGGGTAAACCTCACCGAACTGCCCAAGCTCTACTCCGACCACAACAACATGGTGAGTTGCGCCATGAAGCTGCTCAAACAGCGCATCAAGACCGAGCCGCTCAGCGTCAACCTGCTGCCCGACCTCTTTACGCTCACACAGCTTCAGCACGTCTATGAGGCCATTCTCGGCGACGAAGTGGACAAGCGCAATTTCCGCAAGCGCATTAAGCACATGGACTTCATCGAGAAAACCGACCTCATCGACAAAACCACATCGAAACGAGGCGCCGCCCTTTACCGCTACAACAAGCGGGCCTACAAGGGTGTCACTCCTTAAGAAAACACACACATCCAACAAGCCCCTCTCCCCCATTTTCTCACGACGCGTGGGGAGGGGCTTTCAAAAAAACCAAAGACCCGCGCCCCTGCAAAGGTCTTTCCCCCGCAAGAACAAAGGGGATTAGAAGGGGGGCAAACTATCTTATGCTAGAAGAACTGAAACAAAAAGTATTTAAAGCCAATCTCGACCTTGTGAAACAGGGACTCGTGATTTTCACCTGGGGAAACGTCAGCGGCATCGACCGCGAAAAAGGG
>CAMZBS010000153.1 GCA_947304695.1 uncultured Prevotella sp.
ACGACCATGCCGAGGGTGACGATGGCGAGAAGCAAAAGGTACTGGATGGAGGATACAATGAGGAAATGAGGCCAGAACTGCGACACCCAGTCGGTCTCGCGGCCGGAGCCGCCGTAGGCGTTGCCATCTGAGAGCACATCCCAGTGGATGGCAACTTGAAACCAGACAAGACAGCCCGTGAAGACGGCAAGAGCGGTAAGGACGGCCGCCTCGCCCCATATCTGTAGGAAGATGTCGCGCCGCTTGGCGCCGAAGCTGCGCATGATGCCGATGTCCTCTGTGCGCTTGCGTATCTGCAGCCAGAAGGTGCCCAGTGTGCCCAGCACGACGATGATGCCGAAGAGAACAAGGGGGACCGTGGCCAGCGTGGTGTACATCGTGTAGTCGTGGGCCACCTGCTTGTCGTAGTGCTGTTGATAGGTTTCGAGACTGCCTAAAACGCAGATGCCGGCGCGGAAGTCGTTGGTCAGCGTAGGCGTGAGCTGCTTTACGAAGATCTTGGCATCAGCATCGGGTTTCAGCCGCACGAGCAGTTGGCAGTAGGCACTGGCCCCGCTGCCGGGATTGGGGAAGAAGACCACATAGGGGTATCGCTCGTTGGGCGCACCCTTCACGTCCTCCACCACGCCAGCTATGGTGTGGTAGCCAACCACACCGTGGACGATTTCTCCTCCTTCATAGCGGGTGTCCACCATCGCCACGCGCTTGCCCATCACATGGTCGTGGCCGAAGAGCATCTGCGCCACGCTGCGGGTCATGACGATGCCGTCGGGCGCAATCTGCCGTGACAGCGTCTCGGCATCGGGACTGCCCTCAATGGCGCGTAGCCCCTGGGTCTCGAAGAAATGTTCGTTCTGGTAGTAGAAGAACTGCGAGAAGCCGATGGTACGCGTGGTGTCATCGGCCAGGGCCAGCGTGCGCCAGTTGTAGAAACGAAGGTTGGCCCCCAGATAGTCGGGCGTGAGGCAGACGGATGCCACTTCGGGCATGGTGGCCAGCTTGTCGCGGATGACATAGACCCCACGGGCCTCTTCCTCGGTGATGTCTTGCCCCTCAGAGGCACTCTCACTGCGGACGATGCCCAACTGGCCCACGCAGAGGTGGTCTTTCTCAAACTCGCCTTCCGGTATGCAGAAATGGGTGGCATAGAAAGTGACGGTGAGGAAGTCGACAATGAACCAACTCAGGCAGGAGATGATGGCTATCTCGGCAAATATCCAGCCGTTCTGTTTTTTGCGAGTCCACAGACTCTTCAGTATCATGCTCATCTTTTCTGGTTTAATGATTCAACAATAGGTTTGCGCAGCGACGACCAGGCAGGAATGAGGGCCGCCATGAGATTGAGCACGGCGCAGCAGACGAAGGCAATGAGGAACAGCGTCGGCGTGAAGAACATGTCAAGCTGAAGCGACACGCTGTTGATGGGATCGTACTCGCGCTCGAACAGTGTGAGGAACATGGTATTGCTGCACATGGCGCTGATGAAGAGCCACGAGAGCGCATAGCCCGCGATGCCGCCCAGGAGCGTCAGCACGAGGTTCTCATGGATGACCTCACTGAGCAGCGTCCGGCGCTTGGCGCCGAAAGCCTTGCGGATGCCCATCTCGGCAATGCGCGCCTCCATCTGGTTCGACACTAGGCCGCTCAGGTTGATGGCTGGCAGCAGCAGGAGCAGCAACATGAGCAGGGCGGGATATTGCAGGTTGTACAGCATGTCGCCCGTGGACATATCGTAAGATTCTTCGAAGTTGAGCGTCCTGGCCCAGTGCATCTGTGCGTCAATGCTAAACTCGTAGTCCCTGCCCGTTGCCTGTCGCAGCATCGAGAGGTATTTTGCACGGTAGGGTTCCAGTTCGTCCTTCAGCATCTGGTAAGTGCAGCCCTCCTTCAGCAGTACCGTCACCTCCAGACCGCCAGCATAGCTCACGTCCCGGCTCTGCCAGTGGCTGCGCGAGTCATTCACGGTATAGGGCAGGTAGACATCGGCCGAGGAGTTGACCAATAGCGGACTCACCTCCCTGACAACGCCTACAACGCGATAGGGCAGGTAGTTGAGGAGCAACTGGCGGCCTGCCACCTGCTCCGTCGTTCCAAACACCCGGCGGGCCAGCACGTCGGTGATAACGATGCACTTCTCGGCATGCTGCAGTTGTTCATCGGTGTAGGGCCTGCCGCTGACAAACTGGAAGTCGTAGAGGCGGTAGAAGTTGGCATCGGTGAACTTCATCGTCACCGGCATCTCCTGCTTGCCCAGCTCCTCGCAGGCCGTGAAGCGATAGACATAGCTGTTGTCCATGTTGGCACTGACCACCTCGGCACACTTCAGGTGGCTGAACAGTTCCTCAACGGCAAGGGGAGAATAGCCGGAGTAACCCACGAATGCTCCCTTGTCGTTCTTGAAGTAGCTTTTCAGGTACACCGTGCGGTCGCGGTGCTCCTCAGGATAGATATTGCTGATGCGGATGTGCAGGATGAGCGCCACCACCATTGCCGAGGCGATGGCCACCGCTGTGCCCGCGACGTAGATAGCGGAGAAGAGCTTGTCTTCGCGGATGAGTGCAAAGGCGTGTCGTATGATCTTAATCATTCGTGTAATTCGTGAAATTCGTGGTCGAAAATAATCTGTGGTTCTTTTATCACTGTATCTGTCGTCCGTCGAGGAATTTGATAATCCTGTCTGTCTGGGCGGCCTGCTGCT
>CAMZBS010000154.1 GCA_947304695.1 uncultured Prevotella sp.
GCGACCAGGAGGTAGGTTTCTTTATACAGGTTCAGGCGGCCTTCGCCGAGGAGGTATTCCAGTTCCTTCCGGGTACGGTCGTTCCGGAGCAGCTCCGGCCCCCAGGGGGCATACCGGGCGCCCGCGCCGGCGATGACCTCCTGCTCATATTGCTCGAAGGTCTCTCCCTGCTTATAGCTGCGCCCGACGCTGTCCGTAGCCGCGTCCATGCAGTCGGCAATGGCTTTCTCGGCCGTGGGTTCGCGCTTGCTGTCGATGGCCCAATAGGGATAGAGCGACATGCCTATCATGTCGAACCGCCCGCCATATTTCAAGACAATGCCCAGGTTGTAGTCGTAGAGGTGGGGGTCGAAGCCGTTGTCGAGATGCACGATAACCTTTGTCTCGGGCGACACTTTCTTCACGGCATCGTAACCTGCACGGATAAAGCCTGCATAGTGCTTGGGATTCTTCTTGATGTGGCCCATGTCCCACAGCATGCCGTTGCTGGTCTCATTGCCCACCTGTGCCCAGCGGGGTGTGACGCCATTGGCTTTGAGCAGGCTGATGACCTCGGCAGTATGGTTGGCCAGGTCGCGCTTCATCTGCTTGTAGCTGTGGCCTTTCCATGCGGCAGGTATGGGCTGCTGTCCCGGGTCGGCCCAGGAGTCACCATAATGGAAGCAGAGCATCACGTCCATACCCAGCTTCTGGGCCCGCAGGGCTTTCTGCAGTACGTCTTCCTTGTTGCAAAAGCCATCGCGGGGGTTGACCCACACGCGCAGTCTGACGGCAGTGAGCTGATAGTCTTTCAGCAGACTGAGGCATTCGCGCTCCTGACCCGTGCGGTCATAGAATTTCTGGCCGCGTGCCTCCTGTCCGGTGAGCCAACCTATGTCGGCCCCCTTCACGAAGTCGTCCTGTGCAAGGACAGCCTGAGCCATCCACAAAACGAGCAGTGTGACTAATGACTTCTTCATATTCATTCCTTAATCCCTTCACTTCCTGATAATCTCCACTTGTCCGTCGGGTCGCAGGCGGATAATGCTTGAGGGCTGGTGGGGCTTATGCTCCTGTCGGCGTGTGAAGCATACGTAGTCGACAGCCTCAACGATTCTGGGGTCGATGTCACGGAAGTTCTGGGCGGCAGGCTCGCCGCTGATGTTGGCCGAAGTAGAGACAATGGCCTTCTGGAAACGGTAGCACAATTCCTTGGAGAAGGCTTCCTGCGTGATCCGGATGCCAATGCTTCCATCGTCGGCAATCAGGTTGGGAGCCAGGTTGACGGCACCGTCGAGAATGAGCGTTGTGGGACGCTCTGGTGCGCAGTCAATGAGCTGCCAAGCCACGTCGGGCACGTTCCTCACATAACGCTGCAGGCGGGCATCGCTGTCTACAAGGCAGATGAGTGCCTTCGAGTCGTCGCGCTGTTTGATTTCATAGACCCGTTTCACGGCCTCGGCATTGGTGGCATCGCAGCCTATGCCCCACACCGTATCGGTCGGATAGAGTATCACCCCACCCCGCCGCATGGTCTCTACGGCGTTTCTGATGTCCTGTTCCTGTGTCATAAACGCTTACCAGTCTTCGTCCTCATTGCCCACAATGCCGTTCTTCACAGCCTCTTCAACCTTGTCGAAGACGGCATTCGAATAGGCGTGGGTCATCACCAGCGCCTTAGCACTGGTGCGCTTGGCCACGTGCTTGTCCTTTTCCGTGAAGGGATAGCAGGAAGTGAGCTCCCAGGTCTCGTCGTAGAGGTCACGGTTGGTGGTGTTCTGCTTCTTGCGCTTCTGGTCGTCGAACGTGCCACTGTTGGAATCGAGGATGGCACCCAGCACACCACCGCTAATGTCGCGCAACACATCGTAGGACTGCACGGTATAGGTAACACGCACCTTGCCGTCCTTGATGTCAATCTTGATGATCGGTGTAATGCTCACGCTGTACTGGTTGAGACCGCCCGTATGGGTGGCAATATTCTCCATCGTGGCATTGATAATGATGGCACCAGCCTCCTTGTCGTTCAGCGTAATGGACTGCTTGTCCTTGAAGGTGGCAGTCACCCAGTAGTTCATCATCACATAGAGCTGCGACTTGGTCTTGCCCGGAGCCTCAATCACCTGCTGGTAGGTCAGGTTGTTGTTCTTGTCGAGAACAAGGGTCTTTGCAATGTTGGCAGCTGCATCGAGCCACTTTTCACCATATTTTTCCTTGGCATACTTTTCCAGGTCGGCAGTCTTCATGATTTGTGCCTGTGCCTGACCACAGCCGCAAACAATCAGGATGGCGGCTATCATCCATTGTTTCAGTTCTTTCATTGCTTATTATTATCTTTTTATATAAAAACCAACACTAACACATAACACCTCAGAACTCGCTGGTGAAGTGGAACTGAATGTGCTCAAAGTCCTGCTGGGCCATTGAGAGCACATAGCCCGAATCGGCCAGGAACACGTCGCGTCCCTCCTTGTCCTTCGCCATATACTGGTACTTGCGCTTCTTGAAAGCCTCCAGCTCCTGCTCGTTGTCGCTGCTAATCCAGCAGGCTTTGTACAGGTGTACAGGCTCCCAGCGGCACTTGGCATTATATTCGTTCTCCAGACGGTACTGGATAACCTCAAACTGCAGTTGTCCCACGGTGCCGATAATCTTACGGTTGTTGAACTGATTGACAAACAACTGGGCCACGCCCTCGTCCATCAACTGGTCGATGC
>CAMZBS010000155.1 GCA_947304695.1 uncultured Prevotella sp.
TGATTCGGGAGCTGCAGCCCAAAGCTGTCATCTGGAACGATGGTGGCGACCGCGGTGACCTACGCTGGGTGGGCACAGAGGCCGGCAATGTGGGCGAGACCAATTGGAGTTTGATGCCCAGCAAAGGCGACACACCTTACCCGATGCTACACTACGGTGTGGAAAACGGTGACGTGTGGTGTCCCGGTGAAACAAACACGAGCATCCGCCCTGGCTGGTTCTACCACGAGACGGAGAATGAGCATGTGAAGAGCCTGTCGAAACTGATGGACACCTATTACAAGAGCGTAGGCCGCAACTCTACCCTACTGCTCAATTTTCCCATTGCCCCCAACGGCCGAATTCATCCGAATGACAGCCTGCGAGGCATCGCCTTCAAGCGAATGATTGACGAGGTGTTTAAGACTGACCTCACCAAGAATGCAACCATCAAGAAACAAGACTCCAAGACCATTATTACTTTCAAGAAGCCTACCGCTTTCAACCGCTTCGTAGCCGAAGAGGACATTCGTTATGGTCAGCGCGTGAAGAAGTTCAATCTTGAGGCTCTGGTAGATGGAAAATGGATTGCACTAAAAGACGAACTGGTTGAAGGCTCAGACGGACTGACCACAATAGGCCACCGCCGCATCATATGCTTCCCTACTGTCAAAACCACCCAACTCCGATTCACCGTAACAGACTGTAAGGCAGAACCCGTCATCAAGAAAATAGGCGTATATCTTGCTCCCGACATCACAGCCGACATTCCAGACTCGGGCGAAAAGAAATCATCGGGGCTTCACATTTTCTTCAGCAGTCCCACACAAATGATGATTGACTGGGACACGGAGCAGACGTTCACAGCCTTCCGTTATCTACCTCCACAAGGCACACGCGACGGACTTATCACCCACTACACCCTATGGAGCTCCACCGACTGGTCGCATTGGACGAAGCTCGCAACAGGCGAATTCTCGAACATCGTGAACAACCCCATATGGCAAACCATCAATTTTACCCCCACCAAAGCCCGCATCCTCAAGCTCGATGCCGACCGCTTGTCTGAGGGCGAGCGAATGGGCTACGGAGATATAGAAATCATAAAAGAATAAAGAATAAGACAAAATGAAAAGAATCCTCGTATCAGTATGCATGGCTGCCGTTTTCGCTGTTGGCTATGCTCAAGACAAATTGTATGCTGACGAATTCCCACTCGGCGACGTCACCCTGTTGGACGGACCGCTGAAGCATGCTCGCGACCTGAACATCCGGACGCTGCTGCAGTACGACTGCGACCGCCTGCTGGCACCCTACCGCAAAGAGGCTGGGCTGGAGCCGAAGGCAAAAGCCTACCCCAACTGGGACGGGCTCGACGGACATGTGGGCGGACACTACCTGACAGCGATGGCACAGAATGCCGCCACGGGCAACGAGGAATGCCGCACGCGCATGGAATACATGATTGGCGAGCTGCAACGCTGTGCCGAGGCCAACACAAAGAACCACCCAAGCTGGGGACGCGGCTATGTGGGCGGAATGCCCAACAGCGAGCGCATCTGGAGCACCTTTAAGAAAGGTGACTTCGGCACGTACTTCGGCTCGTGGGCACCGTTCTACAATCTTCATAAGATGTTTGCCGGACTGCGCGATGCATGGCTCTACTGCGGCAACCAGCAGGCTAAGAAGTTGTTTCTCGGCTTCTGCGACTGGGCCATCGACCTGACGTCAGGACTCAGCGACGACCAGATGGAGCGGATGCTGGGCAACGAGCACGGCGGCATGAACGAGGTGCTGGCCGATGCCTATGCCATCACGAAATACCCGAAATACCTCACCGCAGCCATGCGGTTCTCACACCGCAGGCTGCTCACGCCCATGTCTCAGCGACAAGACTGTCTCGACAACATGCACGCCAACACGCAGGTGCCGAAAGTGGTGGGCTTCGAACGTATCAGCGAGCTGGCATCAAACACTGAATCCTACCACGAGGCCGCCAGTTTCTTCTGGGACATCGTGACAGGTGAACGTTCGCTTGCCTTCGGCGGTAACAGCCGTCGTGAACATTTTCCCAGCAAGGATGCATGCACGGACTTCATCAACGACATTGACGGACCCGAGACCTGCAACACCAACAACATACTGAAGCTGACGGAAGACTTGCACCGCCGCAATCCTGAGGCCCGCTATGCCGACTTCTACGAGTTGGCGACGTTCAACCACATTCTCTCGTCGCAGCATCCTGAGCACGGCGGCTACGTCTACTTCACCCCCGCCCGTCCGCGCCACTATCGCAACTACTCGGCACCGAACGAGGCCATGTGGTGCTGCGTGGGTACAGGTATGGAGAACCACAGCAAGTACGGACAGTTCATCTACACCCACGTGGGCGATGCTCTCTACGTGAACCTCTTCGTGGCTTCAGAACTGAACTGGAAGGAAAAAGGACTCACATTGCGTCAGGAAACCCAGTTCCCCTACAGCGAGACGAGTCGCATCACTATCGTCAGCGGCAAGGGGCAGTTTCCCCTTCTCGTGCGCTATCCCGGCTGGGTGAAACCAGGCGACTTCAACGTCAGCGTCAACGGAAAGCCCGTGAACATCATCACCGGCCCGTCCAGCTACGTCGCCATCGACCGTCGATGGAAGAAGGGCGACGTCGTTGACATCACCTTCCCCATGCACAACAGCATCAAAT
>CAMZBS010000156.1 GCA_947304695.1 uncultured Prevotella sp.
GCGAGGCGTCGCTCAGCGGGGCTACCACGGCTACGGTCTTCTCCACCCAGTGGCGTTGTGACTGTATGACGATGGTGTCGTCCTCCTGCTTGCATCCCGTGAAGAGTATGATGAATGCTGCGCACAGCACACTCCTTGCCATTCTCAATCTTTTATTGGCGGTAGCAAATTCTTGCGTCCCTTCGGTAGCAAGCGACCAGAGGTCGAGCGCTTCATTCTTCACTCTTCACTCTTCACTTCTTTCCGCCACCATCCGTCTCCATCAGCTGGCAATGCCGGCACCGCCCGTCGACTACGGGGTGCTCATGATCTACAACACGGGCGACCCGCAACTGTTCATGGAAAAGAATCCGATTCTCGACATACGCGACGTGCAGCCATACCTGCGCTACCTTGCCGACTACCCCCTGCCCATGGCCGCCGCCTATCCCGTGTTCCAATGGACAAGGACTATCAGCGGAGTCACCGTCAATCATCAGGTGACGGCCAACGAGGTACTGCGCGTCAAACAGGCTGTGGAGCAGGAACGACCCTCACTACGTCGCACCATCCTCACCTATCATTTAGACAAAGAAAACATCAAACGATATCGACCAGATGACTATGAAAAGATTTATCGGCATTAGCCTGATGACGGCTATTGCCATGAAGGCTATGGCCTGTGCCATTCCCGAAACCCACAACTACTATCTGTTCAGTCCTATCACTGGACAGGAGTTCCGTCAACGTGTGGAAAAGCTTACCGAAGACAACTGGCAAGCCTACCTCGGCACCAAGCAGGAATACTTCTACTTCAATGCCGATGACGTGATCAAGGCTGCTCAGGCCAAGAACGACCAGCTGATGGTGAGCTACGTCCAGAACCTGAAGCGCTACCTCGACTGTGCCGACCAGAAACGGTATGAGCAATGGAACTACCCCACCAAGGCCCAGCTGGCAGCACGGCGACAGACGTTGCTCAACGTTCGTACCTATGCCCAGAGCAAGCTCAAGACACGCCTGCGCTCTCAGCATGCCCTGCTCTTCATGCGTTGTAACATGATGTTAGGGCAGCATCAGGAGAACATCACCTTCTACAAGCAGACGGCCAGCCAGTTCATCGAAAGCGTCTATCGCGACATGATGGAGAATATCTATGCTGGTGCCCTGCTCAAGACTGGACATGAGGTTGAGGCTGCCCAGCTCTTTGCACAGCAGGGCGACTACGCAAGCCTCATGACCATGTACTACAAGCGCCGTTCCTGTCAGGCCATAGAACAGGAATACCAGCGTGACCCCAATTCTGCGGTGTTGCCATTCCTACTGAAGGACTTTGTCAACAATACCCAGGAGGCTGTCGATGGCCCTGATGCCATGCCAGGCAAACTCTTCATCCGCGACATCCAGCAGAAGGAAGCCCGACAGATGTGCCAGCTGGCCAACAGGGTGCTTAGCGAGGCCAAGACCACCACTCCCGCCCTGTGGAAGAGTGCCAAGGCGTGGATAGAATTCCTGCTGGGCAACCGTAAGCAGGCTGCTACCGACATTGTGGCCGCTGCTCAGCTGGCAGGCACAGAGCGTATGATGGACTGCACACGCGTGCTCATGCTCTACATTACCGCCGCTCAGGCACCATCCAGCGAACGTTTCGACGACTATCTGGCCGACGAACTCCAATGGCTCGATGAGCGCACAGCTACTGACGACGAATACTATACCAACGCCAAGGACCGTCTCGTACATCAGGTCTTGGTCGACAAATATGCCCACCAGCCCGTCAGAGCTGCCAGCTTGCTCAAGTCTGCCCACGCCTCGCTGTTCGACACCTACGTCGACACCATGAAGGTGGCCACCCTGCAACAGTATCTCAACTTCGTTGCCAGTCCTACGCAGAACAAACTCGACAAGTATCTCAGGGTCAAACAGGATGTCAACCGCCAGGAAATGGTCGACCTCATTGGCACCAAGTACCTGCGACTGAAACAGTGGCAACAAGCCATCAGATGGCTACAGCAGGTGCCCGTCAGCTTCTACAACGAGCAGGGCTATGCCGTCTATGCTGCCAATCGCCGCTATGACGTAGAGCCTTGGATCAAGCGCCAGTGGCTGAAGCGTACCTTAGAGTATGGCGGCACGAAGTGGAACCTCAAGTCGAATCCCAAGATAGACTTCGCACGCGAGATGCAGGAAAAGGAATTAGGACTCACCCTCCTCGACGGTGCTGACCGCCAGAAACTCTGCTACGACCTCGCCGTACGCTATGCCCAGGCCCACTTTACTGGCGACTGCTGGTTCCTGATGCGCAATGGAAAGAGCGTGAGCGACACCCTGCGAGTCAACGAGGCCGACCTTGCCAAGACTGCCATCGAACTCCTCCAACAGGCAGCACTCACCACAGATGCCAAGCTTAAGGAAAAAGTACTCTTCGCACTCGCTTACAAGGGTCTCTATACCAACCCATGGTACCAAGAGGAATGGAACGATGCTAAGATGAAATACGACCGCCACCCCGACAGCCTTTCGCCACAGTATAAGGCCTTTGCTGCCCTTGCCGATTTCGAAAAGCGCAACAGCACCCCAAGCACTTACGTCTCACGCTGTGACGAGTTCAAGCAGTTCAAAAAACAGTATAAATAACTGTCCCGTTTAATTTTTCTTTGAAAAATAAAAAAATAAA
>CAMZBS010000157.1 GCA_947304695.1 uncultured Prevotella sp.
GTCATTCCCTATGTGAAAAAAGGTTTTTAGCGAACGCCCAACTTTCTTTTGCCGCCCGCCGAACTTTCTTTTGGCGGGCGGCAAACTTTCTTTTGGCGGCCGCCAAAAATACGGAAGGCTGGCTCATTATCCATAAAAGTCTGGCTCTTTGTCCCTAAAAGGGTGACCCTTTTTCACAAAAAGGGTCACCCTTTTTTGCAAAAAGCTTAGCTCTTTTTCGCTGGACGGAGTAGCTCCAGTAGGACTGTTATCTAATCACCTGTGTGAATACAGGGGCTTCGCCGTCGAGAATAGTTACGTAGACCTTGATTTCGCCTGAAGGAGGAGCCTGCTGACCACCGCCACGGGGTGTGTCGACAGCGGTGAACAGATATTCCTTACCACCGGGAATGGTACGCTGGGCTACGGTCTTGGCCTGAGCACTCAGCATCGGATAGTCGCCGATGGCTATTTGGAGGATTGCTGCCTCCTCGTCGCTGACGGGATGCTGGGCAGGGAAAGGATCGAGCGGAGTGTATTCACCCTCGATGAAACCACCTGCCTTCAGGAACTGGTCGACCTCGCCGGGAACAGCTGCCATGCGAGCTGCACGCACACCATAGCCGGGCAGGATGGTGGCACCAGGCAACTTCTCGGTCAGGTCTCTCACGCTGGTGTCGAGTCCGCCGCTGCCGAAGGTGCAGAAGGGTACAACCTTCTTGCCGCTCAGGTCGGCCTGGGCCAGGAAGGTGGCAATGGGGGGTGCATAGGTGCCGAACCAGATGGGATAGCCAAGGAAGATGACGTCGTACTTGGACAGGTCGGCATTCAAGGGCTTGAGTTCAGGCGTGACGCCCTGTTCGCGCTCCTGCATGGAACGGCTGATGGTGGCCTGGAAATCGCCGTCGTAGGGCTTTACGGGAACAATCTCCTCGATGTCGGCACCCGTCCGTGTGGCAATCTCCTGCGCCACGGTTTTCGTGTTCGACGTCTGAGAATAGTAGAGAACAAGCACCTTTGGTGCTGCATCGGTTGAACCGCAGGAGGCGGAAACCATCATGGCAGCTGCTGCGGCAAGCATAACTTTAATTGTTTTCATACGTGATAGTAACTATTTGATAATACACTTTCTACAGATTGGGAAGGACAAGCTGTTGTCCTGCCTCCATGTGGAGGACGCGGACGGTAGCTCCGTAGACGACGGTGAGCGGACCGCTACGGCGTGCCTTGACGGTAGCCTCAGTAAGCTGGCCGCCGCGCCATTTCATACCAATTTCATAGCCGCCGCGGGCACAGAGGCCGTGCACCTCGCCGTCGGCCCACGGTGAGGGCAGGGCGGGAAGCAGTTCGATGCGCACATTTTCATCGCCGTTCTCAGAGGGAGTAAGACTGCTCTGCAGCAGCATCTCGCAGACACCTGCTGTGCCGCCGAAGTTACCGTCGATCTGGAAGGGCGGATGCGCATCGAAAAGATTCGGATAGGTGCCGCCGCCAGGCCTGCGGCGATCAGGGCCGCGATATTGGTCGGGGCTGACATATGTGAGCAGTTTCTGGTAGATATGGAAAGCCTGCTCAGCATTATGCAGACGTGCCCACAGATTGATGCGCCAGCCAGTACTCCATCCTGTTGTCTTGTCGCCCTTTTGTACGAGGGTCTGCTTGCAGGCAGCCAATAAAGCCCCCCCATCTGCCCCCAAGGGGGCTATATGATGACCTGGGTAGAGACCGATGAGGTGGCTCTGGTGGCGGTGGCGCGGGTCGAAGTCGCGCCAGTCGTGGTACCACTCGTTCAGGTCGCCTTCGCTGCCAACGGTGTAGGGGTGGAGGCGGGGTAGGGCAGCTTCCATCTGCTGTACGACTTCAGAAGCATCGTGCACAATGCGGGCAGCTTGCAGGGTGTTGATGAAAAGTTCGCGAATGATGGCCATGTCGGCAGTTGAGCCATAGCAGGTCATGCCGTGATAGCCCTTGTCGGTGACGTACTCGTTCTCTGGCGAGGTGGCAGGAGCGGTTATCAGCTCCTCAGGATGATTAGGATTGGGGATGAGCCAGTCGAGACAGAACTCGGCAGCGCCCTTCATCAGGGGATAGGCCGTTTGACGAAGGTAAACTTCATCGCATGTAAACAGGTATTTCTCCCACAGCGACTCCACGAGCCAGGCGCCGCCCATAGGCCAGTTGGCCCATTCCGGCTTCTCGTTCTTCTCGCCCACGGGGTTGGCCATCGCCCAGATGTCGCTGTTGTGGCCGGCACTCCATCCGTGGTGTATGCCGTAGTAGTTCTCGGAAGTGAAGTGTCCGTTCTCAGCCAATGCCTGTACGAAACCGTCTAAGGGCATTGCCATCTCGGCGAGGTTGCAGTTGAAGGCAGGCCAGTAGTTCTCCTCCAGATTGATGTTGATGGTGTAGTTGCCGCGCCAGGGTGCCCACTGGTGGGGATTCCATAGTCCCTGCAGGTTGGCTGGCACGCTGGGTGTGCGCGAGCAGCCGATGAGCAGGTAGCGTCCGAACTGGAAGTAGAGCGTCTCCAGGTAGCGGTCCTGCTGGGCATTGCCGCTGTTGTA
>CAMZBS010000158.1 GCA_947304695.1 uncultured Prevotella sp.
GAGACGACAGCCACCGACACCTCACTCATAGCCTCACGTGTGGCTTGGTGTGCATCGGTAATACCACCCTCCATCTTCGCCATCACAGCCTCGACCACCACAATGGCGTCATCCACCACCGTACCGATGGCCAGCACCAAAGCGAACAGCGTCAAGATGTTGAGGGAGAAGCCTGCCAGCGAGACGATGGCAAAGGTTCCCAACAGGGAAACGATAATGGATATTGACGGAATGATGGTAGCCTTGAAGTTCTGCAAGAAGAAAAACACCACGAGAATCACCAAGATGATGGCGATGATGAGCGTCTCGACCACGTTGCCAATGGCAGCATAGAGGAAGTCGTCAGACGTTTCGAGTTTCACGAATTCCAGTCCTGCTGGCATCATCGGCTTCAGTTCCTCATAGAGTTTGTTGATTCGGGCATTTACTTCTGTAGCGTTGGCGCCCGGGGCTTGGAACACCATGAAGATGGTGCCTGGCTTGCCGCCAATGTTCGACACAAAGTTGTAGCTCATGGCACCAATCTCCACGTCAGCCACATCGCTCAAGTGCAGCAAGTGGCCGCCATCGCTGGTACGAAGTACGATATCGTTGAATTCCTCAATGGTTTTCAGCGTACCCTTATACTCCATCGTGTACTGGTAGGCATTCTCCGACTGAGCACCTAAAGAACCTGTGGCAGCAACGAAGCTCTGGCCACCAATGGCAGCAAACACGTCATTGGGCTCCAATCCGTACTGAGCCATCACGTCAGGCTTCATCCAAATGCGAAGAGCATATGTATTACCGAGGGACATGACATCACCCACACCAGTAATACGCATCAAACGAGGTTTCAGGTTGATATCGATGTAGTTGGCCACGAAATCGTCGTCATACTTGCCATCGGCACTTCTCAAAGCGCCAATCTGCAGAATGTTGCTCTGCATCTTGAACACCTGAACGCCCACCTTCGTAACATCGGCTGGCAACATGGCAGTTGCTCGCGTCACACGGTTCTGCACGTTCACCGCAGCCAAGTCAGGATCTGTACCCGCCTTGAAATAGACCACGATGCTCACATCGCCTGATGACGAAGCCGAACTGGTCATATAGGTCATGTCAGGCACACCATTGATAGCCTCCTCCAATGGTTGCACCACCGATTTCATAATCGTATTGGCATCGGCACCCGTATAGGTAGTTGATACACGTACGGTAGGCGGTGCGATGTTTGGGTATTGCTCAATGGGCAGCGAGTTCATGCAGATGTAGCCCACCAAAGCAATAACGATCGAGATGGCACATGCCATCACGTATCGGTTAATAAATATATTATTCTTCATGACTTACTTCTCGTTTTTCGCTGCTTCGGGAAAGAGTACACGCTGTCCTTCCTGTACGTTGTTGGCTCCGACAGTTACAATCCTATCGCCCACATTGAGTCCTTCGGTCACAATGACATCCTTGCCGTTGCCTGTATTCGTGATGGAAACAGTAATGGCCGTTGCCGTGCTGTCACCTTTCACCTTATACACCAACGACTTGTCCTGCAAGCGTACGACGGCACTTTGGGGAATTACCATCACACCTTTTTGTGAGAAGGGAAGCACTACCGTGCCTTGAATACCCGAGAACAAATGTCCGTCAGGGTTGGGGAAGGAGGCCTTACATGCCAGTGAACCCGTAGCGGCATCCACCACACCTGTCAGACTGGTAATACGACCCTTGTGTGGATATTCCGTACCATTCTTCATCACAAACGTCACATCAGGAAGGCTAGCTATATGTTTTTCCTTATCACCGGCCTTCATACCCGCTTGCACTTGGGATTCGATAATTGCCTCGGTCACCGAGAATTCTGCGTCCATTGTCGTATTGCCACTCAATACGGTCAGTTGCGTCATAGGTGTCACTTGGTCGCCACCACGTACAGGAATCTCACCGATAACACCCGACACAGGTGCCGTGATGGTGCAGAAGCCCAAGTTCACACGAGCGCGGTTTACGGATGCATTGGCTTGGCTGACCGAAGCCTTGGCCTGGCTGACAGCTGCTTGTGCCTGATTATAGTTGTTCTTTGAGTTTTCAAGCATATAACTGCTCACTATCTTTTTCTCGAACAAGTTCTGATTGCTTTCATATTCCAGCTTGGCGCTGTTGGCTTGTGCGAGTGCAGCTGTCAGATTGGCATTTGCAGCCTGAAGGTTAGCCCTCGCAGCCTCCAGTTCGTGTTGGGCATTACGTGAGTCGATAACGAAGAGCGTCTGCCCTTTCCTCACCTGCTGGCCCTCGCTCACGTATATCTTCATCAGCTGACCACTCACCTGAGGCATGATTGTCACATCAGACTGACCTTTCATCTTAGCACTGAACTTCATAGGGAGTTCTATGTCCTTTTTCTCTACCGTCATCGTCTCATACGATGATTGTGTCTCTTTGGGAATGTCAAGTCCGCAGGAGGTCAGTGTGCCGACCGCCAGCCCGAACATCAGAACCCATGTAGTAGCATTGATTTTCTTCATATTCATTAGTCTTTAAATATTTTTCCGTTCTTAGC
>CAMZBS010000159.1 GCA_947304695.1 uncultured Prevotella sp.
ATCTTCGACATGTCTGATACAAACACGTCGAATCCCTCTTTCTTTGCCAGGACGGCGGCACCAGCACCGCTTTCGCCTGCTCCCAGAATAACAATCCTTTTCATCTTATCTTCAGTGTTATAATCGTTAATGCCGCCAGGATAATGGTGGTAATCCAAAAGCGGATGGTAATCTTTGACTCATGGAACGGGCGGTGAGGCCAGCTTTTGAGAATATAGGTCGACGTTGGGTCGAGCTGTTTGTCCAGTTTGCGGAAGTTGTCATGAATGGGCGTGGCACGGAACACGCGTACCCTGCGCCCCTTCCGCTTCTGGAGCTTGAACCACTGCGTCTGGATTATCACGCTGAGGCTTTCCACGAAGAAAATGCCACAGAGTATAGGCAACAGCAGTTCCTTATGGATGATAATGGCACAGACACCGATAATGCCGCCAATGGTAAGCGATCCGGTGTCGCCCATGAATATCTGTGCAGGGAAGGCGTTGTACCAAAGGAAGCCTATCATGGCTCCAATGAAAGCACAGAGGAACACCACCAGCTCTTCGCTGTGGGGAATGTACATGATGTTGAAGTAACTGGCATAGCCAATATGGCTGGACACGTAGGCCAGTATGCCCAACGCCACGCCAATGATGGCCGAGTTACCGGCACACATGCCGTCCATGCCGTCGTTCAGGTTGGCACCGTTCGATACGGCAGTGACCACCAGAATGGTCATCAGCACGAAGAACACCCAGCCCGCGGCTGTTTTATATTCACCAAAGACTCCCATCATCTTGGAGTAGTCCAGGTTGTGGTTCTTGATGAAGGGAATGGTGGTCTGCAGCGACTTCACCGCTTTTTTCTTGTGTTTCACCACGATTTCCTGATTGGGCTTTTCCACGTCAACGTTCTCCCTGACCACGGCATCGGGGCTGAGCCACAGCGTGAGACCCACGATGAAGCCGATTGACACCTGTCCCACTATCTTGTATTTGCCCTTCAGTCCTTCCTTGTCGCGCTTGAAAATCTTGATGTAGTCATCGAGGAATCCCAGGAATCCAAGCCACAGGGTGGTGACGACCATCAGGATGAGATAAACGTTGCGCACACGTCCCAGCAGGATGACGGGCACCAGGATGCTCACAATGATGATAATGCCGCCCATGGTGGGAACGCCTTTCTTCTCGACTCCAAACGGATCAATGGCCGGGTCACGCTCTGTCTCGAAGATCTTCTTGCGTTTCATGAACTTGATGAAATACTCGCCAAACCATGCCGAGATGACCAGCGACAGAATGAGCGCCAGCAACGAGCGGAACGAGATGTAGCTCCACAGGTGTGAACCGGGAAGGTTGAATTGCTCTAAGAAACGAAACAGATAGTACAGCATTCGAGTTAGGAGTTTTGGAGTTACAAGTTAGGAATTGAAAATCTCACGTACCACCTCGCGGTCGTCGAAGTGGTGCTTCACACCCTTGATTTCCTGGTAGTCCTCATGGCCTTTTCCGGCAATCAGGATGACATCGCCCTTCTGGGCCAAAGCTACGGCGGTCTTGATGGCTTCGCGGCGGTCGGCAATGCTGATGACCTTCTTCAGCTGTTTCTGGTCCAAGCCTGCCAGCATGTCGTTGATAATGTCCTGCGGCTCTTCAAACCGTGGATTGTCGCTGGTAATGATGACACGGTCGCTTTGCTTCACGGCTTCCTGAGCCATGAGCGGACGCTTGCCCTTGTCACGGTTGCCGCCTGCTCCGCACACGGTGATGACCTGGCCTTTGCCGTTCAGCACTTCATGAATGGCATTCAGCACGTTCTCCAGCGCGTCGGGCGTGTGGGCATAGTCCACGATGGCGGTAACACCCTCTTCCGAGCGGATGGGTTCCAGGCGTCCGGCCACGCTCTTCAGCGTGCTCATGACCACCAGCACATCCTCCGGCTGTTGTCCCAGCATGACGGCAGCGGCGTAGACTGCCAGCAGGTTGCTGACATTGAACTTTCCGATGAACTGCACACCTACCTCATGACCGTCCATCTCCAAGTACATGCCTTCAAAGTGGCACTCGATGATGCGAGCCCGGTAGTCGGACATGGAACGGGTGCTGTAGGTCTTAATGGTGGCTTTCGTGTTTTGAACCATGAACAGTCCGTTCTTATCGTCGGCGTTGGTGATGGCAAAGGCTTCCTTGGGCAGCATGTCGAAGAAGGCTTTCTTGGCATCGCGGTAGTTTTCCACCGTCTTGTGGTAGTCCAGATGGTCGCGTGTCAGATTGGTGAAGATACCGCCTGCAAAGGTCAGACCTCCGATGCGATGCTGCGCAATGGCGTGGCTGCTGCACTCCATGAACACGTACTGGCAACCTGCATCGACCATGCGGCGCAGCAGGCGGTTCAGCTCGATAGGGTCTGGCGTGGTGTGGTCGGCCGGAATGGGTTCACCTTCAATATAGTTGCAAACCGTAGAGAGCAGGCCGCACTTGTAGCCCAGCTTGCGGAACATATTATATAATAAGGTGGCAATGGTGGTCTT